>NZ_BKNN01000087.1 GCF_008993995.1 Acinetobacter brisouii
AAACTTTATTACTCTCATATAGGTGTTTATTCTTCCTATACTCGACCGGATGTTGTGGCGACCTGCAAAAGACCGACACCGAAGATCAGCCGCCGCAGCTCCATCAGCTTGCCAAGCGAGAATTCCAGCCCCAGCATGAACAGCAACAAGATCACGCCCAATTCACCGATAGCGCCAAGGGTTGCTTCACCATCAATAAGCTCGAGACCGTGCGGGCCCAAAGCCATGCCTGCAAGCAAAAACCCAACGATCGAAGGAACACCTAAACGGGAGCATATGGCAACGGCAATGAATGCGCCCGAAATCAGGGTCGCACCCGCAATCAGGAATTCGGCGGTTCCATGCATCGACTTCAGCCCCTTCGCCCGGATACTGTCGTTCCAATCCACGCCGGCGGATCAGAGGCTGGAAAGGACTCGATGGCAGCCTCCAGAACTGGATCGAGAAACTCAGCCTCCGATTTCTGCGGCGTTCCCGTGTTTTCGGATGCGCCGTATCCTTTTGGGAGGTGATGCTCCGACATCGTCGGTTGCCCCATCTGAACCCACCCTTCCTTGGAAGTATCGACTCCGCGATAAAGCTGATGACTGCTTGTGCCCGCCCAAGGGTTTGGTCCGATGCGCCGCGGACGATCTTCACGCACGATATAGCGCCAATCGTTCTTGAGGGCATAGTCGACAGCGCTGTCGCGATCTGGAAATGTCATCCTGATAGGCCGGTAAGGATCCTGAGACGTCGTCCATCCCATCAAGGGCTCAAGGTTCTGCGGGCGTGACGGTTCGAACTCCAGAACCCAGTGTCGGGATCGTGGCGCGGACGTGGCGGCCGCGCGCGCGGGTCGGTAAATGATGGCGGTTGGCACATCATGAGAACGAAGGTTGGTTCCGGGAATTGTTGGTGCGAATGGCGGGCGGTTATGTCCTTGCATCATCTTTCGAATCTCCTTTCTTCTGTTTATTGTTGGCTGCATTTGCGTCTGGCTTGGACTTTGAGTGCTCGATGTCGTCCAGCCGCTCGATCTTGCGTGAGTTCGCCATGATCGTTTCTGCAGCCGACCGAAGCGCTTCAGGGTCGTTGTCGCTGCTGATGTCCGAACGCATCGCAATCGTGACTTCAGCTACGGCATGCATCACCTGTTCTGCGTCATTGCCGTTCAACTGGCCATCCTCAAGTCCATCAACAAGCAGATCAAGAACGCGTCGGAACGCTTCGACAACTGGCGCGCTGCCGACAACGGCAAGCCTGTGGCTGATGACCCTGAGTTCATCAATGAGCGCAGAATCATGACGTTCACGCTCCACGATTTCAGCAACCTTTTCGATGACGCGCATATATGTGTCATGCTTTTGTTGAAAAAGAAGAACTTGCCCTTCTTTTCTTAACTCAAGCTCAGTCTGGCGATTGAGGAGCACAGCTGTCAGATAGATAGTGGTAGCTGCACCCAGGAACACTAGGATCATCTCTTGGGCAAAAGGAACGTTTTCACCAACAAAGTATAAGCCGCGGTAGGCTGCGTAACCTACGCCCACTAAAACAATGGAAATTACCAGGTAGGCGACGTCCCTGCCGCGAAAGCTCGTCTTTACCGGTGGCTTCATGGGTTGGCCTTTCTTAATCATGGCTGTCGTTGCCTAGCGAACGGGTGTCAGGGGCAGGTTCGGTCTCCTTTTCGGGCCGCAAGAGAATAGGGGTTGGTCCAGAGCCAAATACATTGAACCCATCCCGCAGACAGCGCTCGAAAATCGTTTCATCCCAGTTCGAGAAATCTCTTTCCACTTCTTGGGAAACGGAAATAAGGCCGGATAGGAGCTCTGCCTGTGTGACCTGCAAATTCAAAAAATTCATTTATATGCACTCCCTATTATTCTGCAACGAAAGGTCGGCTGGCGCAGCGCTGCTTCTCTTTTTTTAAAGGCAGCCAGGTCCTGTGACGTGCCTGGCCGCCGTTCTCGAGTTTTAAGTGGCTGTAGTTTCGGCCCCAGCGTGTCGTCCGAAGCGCTGACTTTCCGAAGCTTCAATGCCAACAGGATCATGGTTACACCGAAGATTGCGGCATAGACGCCCAACAACCAACCGAGGGCCATAATACTGCCTGCGGGTGTCGTGAACAAGACCCATGTGACGGCAGCGCCAAGCAAGATGGAAATGACACCGCTGAGGACGAGCAACCACTCCCCCTCGATTTCCTTACGGAGCCGAAAGGCCGCGACGATCTCCATCACGCCGGATGTGATCGACCAGAATGCAACCATCGTCCAGAGAAACACGGTTAACACGAGTGTCGCGACGAACGGGCTGACCAGGACGATAAGCCCGGTTGCGATGCCAAGGAGGCCGCTGAAGATCAACCAGCCCCAGCTTTCACCCTGACGCATGTTTTTATAGCCCGACCAAAGCCCCAGTACGCCATCCGCAAAGGAGTAGGCACCAAACACAATGGTCAGTGTTAGGACCGCTTCAGCGGGCATCAGCCATGCCAGGGCGGCAAGAATGACGGCAACGATGCCGCGCCACAGGAAAGCCTTCCAGTCGGCTTGGGAAACAAGTCTTGGAAAACCACACTCTGCGTTGTGATATGGTAGCTCATGAGAAGACCTGTTTGATGTGCAACTGTTTGTTTTGCAACAACATTTTAGCACATAATAGGCCTTCTCATCCTTTGTGTGGTGAATAATTCAGGTTAGGAGTATGAGGGAGCAGAATCCCCCGTTTTTCGGACCAAGTTTCCATGCCAAAATGGCAAACACTCCCTCCGGCCAATTTGACGGTGCCAAAAAGATTCGATTTGTCCCCAGGCGCATGGCTGCGGGAGACGCGCCGTGGCTTCTTGGCCGATGCTTTATCTTTCGAAATAGGCATGCTGGGGGTTCCACGTATCACTCGATGGTGCCTCAAGGGAATCATCCAACTGAGTTGTCGCGGCACTGTTGCAAATAGAGATTTGAGTCGATGATGTTCCCTTTAAAAAGTACTTAGAGACCGAAAACCCTGTTGATTAGACACATTTCACCCTGAGGCTGACCATAATAAAATGACGATGCTTGTCCTTTACGTAGTGCACGCATGACTTCAATACCTTTAATTGTGGCATAAGCCGTCTTCATAGATTTGAATCCTAATGTGGCCCTGATGATCCGCTTTAGCTTGCCATGATCACATTCAATGACATTATTTTTATACTTAATCTGCCTGTGCTCAATATCTACTGGACATTTTCCTTCTCGCTTTAACCGTGATAAAGCATGGCCATAGGTCGCTGCTTTATCTGTATTGATGACCCGTGGAATTTGCCATTTTTTCACCGTATTGAAGATCTTTCCTAAAAAACAATAGGCTGATTTACTGTTCCGTCTAGCGGAAAGGTAAAAGTCAATCGTATGACCCCGTTGATCAACTGCACGATACAGGTAAGTCCATCGCCCCTTCACTTTGATATAAGTCTCATCCATATGCCATGAATGTAAATCTGTAGGATTACGCCAATACCAGCGTAAGCGTTTTTCCATTTCTGGAGCATAACGCTGAACCCAACGATAAATTGTGGTGTGGTCAACATTCACACCTCGTTCAGCGAGCATTTCTTGAAGTTCACGATAGCTGATGCCATATTTACAATACCAACGAACAGCCCAAAGAATGATTTCACCTTGAAAGTGCCGACCATGGAAGGGATTCATCTGCTGTATCTCGAAATAAATAAGATATTTAGCTTATCATGTCAGCCTATTTGCAACAGTGCCATTTTTTATCGCCACTTTCTATGCTTGGTGATGAGCAAGGTCCATGGTCGGGTCAAGTTGTTCCATTACAAGTCGGTGTGTTGCAATTTCCTATTCCAAGTGCCAAGCGTATGTGGAAAATGGGCAAAACCTTGCGTAAAGCGATTGAAAGTTATCCTGAAGATTTAAATGTCGCAATCATGGCAACTGGCGGGCTTTCTCATCAGGTACACGGCGAACGTGCAGGATTTCTGAACGAAGAATGGGATGCTGAATTCCTTGACTTGTTAGAAAAACAACCTGAAAAATTAGCCAATATGCGTATTGCTGAATTTGCTGAAAAGGGTGGCTGGGAAGGTGCGGAAGTAGTGATGTGGCTGATTATGCGTGGTGCGTTATCAGACAATGTCAAACTGATTCACAAACAAAACTATGCGCCATCAGTCACCAATATTGCCACGCTAGTGTTTGAAGATTTAGGTGAAGCGGCAACACCAGATGAAATTGAGGCGTATCGTCAGCATTTGGACTATGAATTACAAGGGGCTGAACTGCTTAAAGGGACTTATCCTCTAACGCATGCAGTGAGCCATGCCAATTTACGCATTAACGCTTTCTTACATGATTTGGTACTTCCGCAACATCGTACGAGATTTTTAACCGACTTCGAAGCTCTTGCCAATGAACGCGGCTTAGATGATGAAGAGAAAACCCTGATTCGTGAACGAAAATGGATTTAAATGATTCGTAGAGGTGTGAGTTTCTTTGTTTTAGAGAAAATGGCAGCTGTGTTAGGCGTACCGAACCCGCAAGTCTATGCATCATTCCGTGGAGAAACTCTGGAACAGTTCTTGGCAACGCGTAAAGTTCCAATTACATATTCAGTTGCGGGTGGTGCACAAGCAAAAGCAATGGATAAAGCTGAATAACTAGCGTACACACAGATAAATAGATTTACCCTTGATCAGCCTTTATGCGACAGCGCAGTCCTAAAGGCTGTTTTTTTTGTCCAAAGATTGCATAGATAAGATCGCATTCACCTAAATGAGTCGCGAACACGATCTAATTGTTCAGAAAAATTTATGGCATAGATGGATGTGCAATTTGATCTATCCAGTTAAATAACTCATTCAGGTCATAGTCTCCACCATGAGGTTGATTCCAAGCCAGAGAGAAATCCACTGAATTGCCTTGATTCGCAAGGCTGGTTGCTAGCATTGCTGGAATGGCAAAACTCGTATCCTTATCCAGTGTGCCCTGTCGAATTCGCCAATATTTGGCAGTACTCGCTTGATGAGTCCCGATATAGTGCATGGGGTTCATCATGGCAATAATTTTAGGATCTGCCATCGTGCTATCTGTTTGAGTTCGATGTTGCAGTGCATATGCCGTGAAATGTTGCGCAGCGATGCTTGCTGTTCCAAACTCATCATTTTCACCCGATGATAAATCTAAGGCATCAAAAGCTGGTGGTAATTTTTGTCGTCCTAAATATTGCAGATAAGCATCATAGTCAATTTTGGCGATTTTTTTATTTTCAATTGTAAGCCACTTCAACGAGCTTAAATCTTCACCTTGATCCAAGGCGGTCTGTGCAGATTGAATCAACAGCGATTGAATATAGTCTTTAAAGCTACCATTGCCCTTTGCATCAAGTTGCAGTAATTGCCCTTGCTTATTTTTTAGCTTTAAACTGTTTAAGTACGTAGGGAACAATTGTTTTAAATCTTGAGATACCTGAATTTGATTGGCTGTTAAAGTCCCTGCTTGCTCTTTGCGTTGAACTTTATAATCCAACATGCTGATATCAATTTTTTTATACTGATGTACATTCGCCAATTGCCATTCGTAAGCAGCATCTGCATGCTCTAGATTGGTAATAGCCGCATAAGCGGAACTTGCAAATATTTTGTCGCTATTTTGAGCAGCCCCTAATTGTTTGAGATACGGTTCATAATCTTTAGCATCCCCCGTAGCTCCGAGTAATACAGAAAGTGCTCCTCCTGCACTGGTACCATTTGAAATAATCTTGTTGGCATCACCCGGCATTATAGAATCGTTCAACTTGAGATAACGAACAGCAGCCTTTAAGTCCACAATTGCAGCCGGTGCTTTACCTGTATATTGTCCTTGGGCATTTTGCAATGTGCGACCACGTGCTCCAGGTGAAGCGACTACATAACCATGCGCTAGAGCACTGACAATCGTGTTGGGACGTTGCTGCTTTTGAGATTGATCCATTCCAGACATCCCTTCAGGTGGTTTCCCTTTAGGTAAATCCGATGGGGCTGCCCCATTTGGATTTTTCATCATCAGTGGGCGTCTTTCCTCCAACGTGCCGGGTTCTGCTGGCATATACCCGCCCACCTGATTTGGCAGAAAAATAGGCGCATTTTGGGCATTATAGCCATTGATGGATTGGCCCTCAAAATAGGCTTCAGGAATATAAATATTGATGCTTTGATATTTTTTATCAACAGGATTGGCAACATAAGTAATGCCTTCATAGGCATGTACTTTAAGTGTAGAACCATTCACATTGATTGTTTTGATTGTGAAATTCTGCTGATCAAATTTCAAAGAAATTGGTTGTGTTTCTGCATGTATTAGCGTTGCAGAGCTCAATGCAATACTGAAGATTCCCCATATAAGAGGTTTTATTTTGAACTTTTTCATCATGTAAGAATTACCACTATTTAAAGTTTAATTATTGCCGAAAAATGAGAATAAAAAATGAAGAAATATTATTATTTACAATAGACCTCTTGCGAAAGTTAATTTAAGAGCATCCAATTCACCATTCCAGCAATTAAATTCATTCTTAGACCAAAGCGTTTCCGTCTATTTCTATAGCGTTCTGTTAATATCCGAAAATGTTTAAG
>NZ_BKNN01000088.1 GCF_008993995.1 Acinetobacter brisouii
AGACTTCTTTCATAAGTCCTTTTTATTTTTCTTGCGCCGCATTGAAAAATCTTTCAATTTGCTCAGGGAGAAAAATAAAGAGGGTTTAGGCAATTATGAAAGAAGTCTAATATAATTGGTGCCTATGAACAGAGAAATATAACAACGACTCATAGAAAACTCTAGGACAAGCGATTCCGAAACAACCATGCAGCCAAGGGTAAAGTCAGGATTGCAAGCACAAACATTGGTAAAAAATCCCACTTAATCTGTGCAAAAGTTGCCCCTTCTAAATAAACTCGCTGTACCAAGTCGATACCAAAACGTAGCGGGTTGGCATAGGTTGCAACTTGTAGGGCACTGTTGCAAATAGCTATACCCTAAAGTAACATTATAAAAGTTCATAAATTTATGTATCTTTTAAATATTTTTTGATCATACATAACATGTTATTTTAAAGTTTAATATTTATAATAGGCAAATTGGGCTATTTTTAGTCAATTTGGAGCGAAGCGCATGAAAGGTCAAAAAGTCGGCTATGTCCGAGTCAGCTCGGTCGAGCAAAATACTGGACGCCAACTTGAAGGCATCGAAATTGACCGGCTGTTCATAGACAAAGCTTCAGGTAAAAATACAGACCGACCTAAATTTCAGGAAATGCTGAACTATGTTCGGGAAGGGGACATGGTGGTGGTACATTCGATGGATCGTTTTGCACGAAGTCTCAAAGACCTGGTTGAAGAAGTGGACAAACTGGTTAAGCGGGGTATTGCGATTCAATTTATCAAAGAAAAAATTACCTTTACCGCCCAAGCAACACCGATGGATAACTTGATGTTGCAACTGATGGGAGCTTTTGCTCAGTTTGAACGTGAAATTATTTTAGAACGGCAAAAAGAAGGCATTAAGCTGGCAGCGGCTCAAGGGAAATATAAAGGTCGTGTGCATAAGCTCAAACCTGATCAGGCTAATGCTTTACGTCAGGCATGGGTTGAAGGGAAATACACTTCTAAAGTTGCTTTGGGGAAAGCTTTTGGGATTAGTCGGCAGGCTGTGTATCGTTATTTAAAGGACATAAGTTTAGAAAAGTTTTAGGCAGCTTCAAAATGATGCTCTCTAATGTTTAGGAGAGTGGTGGCAGTCCAACTTAAATTTGAACAACTTAGGAAAGCTCTATCTTTAAAATCTTTATGCAACAAAGCCCTTCAGCTTTAAATTCTGCGGTGTAAGTCTTCTGTTTCTTGCTCATGGTAAACTCCTGATGAGTATGCATAGTTTACCAAGTTAAAACCTCCTTTATTTTCAGCACACATCAGTCATTGAATATATTCGGTACTGTACTGCCTTTGGTGTTGACCCTCATACAGGTTAGATGCTGTAATGAAAAACTCATCTCCATCTATTAAACCAGCCTCCGAAGATTAATAATCAGTCATCCTATCCTGCCATAGGGACAGGTTGTGTCCCTTTTTTAAAAATAATTTATTTTTACATGCTGATTATTATAAAAGAAAACAATCAATTAAGTACGTCAAACTACGACCTACTATATATTTTATCCTCTTAATTTTCATAAAAAAGACGATTACACTTGGCAAAAAATTACTTGAGTACATCATGAGTCAAGAATCATCGAAAGTTATCAGCCGACAATGGAAAATTATTCAATTTTTATTGGATAGCAAATATGTGAGTACCGCAGATATAGAAACTCATTTAAGAAATCAAGAAATTGATGCTACGCAGCGTACTATTCAGCGTGACTTAAATTTACTGGAAAAGTTATTTCCTCTGGAATGTCGTCGTGACTGTATGCCGTATAGCTGGCGTTGGAAACGGATTGAGACTACAGTCAAGGGACTCAGCATTACTCAAGCCCTTATTTTACGGTTAGTCGATGAGGAACTCAGCGATCTTTTGCCTGAGCACACACTTGCTGAACTGGCTCCTTTATTGCAAAAGGCAAAATTAATTACATCGAATGCAACAATGTCCAATAACGATACTAGTCTTTCAGACATATTTAATCGACCTCGTGGTGGTGGATACGGTATGGTTGAACCCTCTATCATTGGTGAACTTATTCATGGTATTGGTAATAAAGTGTCAGAAATTTATCGGGATACTTTTAATATTGATGAAAGAGAGACTCGCAAGGTTCTTCAAGAGTTGGTAACAATACTAGAACAGTATGAAATGCCCGAACTGGCACAAGCACTGAAAGAATAGTACAGATTTCAGGTAATTGAATATTTTTATCAAACCAGTGCGTCAAACTAAGACTGACTCCTTTTGGTTCAGTTTTTTTTTAAATGATTTATCTCCTATAATCATCACTAGATTAAAAATCAATTCGTTATAAATAGTTATACTGATGTGTGCTTAAAAAACAGGAGGGTTTAAGATGTTTCAACAGCAACAAACACTCATTCAGGATTTACCAAAAATTCAAAACCTGTATGAAAAATACCAGCTTGATAGCAACAAATTTCAAGAACTGACAAAAAATAGTCAGAACTTTAAAGTCCACATTCCTTTGATTGGTGCATTTAGTGCAGGAAAATCTTCATTAATTAATGCGTTACTGGCTCAAAAACTATTGGCGGTTGAAATAGACCCAGCTAGTAATTTGGCAACAGAAATCAGTTTTGCAGAAACAGATCAAATTTTAGGGTTTAAAGATAATCAGTTTGTTAAGGAATTATCCTTTGAACAATTAAAATCTCAAGATTTTGACGATTTGGGGGCAAATGGTCATGTTGAGGTCAAACTCAATAATCCACTACTCCAGTCTTTACCCCATTTATGTTTAGCAGACTTGCCAGGATTGGACTCTAAATCAGAGGCACATAGTCAGGCAATTCATCATTATCTCGGACGTAGTCTTGCCTACTGCATTATGGTGAGTTCTGAGGAGGGTACACTCAAGGAAAGTATTAAAAATTTTCTTGCAGAATTAGCCCTACATCAAGCGCCTGTACTGGTCATTATTTCTAAAAGTGACAAACGTTCTGCCAAAGATATAGAAGCAATTAAACAGCAGGTCAAACAACAGGTGCAAGCAATCCTACCACCCGATAATTACCTGAATGTGGTCGCTGCTTCTCGTAAAAATTTTGATACGGTTATCGCTGCTTTACAGGAATTGGAACAACGTAGTGAACAACGTTTTAAAGAAACGGTGGTCAAGCAATCCATAGATACGATTGCGACTTTGCAACAACATATTGAAGTTTTGAATAATCAGGACAACCTTGATCTCGAAAGTTTGAAGTTAAAACAAACTGAAATGCAGGAGGAAATGCAGCACTTTCAGCAAAAATTAAAGCAAGAGCATCAACAGATTAACAGCCGTTTTAATGATGTATTGTCACAGATTACTCAACATATCCGTAGTCGTTTAACAGGTGAAACTGATAGTTTCGCTAATAGTGTGCTTCATCAAGGTAGCGACATTCAACAACAGATTACCTACTCTGTGCGTATTGGCATGACCGAGGGTATGGAGCGTTACTTTAAACCGTTGGTGGAAAAATATTTACATCGTATTGAATCAGAATTACCTGAACAACTTAAAATCAATCAAAATTTTAATTTTGAAGCTTCTGACAATGATGGATTGAATACAACAATCTTGACTGGTGCAGTAACTCTACTCCCTATTGTGCTAAGAAGCTTCCCTTATGCTGCGGTGATTATTCCAATTATTACCACAATTTTAGGAAAATTTATTTCTGATAGCCAGAAAGAACAGCAACGGGCTGAACAACGTGAGCAAGCTCGCTCTTATGTGCAAGCAACACTCATTCCACAAGTTATGGCACAAGTAGAATTAAATTTGCGTCAAATTTTAACGGCACAGTTACAACAGGTTGAACAAAATGTGCAGCAGCAAATTGATGAAAAATATCAACAGGCTCAACTTGCCTTAGCTCAATTGGCGCAACAACTACAACAAGGTGAAGCTGAACAGGAACAACAACGTGCTATCTATCAACAGGACCTCACAACGCTGAATCAGGTTCTTCAAGCACTTAATGCTTAATTTTTAACCAGAAGATCTTATTTATATTTTTGCAGTATAAATAAGATCTGTCAGACAACACATCATAAAATCAATAGATTGGACTTTAAAATGTCAAATATACATACCGATGTTCAAAACAGATACCAACAGCTTAAGCAATACTTTAAACAGAATATTACCCAATTTAAAACCCATTTACCTCTGGATCAGGCAAATCAATTGGGGCTGGATTTTCAGCATGAGTTAGACCATTTCTATAAACTTTGTGTATCACCTCAGCTCAACAATCGTTTTATTATTGGTATTGGTGGCGCATTTAGTGCAGGCAAATCCAGTTTTCTTAATGGGCTATTGGGACAAAAATTACTGAGTGTGGAAATTGATCCAACCACTTCTATTCCAACTTATTTGGTACAAGGCACAGACAATCGGATTGCTGCAATTCTAAAGTCAGGAGAAGCTCAAACGCTCTCAACCGAGCAATTTAAAAATTTAACCCATCATGCTGAGCAGGATGATAAGGCTTTAATCGACAGTATTGATTTAATTATTGTAGAGCAAGCTCATTTTCCTTGGCAAAATTTATCTTTCCTCGATACGCCAGGCTATAGCAATACTGAAAGCTCTGAGCAAGGAAATTGTGATGCCCACATCGCCAAAGTTCAACTCAATGATGCACAACGGATTATTTGGCTGATTTCTGCGGATCAAGGTGTCATTTCTGAAAGTGACCTACAATTTCTAAAAACACTAAAAGCCGATATTCCCAAACTGATTATTATTAGCCGTGCTGATAAAAAGACTGAAATTGATTTAGAACTGATTCAATCTGTGACGGCTCAAACACTCACTCAACACGGCATTCAATCGGAAGCAGTACTCACCTATTCTGCTCGACAGTCTCAAGGCTTTGATCGTTCTCTTTTAAATCAATATTTAGAAGACTGGAATGCTCAGCCACAGATTTTATCGGTACTGGATAATTTTGTTGAATATTTTGCAGAAATTAAAACCCATCTTTCTGAACTGCATCATCAGGTGGATTTGGATAGTTTCCAGAAAAATTTATTTGAACAAATTTATCAATTAGCGCAACTGGCAAATGTCGATATTGAAACACAATGGCAACATTATTTAGCGCAACAGTTTGCGATTGAACAGCAACGTCAGGAAGCACTTGCCCAATATCAGGCCGAACTTGAACGAGAAGCTCAAGCAATTGCTGATGAACAGGAACGTCAACGCCAAGTACTTGAAATGCAGAAAGCACAGGATTTATTGGCGCGAGCTGAACAAATTAGAAACCAAGCTCAAGCTGTACAACCTACTCGTCGTTCATTGGAAAGTATTTTGGAAAGTTATGAAGATGAAATTAGCCGCCCAAGTGCAGGCAGCTATTTGATTGATGATATTTACGGTGTACGTAAAAAAGTTGATAAGGCCATCAAAGCTTATGCTTTTGATGGTGATGGTGAGTACGGTAAGTATAATGATGATCCACTGGTTTTAGTGGATACCACCACCATTTTTAAAAATGCTGAAAATGGTCTATTCCTTACCCATAGTGAACTGTATTGCAAAGACATGCTTGGAAAGCGTTTTGTGACTCGGCTCAATCAAATCCGTAGCATTCGTTTTGATCGGGATGAGTCTAAGCTCTATGTCAATGGTGATGAACGTCTTTATGTTCCTCAAGATAATCTTAAAAAACCAATGATGGCTTTGGCTAAGGTGGTTAAGGAGTATTTGGATCAGTAGTACCAAAATCAATCTTATATCTCAGTTTAATAGATAAAATATACTTTTAAATATATTGCATTAAAGCTTAATTAGTATCACTAAAAGAGCCTTATCTTATAAAAAGATAAGGCTTTAAATCAATTCAAGACTCTAAAATAGCTCTTCTACTCAAAATAGAGCAATTTATATTTTCATAAAGAATTTCATTAATATAGTTATCAGACTTACTTAGTAATATATTTTGAACTTTTTCTATTACATTTACATTTGATGCCAGATTAGAGTGCAAATCATCATTTAATACTAATTTTTCTTGCAAATTAGGGTGTAAACATCTATTAGATGCTAAGTTATTTAGTATGATTCTAGAATCATAATCAGAACAGTCAAAATTGGATAAAATTTCTTGAACATTGATATGCAAATTCTCATTCCTAGCCAAATAATATATTATATCTTTACTTCCAATTTCTATTATTTTTATCTGAGCATCAATCGAAAGTCCTTTATTCTCAGCCAATGTCTTAACTACAGATTCATCACTATCATTTACAAGGATTAACTGAACATTATTTGTAATTGACGTATTACTAGCTAAACTTTCTCTTACTGAGGCTTCTTCATCTCTTGCTAAAGTAAGTTGCACTCTTTCTATTAAATTAGTATTTTTAGCTAAACTTCTTCTGAACCAAGAGTTGGAGTGATTTACAAATTTTAACTGTAAAATTTCAATTAATGATGGGTTTTCCAACATACATCTAACAAGTGTTTCATTATTTTCTTCAACTAT
>NZ_BKNN01000089.1 GCF_008993995.1 Acinetobacter brisouii
ATATAGAAATACTTTATTTTTTAAAAAAAATGAATATTAATGAAGGATTTTTTGATGAATTTACACATATTTGTTTTAATGGAGAAGGTGCTGTTCACTACAAATCTGGGCATTTAATTCGGTTTTTAGGTCTATTGTATTTGGCTAAATATAAAAATAAAAAGGTGGCTTCTATCAATCAAACAGTTGATTTAAATAATAATATTTTTTTAACTAAAGCACTAGTACAGATATATAATAGCTGTGATTTTGTTTCAGTTAGAGAGCCTATATCTTATGAGCTTCTTAAAAACTGTGGCTTAAATAGCTGTAAAATTATTCCAGATGCTGTCTATGGGTTACCTATTCTTAAAGATGATTTTATTTCAGAAACAGTAAAAAAATATAATCTAGAATATAAGAACTATATTACAATGACTGGCTCATCTTTTTTGGATCGTAATAACAAGAGTATTAAATTTTTTAAAAATATT
This sequence comes from Acinetobacter brisouii, assembly GCF_008993995.1. Taxonomy (GTDB): domain Bacteria; phylum Pseudomonadota; class Gammaproteobacteria; order Pseudomonadales; family Moraxellaceae; genus Acinetobacter; species Acinetobacter brisouii_A. The sequence continues at coordinate 474 of NZ_BKNN01000089.1, forward strand.
ATTGAATTTATATTACAAGAATTTAAAAATAAAAAAATTATTTTTTTATCAAATGCAAAAACTGATTTTTATTTAATTAATAAAATTTTAACTCAACAACCTAATCTTAAAGAAATGATAGAAATAATTGATTCTCATCAGGCGACTTTCTCAGAAGCAATGGCTTTAATAGCCTCATCAAAGATTTTAGTAGGTGGGAGGCAGCATCCTAATATTTTTGCTTTTATATATAAAACACCTTATCTTCCTTTAGAGGGAAATACTTTTAAAAATTTAGGTGTTGCTAAGCTACAAGATTATCCTATTGAACCATTAAGTTGGTCTACTGATTACAATAATTTTAGATCTAAGATTGAGGAAGTATTAGAACTTGATCCTCAAGCCTTTAAAAATCTAAGTATAGAAAAATTTAATATTTTTGGGTAATCAAATTTAGCTTAAATTGAGGCTGTGCGTTAAATTGTGTAATTGCCTGAATTTGTTATGCTCATATTCACAACGTAGTCAGGTAATATGATGAGCGAACAAAACTATACCTATAAGCGATTATAGTACACTACATTATTTCGAAACATAATGTATTGAAATAAATTTATTTCTTTAATAATTGTAGTGCAAGCAATTGTTTTGGCTATACAAGAAAGCAGTTTTTCTTCCATTACTGATTATCCGCATTGCCCTTGAGCACCATATAAATCAAGGCGCAGAAAATAAGCAGGGCAGCAGATAAACTACTGAAACAGAAATATAAAATACGTTGGTGCGTGGTGATATTCATGAGCTGATTATGAATAATATAGTTCATAATGCCCCATTGGACTAAAGAAAACACAATCACCACCAACGAACGGCGGCGCACTTCTGGACGCATAGCCATGGTTTTCACCTAACATAAAAAAAGCAGCTTATTATGCCACTATAGAGAGTCAATCTCAATTACCATAAAAAAACCCTGCCGAAGCAGGGTCTTATCGACAAAAACTTAAGCTTCTTTGGCTTCAGCTTTTGGTTTTTCACGTAAACGGATGCCTAGGTCACGCAATTGATTGGCTTCAACTGGTGCAGGTGCTTGCGTCAATGGACATTCAGCAGTTTTGGTTTTCGGGAATGCAATCACATCACGAATCGAAGATGCACCCGTCATCAACATGATCAAACGGTCAAGACCAAATGCCAAACCACCGTGCGGAGGCGCGCCATAACGTAAAGCATTCAATAAGAAGCTGAATTTTTCTTCTGCTTCTTCTTCACCAATACCTAGCGCTTCAAAAATCGCTTTTTGCATTTCTAAAGTATAGATACGCAGTGAACCACCACCGATTTCAGTACCGTTTAGCACCATATCGTAAGCAACAGACAATGCTTCACCTGGGTTGTTCTTCACTTCTTCAACAGAAGATTTAGGTAAAGTGAACGGATGGTGAACAGATGTCCATTTGCCATCATCAGTTTCTTCGAACATTGGGAAGTCAACCACCCAAAGTGGGGCCCACTCGCAAGTTGCAAGATTCAAGTCATGACCGATCTTCACACGAAGAGCGCCCATCGCATCATTGACAACTTTGGCTTTGTCTGCACCGAAGAACACGATGTCGCCATTTTCAGCGCCAACACGTTTCAACAAATCTAGCACGATTGGCTCAATGAATTTCACGATTGGAGATTGAAGACCTTCGATGCCTTTTTCAAGTTCATTGACTTTGATGTAAGCCAAACCTTTTGCACCGTAGATGCCAACGAATTTGGTGTATTCGTCGATGGCACTACGTGGAAGTGCACCTGCACCTGGTACGCGAAGTGCAACAATACGACCTTTAGGGTCTTTCGCAGGGCCAGCGAATACTTTGAACTCAACGTCTTGCATGAGGTCTGCAACGTCAACCAATTTCAACGGAATACGCATATCTGGTTTGTCAGATGCATAGTCACGCATCGCATCTGCATAAGTCATACGTTCAAATTTATCGAATTTAACATTCAATAATTCATTGAACATTTTAACCGTTAAGCCTTCCATTAAATCCATGATGTCATCGTCACTCATGAACGATGTTTCAACGTCGATTTGGGTAAATTCAGGCTGACGATCTGCACGCAAGTCTTCGTCACGGAAACATTTTGCGATTTGGTAATAACGGTCAATACCACCGACCATCAACAACTGTTTGAACAATTGTGGTGATTGTGGAAGTGCATAGAAGCTACCATTTGAAACACGGCTTGGAACGAGATAGTCGCGAGCACCTTCTGGGGTTGCACGAGTCAAGATCGGTGTTTCAACGTCCAAGAAACCGTGATCTTCGAAGTAGTTACGGATCAGGTTGGTGACTTTAGAACGGAAACGTAAACGATCTAGCATTTCAGGACGACGGATGTCCAAGAAACGGTATTTCAAACGAATTTCTTCAGAAATATTGGTGTTGTCGTCATTGAGTGGGAATGGAGGAGTTTCAGAAGTTGCAAGAACTTCAATCTCTTTACCCAAAACTTCGATTTGACCACTCACCATGTTGGCATTTTCTGTGCCTGCATAACGGCGGCGTACACGGCCTGTAATTTTTAATACAAATTCAGAACGTGCTTTGTCTGCGGTTGCGAAAGCTTCAGGAGTATCTGGGTCAATAACCACTTGCACAAGACCATCACGGTCACGCATGTCAAGGAAGATGACACCACCATGATCGCGACGACGGTGTACCCAACCACATAGGGTCACGGTTTGATCAATTTGAGCTTCGGTTAAAGAACCGCAGTAATGAGTTCGCATCATGTTTTTTAAATCCAAACTATATTGGCAATAGGAGCGTATACGTAAACAGCGTACCGCGAATCAATCAGCGATTATGCCCTTTTAGGTGATGTTGCTCAAGGTTTAGCGTGAAAAAACCAGTGTTAAGGCGACTTAAGGAGGAGGGAGTCATTTTTTAGCCGCTTGAATTTGTGAATATTTCCATAAAAATAAGCCGCAACCGATGCTAAAACACAGCAGCCAGCCTTGTGCAAAGGCTTTAAAACTCCGCCCGATCAGTTCGTCGTTATTTTCCCCAAACTCAAAATGATGCGACAGATAAACACTCAGCATGCCAATGCCACAGAGCAGTGCACAAGCAGATAAACGCTGTAAAAATTTCCGCTGAGCTATCGGTGGTAATTGGGAGTTTTGCCGATATTTGGCAATGTAACGCTTTGACCAGATCCATAGCCAAGGTAAAGCGAGCAATGATGTACTGATTTGTAACAGCCGATGCATCGGGAAATGATGCTCAAATAGCTCAATGCGTTGCTCTAAGAAATCACGGGCTAACCAAGTGCGAGCATCGACATGGGTAAAGCTATCCCAGACAAAATGGCTAATAGTTCCGAGGAGTAATGCACAGATCGTTGTCATACAAAAGACACTTTTCTGCTTTAAGCTCTTTAAATATAAAGAGGAATTTATTCCCAGTCCTATAAAAATCACAGGGCGATACAGCAGATACCACAGTCCCGAAGCCAGCAAACCAATCACTAAGTCAGGGAAGATTAAACCCTGCCACAAGTGACTGATCATCACATTTTTTTGGGTGAATAGGCGAATCAGATCAGGTGTCATACAACCAATGCCTGTTGCAGCAAGTGGAAACTGCCGCTGACTGAGCCGATAAATCACAGGTGCAAACAACATATGCGACACAGTAAATGCCATAAATATGTCTGAGAAATCGAAAAGCAGAAGTTTAACGGAATTATGGATAAAGTACGAATGGGTCTTGCAAATAAATTGATACGTTATAATATTACAACAAATTTAGCACTGGATGCCTACAATGCATTTTAAGAAACATGTGTTTGCCCTCTCGGTTTTATCACTGACCATTCAGCAGGTCATGGCACAAGATGCGCCTGTTACAGAAAATGATTTACCGACTATTCAGCTTCATGCCGACAAAAAATCAACGGTGAATAGCAGCGCAGGCGATGCAGTTGTCGATCAGAAAACCTTAATTGCAGGAGCAACCACCATTGGCAATGCCTTAAATGGTCAGGCTGGCGTGTATTCGGCACAATACACAGGCGGGGTAAGTCGTCCTGTGATTCGTGGGCAAGATGGTGCGCGAGTTAAAATTACCCAAAATGGTGGCGATGCACTTGATGTATCGAGTGTTTCACCTGACCATGCGGTGACGGTTGATCCGAGCTCGGCACAGGAAATTCAGATTTTAAAAGGCCCTGAAGCGTTGTTGTATGGCGCAGGATCGGTTGGTGGTCTGATCAATGTGGTCGATGACAAGATTCCGACTCAAATGCCTGAAGGTGGTTATACAGGTCGCGCAGGGGCGCGCTATAACTCAGGTAGCGATGAACTGTTGTATTCAGGAAATGCCACCATTGGACTAGGTGATCAGTTTGCCTTGCGTTTGGGTGGTTTAAAACGTGACGCCAATAACTATATTTTGCCGAAAGATTTGCAAAGTGATAGCCGTCGCCAAGACAGCACTTTTGCCGATTCTAAAGATTACAACGTAGGATTGTCATGGATTTATGACCGTGGTTATACAGGAATTTCCTTTAGCCAGCGTCATGACCAATATGGTATTCCTGCTGACAATGAACTGTACGGCACGTGTGAACGTAGTGGTAGTAGTTTAACCAATTGCGGTACAGCAACGGGTGGCGGTGATGATGCACAAGGTTGGATTAACCTCAAAGAAAAACGCTATGACATTAAAACTGAGTTGAATGACCCATTTGCAGGTTTTAACAAATTGTCGGCTCAAGCCAACTATACCGACTATCAACATACTGAAATGGCGGGCGATACGCCAGACACTCGGTTTAGCAGTAAAGGCACAGATGCGCGTATTACCTTGAGCAACAATCCGTGGGCGGGTTGGACAGGGCAAATTGGAACGCAATTTACTCAGCAAAAACTCAGTATCGATGGCGATGAATCGTTGATGAATCCCAACACCAGCAAAAAATATAGCCTGTTTGCCTTGCAACAAAAGCAGATCAATAACCTGAATTTTGAAGTGTCATCACGAATTGATCAGCAAAATATCAATATTGATTCAACTCAAAAAGATTATAGTGGTACGGCTTATTCGATTGCAGGTTCAACCAGTTGGGCGTTTATTCCAAACTATAAACTGTCTTTGACTGCATCCCACCAAGAGCGTTTGCCTGTGGCACAAGAGTTGTATTCAGATGGCAAACACATGGCGACCAATACCTATGAATTGGGCGATGACAACCTTGATAAAGAACAATCCAATAACCTTGAACTGGGGCTGCACTTTGACAATGACCGTTTGAAATATAACGTCAGTGTGTTCCAGAACTGGTTTGAAAACTTTATTTATGCCAAAACGCTGGATCAATATGATGATTTTCGCTTAATTCAGTATAGCCAAACTCAGGCGCGTTTCTATGGGGTCGATGCTGATCTGAGCTATCAACTTTCTCCAGTCTGGAATGCAGGTCTGTTTGGGGATTATGTACGCGGTAAGCTAGATAACGATGGCAATGCCCCACGTGTTCCAGGTGGACGTTTAGGCACACGTTTCAAAGCGGACTTTGGCGATGGTTACTCAGCAAGCGCAGAGTATTATCATGTGTTTAATCAGGATGATATTGCCAATTATGAAACCGATACCAAAGGCTACAACATGCTGAATCTAGGTTTGGCATATACGGGTCAGGTGAATGCAAAAACAGGTTATCGTTTATATGCACAAGCCAATAACTTGCTTGATGCCAATGTTTATCAGCATGAATCATTCCTTGCCAATGTGCCGCAAGTCGGACGTAACTTTACGGTCGGGGTAGATTTTAACTTCTAAGACTTTGTACACGACAAAAAAAGATAACTCATTGAAATAATGGCATAATACTTGTTTTCTTACGACGAATATGATGACACATTTCAATGAGTTACATCTCATCTTAAACAAATATCTAAAGTGGAACAAGTCACATGCAAAATGTTTTACACTGATTATGCTGGCATTAATTGTAAAACAGACATGTAATCTTTCTTCTGCATCTAAAGCCTTACCCATCAAGTGCTTA
>NZ_BKNN01000090.1 GCF_008993995.1 Acinetobacter brisouii
TATTGAGGCATACGCCTTTAGAGTCGGCAGGTAATTTGCCTAGACATTTAGAGCATTTATTAGAAAGTTCAAAAATGTATGTATTACCTGAAAAAAGGCATAGGCTGTGTCCAAGAGTAGTTAAAGCAAAACCTGCAAAATATCCAAAGAAAAAATGCCAATCAGCTTAACTGACTGGCATTAACTTCACAGTAGGGCTTTTCTCAAACAATTTCAAATACTTTTAATTAAGCAGTCAATGGCTCTTTCTGCTCCTGACCTTCCAAAAAGTCCTGAGCAAAACGCTGCAACACACCACCCGCTTCATACACAGACACTTCTTCTTCGGTATCTAAACGGCAAGTCACGGGCACTTCCACAACTTCATTTTGCCCATCTGCCGTTGAATGCTCAATCACCAAAGTCAAGTCAGAACGTGGCGCAATACGACCAATCACGCTGTATAACTCAGTACCATTGAGCTTCAAGGTATTGCGGTTCACCCCTGCTTTAAACTCAAGTGGTAAAACGCCCATACCCACCAAGTTAGTACGGTGAATACGCTCGAAACCTTCCGCCACAATCGCTTCAACACCTGCAAGACGAACACCTTTGGCAGCCCAATCACGGCTAGAACCTTGACCATAGTCCGCACCCGCAATGATAATCAGCGGTTGCTTACGGTTCATGTAAGTTTCAATCGCTTCCCACATCCGCATCACTTCGCCTTCAGGCTCGACACGCGCTTTTGAACCTTGTTTCACCGTACCGTCAGAACGGCGAACCATTTCATTAAACAGTTTCGGGTTGGCAAATGTTGCACGTTGTGCCGTTAAGTGATCTCCACGGTGCGTTGCGTATGAGTTGAAGTCTTCTTCAGGCACACCCATTTTGTGGAGGTATTCACCTGCCGCAGAGTCCATCAAAATCGCATTGGATGGTGATAAATGATCTGTGGTGATGTTATCGCCCAAAATCGCAAGCGGACGCATATTTGCCAACGTGCGCGGTGCAGCCAAAGCACCTTCCCAATATGGCGGACGGCGAATGTAAGTACTTTTCGGACGCCAGTCATAAAGCGGGCTTTTGGCTTGCTCAACTTCGCCCAAGTCAAACATTGGAATGTAGACTTTACGGAATTGTTCAGGCTTCACGGCTTCTTTAACCAGTGCATCAATTTCTGCATCACTTGGCCAAATGTCTTTCAGGTAAATCGGATTGCCGTCTTTGTCTGTGCCTAGTGCATCTTTTTCGATGTCAAAACGCATGGTTCCTGCAATTGCATACGCCACAACAAGCGGTGGAGATGCCAAGAATGCCTGTTTTGCGTATGGGTGAATACGACCATCGAAGTTACGATTACCCGAAAGTACCGCTGTGGCATACAAGTCACGGTCAATAATTTCTTGCTGAATCTTCGGATCAAGCGCACCTGACATCCCATTACAGGTCGTACATGCATACGCCACGATACCAAAACCGAGCTTTTCAAGATCGTGCAATACGCCTGCTTCTTCCAAGTACAGGGCAGCCGCTTTAGAACCTGGTGCAAAAGACGATTTCACCCACGGTTTACGGGTTAAACCCAATTCATTGGCTTTACGTGCTAACAAACCTGCGGCAACTGTATTGCGTGGGTTTGAAGTATTGGTACATGAGGTAATTGCCGCAATGATGATTGCACCGTCAGGCATTAAGCCATCAGTACGCTGCTCAACCACACCCGCAATACCTTTTTCTTTCAAATCAGCCGTAGAAACACGTGCATGCGGATTCGATGGCCCTGCAATATTACGGGTCACTTTCGACAAATCAAAACGTAAAACACGTGGATATTCGGCTTGTTTCAAACTGCTTGACCATAAACCAACGTGTTTGGCATAGGTTTCAACCAATTCAACTTGAGCATCTTCACGACCTGTCAGACGTAAGTAATCAATGGTGTTTTGGTCGATATAGAACATCGCTGCGGTTGCACCATATTCAGGCGTCATGTTGGAAATCGTAGCACGATCTCCCACTGACATGCTGTCTGCACCTTCACCGAAAAATTCGAGATAGCCACCAACTACACGTTCTTTACGCAAAAATTCCGTCAAGGCAAGTACGATGTCCGTCGCGGTAATGCCTGATTGACGTTGACCTGTTAGCTCAACCCCAATAATGTCGGGCAGACGCATCCAAGATGCGCGACCCAACATCACGTTTTCAGCTTCCAAGCCACCGACACCAACAGAAATCACCCCCAACGCATCGGTATGTGGGGTATGCGAATCTGTACCAACACAGGTATCTGGAAATGCCACGCCATCACGCACTTGGATTACTGGTGACATTTTTTCCAGATTAATCTGATGCATAATGCCGTTACCCGCAGGAATCACATCGACATTTTTAAATGCAGTTTTTGTCCACTCAATAAAGTGAAAACGGTCTTCGTTACGGCGATCTTCCACCGCACGGTTTTTGGCAAATGCATCTGGATCAAAACCGCCGTATTCCACTGCCAACGAATGATCGACAATGAGCTGAGTCGGCACGACTGGATTGACTTTAGATGGGTCACCGCCTTTATCAGCAATGGCATCACGCAGACCTGCAAGGTCAACCAGTGCGGTTTGCCCTAAAATGTCATGACAAACCACACGCGCAGGAAACCACGGAAAGTCCAATTCCTGTTTGCCTTGAATAATTTGCAGCAAATAATCGTTGATTTTTTCAGGTTCAGCACAGCGTACAATATTTTCGGCATGCACACGGCTGACATACGGCAGCTTTGCCCAAGCCCCTGCTTGTAGGTCTTCGACTGCCTGTACCACATCAAAATAATCTAAGTTGCTACCTGGTAACGTTTTACGGTACTGGGTGTTCATGCATCACGCTCCGCAAGTGGCACAAATTTCAGGTTTTCTGGGCCTGTATAATGTGCGCTTGGTCGAATAATCTTGCCATCTTGGCGTTGTTCAATCACATGTGCCGACCAGCCTGCGGTACGTGCAATCACAAACAATGGGGTAAACATGGCTGTTGGTACGCCCATCAGGTGATAACTCACTGCACTGAACCAGTCGAGGTTCGGGAACATGTTTTTCACTTCTTTCATCACAGATTCCAGACGCTCCGCAATGACATACATTTTTTTATTGCGCTGTGCATCGGCCAGTTCAGCAGCAATTTTCTTGATCACATCATTACGCGGGTCGGCAATGGTATACACAGGATGGCCAAAACCAATCACCACTTCTTTGTTTTCAACACGTTTACGAATATCGGCTTCAGCTTCATCGGCAGAGTTATAACGCTGCTGAATCACAAATGCGACTTCATTTGCACCCCCGTGTTTTGGCCCACGCAATGCACCAATCGCCCCTGCAATGCTCGAATACATATCTGAACCTGTACCCGAAATCACACGCGAGGTAAATGTTGACGCGTTAAATTCATGCTCAGCATACAAAATCAAAGATGTATGCATGGCTTGAATCCATTGTTCACACGGTTTTTCACCATGCAACAAATGCAGGAAGTGCGCGCCAATTGAGTCATCATCAGTTTCAACTTCTATGCGTTTGCCGTTATGGCTAAAGTGATACCAATACAACAGCATTGAACCCAAACTTGCCATCAACTTGTCAGCAATATCACGCGCACCTGCATAGTTATGATCATCATGTTCTGGCGTTAAGCAGCCCAAAACCGAAACACCTGTACGCATGACATCCATTGGGTGAGCAGACGGTGGCAGTTGTTCCAAGGCAGTTTTTAAACCTGCTGGCAAACCACGTAATGCCTTGAGCTTAGCTTTATAAGCACTCAATTCCGCAGTATTTGGCAGCTTACCATGTACCAGTAAGTACGCCACTTCTTCAAACTGGCAATGTACCGCCAAGTCTAAAATGTCATAACCACGGTAATGCAGGTCATTTCCGCTACGTCCTACTGTACATAGCGCAGTGGTGCCAGCGACTTGACCGCTGAGCGCCACTGATTTTTTTGGTTTGAATTCTGTTTTTTCAACTTGTGTATTCATGACAGTTTCCTTTTGTCTGTTTGATCTTGTTGTAAAAATTAGGGGGCAATTTGAGTGTCAGATGCTTATTTATTTTTAGCGAATGAGGCATCTAAATACTGTTCAAACTGATGATAGTTAATACGGTCATACAACTCTTGACGGGTTTGCATAGTATCAACTACATTTTTCTGTGTGCCTTCTTGACGCAAAGTCTGATACACATTTTCAGCTGCTTTATTCATGGCACGAAATGCAGACAGTGGATACAATGCAATGCTAACATCGGCAGACGCCAATTCGTCTGTGGTAAATAAAGGCGTAGAACCAAATTCGGTAATATTCGCCAAGATCGGTACGTGTACAGCATCGGCAAATTGTTTGTACATCGACAGTTCAGTAATCGCTTCAGGAAACAGCATGTCTGCACCTGCTTCAATATATGCCCCAGCACGATCAATCGCAGCTTGTAAACCTTCGACTGCCAAAGCATCGGTACGCGCCATAATCACAAACTTGTCATCGCCACGCGCATCAACTGCGGCCTTAATGCGATCAACCATTTCTTGTTGTGAAACAATCGCCTTATTTGGACGATGTCCACAGCGTTTTGCCCCAACCTGATCTTCAATGTGCATGGCTGCTGCGCCAAACTTGATTAACGATTTGGTGGTGCGTGCAATGTTAAATGCTGAAGCACCAAAGCCTGTGTCTGCATCGACCAATAATGGTAAATCACAAACATCGGTAATACGGCGCACATCGGTCAACACATCGTCCAAGTTACTAATGCCTAAATCAGGCAAACCTAATGAGCCTGCGGCGACCCCACCTCCTGATAAATAGATGGCTTTATAGCCTGCACGTTTTGCCAGTAAGGCGTGGTTGGCGTTGATCGTACCGACGACCTGTAACGGTTTTTCAGCCGCAACAGCATCGCGGAAACGCTGACCCGCAGATAAATTAGACATGTTTTTCTCCTTGAGCTTGAATCCAGTTGGATTCAATATTTTTATAAGATGCAGCGATATGACGGCGCATCAACAATTCGGCAAGTTCGGCATCGCCATCGGCAATCGCATCTAAAATACGAATATGTTCGTTAAAGGCCTGATGCGGGCGATTTGGCGTTTTGGAAAATTGAATACGGTACATACGAATTAGGTGATATAGCTCATCACACAGCATTTTTTCTAAGGTTTTGTTACCACTGGTTTTAATGATGCAATAGTGAAAGTCATCTTCACCTTCCTGCAAAAAATACCCCTTACCCGCTTTAAAGGCATCGTCTTCAGCGTGACGCTTTAAAATATCCCTTAACGCAATAATCTGTTTTTTATCAATATGCTGTGCAGCAAGGCGACAAGCGAGACCTTCAAGGTTTTCACGAATCTGATAGAGTTCATGCAACTGTTGATGCGAGAGTGACACCACACGCGCACCGACATGGGCAGTCCGTTCAACCAGTTTTTGCCCTTCTAGGCGGTGAATCGCTTCACGCAAAGGACCTCGACTAATGCCATAAACACGCGCAAGTTCAGGTTCAGAAATCTTGCTTCCTGCAGCAAGCTCACCACAAATAATCGCCGACTGGATTTTATAAAAAATCTGGTCTGTGAGCGTTTGGTAGCCCTTCTCAATAGGGTTTTCTGACAAATTTTGCATAGTGTTGACAATTCTTATTGAAGATCACTAAATTATGCTTATTTTTTAGCAAAATACAAATAATTGTCAACAATACAATCCACATTCTACGACTAAGGTGCTATAAGCCGAAAATTTGGATTATTTTTTAATCTATTTTTTTGAATTGTTGACAATCTAAGAATTAAAATCCTCAGATATAAAAAAGCCCTTTGCGATAACAAAGGGCTTACAATCATTAAGACGATATTTAAAGCTTTAAACTTTTATCCAAACAGTCCCTTCATCGACTTTACGCAATGAAAATGAAAAGAGCTCATCATCTGCCGTGACCAAATATGTATCATGGGAATCATGAATAACTTTTAATAATGTCCCCATATCATATACTTTTGGCTCACAGCCTTGTTTCTCATGTTTAATGGTTTGAAGTAATTCAACCAAAATGTGATCCATATCTCATACCTCAATAATTTTGCTGCTTTATATACATATCATAATTTTTTTTGACCCTGTTCACTGTGAATTTAAAGTAACAAACTTTATATAATTTGATCATATTTTCGATATAACGTAAGCGTCCGCTGAATCCCATGCCTATTTTTTAATTTTGGTCGGATTTCCAGCGGTGTGGCAGTAATTCTTCTATTTGTGTCACTTTATGTGTCGGCAGCCTTTTCAGCACATCACTTAAATAGGCATACGGATCCAGTCCATTCAGCTTTGCTGACTGGATTAAAGTCATGATATAGTCAAACTACTTTATTATTCATACAAGATTCGAAAAAAACTCGAAATAACTCATCGACTGAGTCGATCAACCATTCTTTACGCTTACGTTTAACCCATGCCCACATCTGTTCTATAGGATTTA
>NZ_BKNN01000091.1 GCF_008993995.1 Acinetobacter brisouii
TTGTGCTGGCGACAATAGCAAGAGTGAACCACCTGATCCCTTCCCGAACTCAGAAGTGAAACCTCTTAGCGCTGATGGTAGTGTGGGGTTACCCATGTGAGAGTAAGTCATCGCCAGCTCATTATTCTAAAACACCCTCTGATTCACAAATCAGGGGGTGTTTTTTTATTCGAGGAAAATTAAGTTTTTGTATGTGTTTTTAAAAAATAGGTCTAAAATTTACAATTAAATATGATTCTTTAGCTACAAATAACCAAAAAAATCTAAGTTCATGTTATAGATTAGGTAGGTATTCGTAAGGTTGACGATATAGCCTATAATTCTCCATTATAAAATGTATAAATTGTCAATGGCATTGTCTTGTAAAGTGCAGCGATAATTTTAGGATGAATAAAGGATTTGCAAAGGATTTGCACCTGATCAATAAATCAGATAATTATAAGGAATGTGTGAAATGATAGAACTTATTTCTCTGAGTATCTTGAGCGTATTGATTTTAGTTATATTTGTTGTTCGTTATCAAAAACGTACAGATCAGCATTATGATAGTGCTTTAAAACAACGAGCTCTGTTCAACTATAACGAACAAATCATTTATCAACGACTGAATCAGCTCTTACCACAACATATTATTTTATCAAATGTTGCTTATAGTGCACTGTTAACAAGTAAGTATTCACATACACGAGCAAAGTTTAATAATATGACAGCTGACTTTGTCATTTTAAATTCACAGTTTCAAGTTGTGGCAATTATTTCTCTTGGTGGCTCAATGTTTACACAGCATCGTGATGATCGTTATGAAGATGCTTTATTGGAAATGGCTGGTTATCGAGTGCTGCGTTATGCAGGCGTACCCGATTTGAAAAAATTATCGCGTGATTTGAATATTCAAGAAAAAACAATGGCATTTGCGTAGGCAAATGCCAGTTTGAAGGCTTATGGTTTAACAGCTGTTACTGTCATTTCAACCAAAACTTCTGGAGCATACAGTTTAGATTCGACACAGGTGCGTGCAGGTGCATGACCTTGCAAAACCCATGCATCCCAAACTTCATTCATTGCAGCATAGTCTTGTTCAATATCTTTTAAGAAAATAATCACAGATAAAATTTGAGTCTTATCTGTTCCTGCATCAGCTAAAAAGCGGTCAATATTGGCAAGAGTTTGCTGGGTTTGTGAGCGAATGTCTTGGCTCGTATCATCTGCAAGTTGCCCTGCAAGATGGACTAAGTTACCTGAAATTGCCACTTCACAAAAACGTGAGCTTACATGTAAACGTTTAACAGCCATAAATTTAATCTACAAGGGGAGAATGGACAGTTTTTGATGATACTTGACCTTTCATGCGCGCTGCAACAATTGAAGTGAGTAAGCAGCCCACAGTTAAATAGATCGCGACGAAAATCCAGTGTCCATGTGCAAGGAAGATGAGTCCTGTTGCAATAAATGGCGTAAAACCACCGCCAATAATACTGGCAAGTTGATAGCCGACACCTGCACCACTATAGCGGTATTCTGCACCGAATAATTCGGTAAAGATCGGCTGATGGACGCTGACCACCATGTCATGGGCTAGATTGGCAAGTAAAATAGATAAAATCACTAACCAAAAAACGGATCCGCTTTGCAATGCCAAGAAGAATGGAAATGCAGCGCCTGCACCAATTAAACCACCGATAATACACATGCGGCGGCGGCCAAAACGGTCTGCAATCATGGCAAAAAATGGAATACTGACACAGCTAATTGCACCGACCATTAAAGAAATATTCAAAAATAATTGCGAAGACATATGCAATTTTTCGGTTGAATAGTTCAGGGCGAAGGTTGTGACTAAATACATCGAAAGCAATTCAGCTAGACGTAATGCAATGATGTAGAAAAAACCTTTTGGGTTATGCTTAACCGCTTCAATAATGGGAAAGTGTGATCTCTTTTCTTGAAGCTTAGGTTTGTGTTGCTGATGTTTGAATTCGGCAGACTCTTCTTGATCTGAACGAACCCATACTGCAAAAGCAACCAGAACAACGCTAGCAAGAAAAGGGATACGCCAGCCCCAGTCACGGAAGCCATCTTCACCAATACATAACGTAATCAGAGATACACAGCCCGATGCCAGCATTAAGCCCACACCATATCCGATTTGAACACCACTACTATAAAAGGCTTTCTTGTTTTTAGGGGCATTTTCAACAGCCATGAGTGCTGCGCCACCCCATTCCCCACCGACAGCAAAACCTTGAATGGCACGCAATGTGACGAGTAAAACAGGTGCCCACCAACCAATTTGTGCGAAAGTGGGTAATAATCCGATGAATACGGTTGCTCCACCCATGAGAAAGACAGTGAGGAACAGCATTTTTTTACGACCGAGTTTGTCGCCAAAATGCCCGAAAACAATACCGCCTAATGGGCGAAATAAGAAACCAACACCAAAAGTGGCAAACGCTGCTAATGTTCCCATAGTCGGGTCAATATTTGGAAAAAATTGTTGTTTAAAGACTAATGCAGCAACAATGCCATAGAGTAAAAAGTCATACCAATCCACAACTGCGCCAATAAAGCTACTCAAAGCAGCTTTGCGAGCTCGTTTTTCTTGTGTGATATGTAGAGAAGAAGAACTTGAGGTCATTCAGAAGGAGTCCATGCCTAACAATCGGAGCGCCCTGCAATGCGCATGATGATTAATCCGATGTATTACAGGGACGGCTAGTTAAAACCATGGATTAGTTTTAACCGTGCAATAGCTTCATGGATAAATGTAAGCGGACATAGCTTAATCGAAAAATGCTTAGCTTGCGAGAGTCTAAGGCATATATTTTTTGTAAATGAGAATTATTTTAATTAATTACCACAGTGACAATTGATTTTTCTGTTCGGTATTGGTGAGTTGATAAACACCAACCCCAACCAAACGGAAACGCAATTGAGGGGAAATATTCAGCTCAGTTATTAATAAAGTAATCGCTTGCTGTAGTTGTATTAAATTTTCTAATGGACTTTGAAAGCGTTTACTGTGTTGCAGCACATGAAAATCAGCTTGTTTCAGTTTGATGGTTACACCAAAGGCACTGAGCTGACGTTTCTCTAAGCTAGCCCAGACTTTTACAGCCAATGTTACCCATGTAGTTTGGCATTCGCTGAGATAAAAATCTTGGTCAAAGGTAATTTCTTTAGAAATTTGCTGACGGACTCGACTGGCTTCCACTGGACGTTCATCAATGCCTTGAGCATACAGATGTAATTGTTGTCCATATTTTCCAAAGTGCTGCTGTAAAACGTGCAATTCAATTTTTTGTAAATCTCCAAGGGTATAAAGCTGTAATTGTTCAAGCTTGGCTTGAGTGACTTTACCCACCCCAGGGATTTTTTTTAAGGGTAGATCATTAATAAACTCTTGAACTTGTTGTGGTTTAATTACACAGAGCCCATTGGGTTTATACCAGTCCGATGCAATTTTAGCTAAAAATTTATTGGGTGCTACGCCTGCCGATGCAGTAAGCTGAGTGTGTTGCCAAATTTGCTGTTGAATGGCTTGAGCCACAGCAGTTGCTGATGCCAGACCTTGCTTATTTTCAGTGACATCCAGATAAGCTTCATCTAAAGATAAAGGTTCGATGAGGTCGGTATGTTGCTGAAAAATCTGCTGAATTTGAGAAGATACCTCTCGATAGAGTTCAAAGCGTGGCTCAAGTACTACCACATGTGGGCAAAGTTTACGGGCTTGTGCCATCGACATGGCAGAGCGTAAACCAAAACGTCGTGCAGGGTAAGACGCAGTTGTGATGACCGCACGTGGATGATGTGATGCAACTACGACAGGGACATCGACTAAGTCAGGGCGTTCACGTAATTCAACTGAGGCATAAAAGGCATCCATGTCGATGTGAATGATTTTGCGCTGTTTAATGATGAATAATTCCTAAATAACGTAAATAACTTTGCCATTGTTCTGCTGAGCCTGCATAGGCATTCAGATCGACAGGTTGGCTAATTCCATTGATATGTCCTTTTTGAGTGTATTGCCAAAACATCCAGCCGCGCTGATCTTTAAGTTTTGGATAAGCCTCATCATAATCGCGAATCCAAAGCGCGGTATGTGGGATGTGTCCCATCAGCACAATATGATAAAAGGTCTTTGAGGTATAAATAATCGGGGCTTTGCCATAATGCTGATGCAAGATTTTCTGCATGGTCTGAATCTGTTTCAGGAGCTGTTCTTGATTTGAATTTTGAATGCAATTGGCATCGTATTCCAAATCAATGACAGGTGCTAGAGCATCAGCTTTATTGGGCACTGTGGCAATAAAATTGGCAGCCTGAATTTTTGCCTCACGGCATAAACGATAATAATGATACGCACCCACATGTAAGCCTTGCTCACGTGCTTTTAACCAGTTTTGTTGAAAACTCGGATCTTGATAATCACCGCCTTCGGTGGCTTTTAAATACACAAATTGATACTTGTGCGGTGAAATTTTTTTCCAGTCAATATTGCCTTGATGATGAGAAACATCAAAGCCTTGTACAGGATGATCTTGTGCTTCTGCGGGCTGATTTTGAAAGAGAATGAGGCTAATGAAGCATAGCAATAAAACGATAACGGTTGCAGTTAAGGTTCGGACAAGGTGCAAGTAACTTTTGCGAGCAGCTTTCATGATCCAACAGATCGGTAAGATTGAAGCTCTATTTTAAGAAAACTGCAGCAGAAAACCTATTTAAACTTATGAGAGATTTTGTTTGGGAATTCGCCAGAAAATCAGCATGGTGATCACATTCATTGCACCGAGTGTGAGTAGGGTGGCATCGAAGGCTTGAGCAAGCTGTAAATGAAAACTTGTATCTTGATAAAAATTGATCAGTGTTCCTGTCAATGCAATCCCGATACTCATAGAGAGCATCATGATCATCGATAAGAAGCTGTTGCCGCTACTGGCATGTTGTGAAGGTAAGTCTTTCAGCGTGTATGTATTCATTGAAACAAACTGAATCGAGTTGAGTGTCCCAAAAATAAAGAAATGCAATGCACGCAGCCATTCAGGTGTGGTTGCTGAGGTTAAGGTAAAGCTCATGACACAAAGTCCGACTGCAATAGTATTGAGAATTAACACATTGCGGTAACCTAGACGTTGTAGTAAAGGGCGCACAATTGGCTTAGAGAATAGTGAGCCGAGTACGAGAGGAATCATCATTAGCCCTGTTTCAAAGGGTTCGAATTTAAATACGACTTGCAACAGTAAAGGGAGTAAAAAGGGAATGGCATTGCCTGCAAAACGGGCAAAGAAATTACCTAATACCCCAATGGCATAAAATTGATGTCTAAACAAGTCACTACGAAATAATGCATTTTGATGGGTATGTGCATGATGAGCGTATAAAATACTTGCCGCGAGTCCCGCAATCAATAGTAGATAGGCACTCTGATGTGATGAACCTTCAATTGAAAAAGAATCAATACCTAATGTCAGACCCACCATTGCAACAATCAGCAGGATTACACCTGAACGGTCAAAGCGTTTGACTTTGCTTTCCACAATATTGGGTAACGCCTTCAAGGTTACAATAATGCCAAGGATACCCATTGGAATATTAATTAAGAAAATCCAGTGCCAACTCGCGACCTCAACCAGCCAACCGCCGAGAGTTGGTCCAATTAAAGGGCCGATCAGCCCTGCAAGACTCATTAGACTCATCGCCGATACAAATTGTTCGCGAGGAACAATTTTGAGTAAAGATAGTCGTCCTACAGGAAGCAGCAATGCTCCGCCAATTCCTTGCAGAACCCGAAAAACCACCAGTTGTTCAAATGAGTTCGATAGACCACAACCTAAGGATGCTAAGGTAAAAATGATAATTGCACTCAAATACACTGAGCGTAATCCAAAACGATCGGCTAACCAGCCACTCATGGGAATACAACTGGCAACGGACAGCACATAAGCCACGACAACCCCATGCATATGCAGAGGATTTTCTTTTAAGTGCTGTGCCATCGCAGGCAGGGCAGTGTTGACAATGGTCGTGTCAAGGGCTTGCATGAAAAAACCAATCGAGACCAAAAGCACCAGTAAGCGGTATTGGGGTTGTAATGCTTGGTACGTGGTGGGATTTTGAGATTCCATGCAGTAAAAGCCTTATAAAAATTCAGGAATTTATCGAAATATGATAATTGCTATTGTAACAGGACTGAGATCGGCATTTAAGTTGTAGTTGTATTGCAAGACATACCCCGTCATAAAAAAGTACTTATTATTTCAAGTCGATCTGCTAGGATGAAGTGATTACACCATCAAATCGGGAGATCTACTGGATGATCGTATTGCACTATTTGCAGTATTCACGCGCCTTTCGTATTTTATCCGTATAGCCGTAAAACCTCGCCCTTTAGGGCGGGGATATAAGGCTGCAATCCGCTAGTCCCCCTTGTGGGGATTAGCTAGGATTGCTAATGCGGTGTCTGCTGTTGTTGAATATATTGTT
>NZ_BKNN01000092.1 GCF_008993995.1 Acinetobacter brisouii
AACAATATATTCAACAACAGCAGACACCGCATTAGCAATCCTAGCTAATCCCCACAAGGGGGACTAGCGGATTGCAGCCTTATATCCCCGCCCTAAAGGGCGAGGTTTTACGGCTATACGGATAAAATCGTTTATCGCCAGTTTTATTGCCACCGCACAAGAGTACCGCTTGTCGTAGTGGATCAAACACAAATAGGATGCGGTAAGGGTCGCCTGCATGTTGTACTCGCAACTCTTTTAAGTTTTTCAACTTACTGCCTTTTAGTGTATCCACATGAGGTCGTGACAACTGTGGTCCATAGGCTTCAAGCACCTTGATGCTTGCTAGTATGTCGATTTTCTCTTCAGTCGAAAGTTCCAAGAACCATGTTTCAAAAGGTTGTTCAAATAGAACAGTCCACATAATTAAATCCTTATTGCATGAATTAAATATAGGTTAAAACCTATAAATTAGCAAGGGGATTATTTCCGAATAAAAAGAAGCCACCTTACGGTGGCTTTCCTGTCTTGTTAATTATTTTGATAACCCAAATCAGCAAGCGCCTTTCGCTTACTAGCCTCATCAAGTGATTTATTATTTACAATCGCTTGAGCAGCAGGATTTTGATGGATTGGTATTTGCACTGTTGTATCAACAAATTTCTGCGTCTTCGTATCAAACAATCGTTGCGCCTGATTAACCATTGTACCTGCTTTTTCATCCCACTGCTGTCCACCACCAACAGTCATAAAACGATCTTTGCCTGATTCACTCGACTGTTTCACCTGACCACGCAGAGTGGCTAATGCCGCCTCAGCTGCTTGTCGTTCCTCTGGAGTTTTTGCTTGATCATAACGCTGTAAAGCATTTAGCTCAGCACGTTGTTTCATGATCTCTGGTGCATAACGGCTTTGCTCCAATCCAAACTGACGATTTGCCAAATCATTTGTTGCATTGAATTTCTGGGTATCTTTGGCAAGACCAGCAAAGTAACGATTATTTTGCCCACCTTCCTGTAGATCTGCACGATAGTTAGCACCAGCTTGACCCATTGCTTCTCGCTGCAATGCGGCTGCATTATTTGCATCAGTCTTATAAACATCGTTGGCACGATTATCAAACCCATTCTGCAACTCTACAATCTGGTTACGCTGACTTGCAGTCAATCCTTTTGATCCTGGTATTGGTTGACTCACATCATCAATTCTCTTTTGCAATGTATCAGCAGCTTGACTACTATTTCCTAAACTGTAAACACGTGCACCAAATCCACCACCATTTCCAACAGAAGCTTCACGCTGTGCAATTGCATTTTGAATTTGTTGATCATTGGGACCCATTTCACGGGTATTGGCAAGTAAATTAGCCACGCCACGTGGATCACTTGTTCTCCTCATTCCAAACCCAGAGTTTTGCAATTCAGGAATACCTGCTGCATGGGCTTGGGCAGCCGCCGCAGGATTGCTATAGCTAAAACTATTCCCTTTTTGCTGAATCGCATAAGGATTTGACTGAGTGCTTTGCTGGTTTTGCGGCTGATCTTGACCTAAATTAAAAATATTATTAACAGGTGTTTTTGCTGCTGCCTGTTTAGCTGCTGCTTGCTGTGCTGCTGCTTGCTGTGCTGCTGCTTGCTGTGCTGATTTATCGCCAAATGGATTATCTGTCACACCTGTATTGTTATTGGTTGTTGGTACTTTGGGTTTAGGTTGTGCATTTGGTTTGGGTGATGGTGCAGATTGATCTCCACCCGTTCCTAGAAAACCATCAATTGCATTAGCAACTGGTCGCCCAACAGTATCATAAGCCTTTTTACTAACATCGTATGCAGCCGCAGGAACCGCACCCACAACACCACGTACCATCTGCCCTACTCCTTGAGCATAATTTCCCTTACTAATACTGTTTGCAGCAGCATCTCTATTAGTGCGAAGAACATCTGCGGTAAATGAATCATCTGGCACACCACTAGCAGGGGTACCATTCGCAAAAAATAACTCAGGCTTACCACTTTTCCCAATCTTTACATTAGAGCTATTTTGATAGTTTGCCAATGCTTCAGGATTTAAGCCAAGCTGAAGATCATTGCCCTGTCGGGAAGTATGTCCAGTACCCTGTTTTAAACCAAAGCCTTGCTGGTCAACTGGTGTATGTGTTGCTTGCTTCATACGATCAAGCACAAAGCCACCTATAGCTTGCAATTGCTGAGGATCAGCTAAATATTCCCCATCTGAAACATTCACACGAACAGATTGGGGACTTCCTAGATTTTTAAGATTTTTTGCACCAATTTTTTGTGTGGAATCTGCTGGCATAATATAACTGCCTACAGGCACATCTTTCTGGATACTATCGGAAGTACCAGTTCCAGCACCCTGAATCATCCCTGACTCATCTTTCTTTGAGCGTTTTAAACCATACATGTGTTATCACCGAAAATTGCAATACCATGTATGGTTTAGTTTTTGAGCCTTTTTCTCCAGCCTTACAGGGATTAGTAGCTATAGTTGTAGCTGGTGCTCGTACTGGTGCCAGTACTTGTACTCTCGTTGACAGATCCCGAACCGCTAATACTGGCTGAAACATGCATGGCTGACATTGCACCTGACGCAAGCTGTGCATGTACCTGACCTGTTGCCTTCACTGCTTCAATCGCCAACTGCGCTTTTTGAATGGCATTCTGCATTTTGGCTTCATACTCTTTCAGCATCATTTCTGCGTATGCAATATTAGTACGGACATTCATATCCATGTACCGTGCCTGTGTTTCTGCATTGGCAATTTGCGTACGTAAATTCATATCCACATATTTAGAGTGTGTTTCTGCATACGCAATATTTGTCCTGGCATTCATATCCGCATAACGTGCTTGCATATCGGCATTGGCAATATTGGTTCGCATCTTCATGTCGATATACTTGTTATAGACATCTGCATTGGCAATCGTGGTGCGTAATGCTAGATCCGCATAATGTTGATGCGCCTCAGATACTGCAATCGCTGTACGTGATTTCATATCTGCAAAACGCGCTAAAGCATCCGTATTCGCAATTCCAATACGCATCCGCATCTCTGCATATCTAGCCTGTGCATCCGCATAAGCAATTTTGGTACGTGATGAGGATTCAATCACGTTGGCTTGAGTGCTGAGCTTTGTTGTTTCTACACTGGCTTTTGCCTTGAATGCTTCAACCTGTGCATTAAATACTGACGTTTGGTTCTGTGCAACACTCATTTTTGCATCGATGTCAGCTTTGTAAGCCTCAATATTTGCCTGAAACTCTGAAAGACGGATTCTTGCAGCCTCCATGTGCAGATCTGCTTGCTTGCTCTTAATATTGGCTTTGGTTGAAACCGCTTCAACGGTTGAAGCATACATACGCGCCAAGGTGTCATACATTCCAGCCTTGGTCGCTTCCGCCTTAACTTGGGAATCATATACATCGATCTTGAGTTTTTCAGCATTCATCTGTTCAGAATACGCCTGAACTTCGGTTTTATAGACATCAAACTTGGATTGGATTAAAGCGGCTTTAGCTGTTTGCCCTTGCACCAATGCTTTATAAATCTCGACATTGGATTGTACGGCTTCAATTTTCGCCCTAAATAAATCAACTTTCTGTTGGTTAATTTGACCAATCACCGACTGTGCATCAAGCATCGTTTTATACGCCGTGATCTTAGAAATTGTTCCTTCAATTTTGGTTTTATAGACATTAATCAACGACTCAAACGCCGTATTCTGTGCATTGAATAGACTGATCTGGGCATTCAAAATGCTAATCTTGCTATCAATCTGAAACTTGGCTAATTGCATCACATTACCGACATACGCAAGCCAAAGATCCTGTTTCATCTTCTCAAGTGCAATGCCCTGTTCAGTCAGGAAGCGGATATGTTCAAGCTGCTTATCGAATGCTTGAACCATGATGTCACGATTCAACTCAGCCGCTTTCAGGCGACCTTGTTCACGGACAACGGCGATCTGCTTATCTAATGCACCCTGCGGCAATGAAAAGCCACGACTAGCCCATGTTTCAGTAATCTCCTGAACTGCCTTTTCCGTTTCTGCATTGTCACGCTCACGCGCTCGGTTAAATAACGCATCTTCAACCGCCTGTGGCAACCCTAAGCCAACGTGTGAACCATCCAGCCATTGTCGAATCTCAAGAACTAGCGGCTTAATCGCACTATCTACATTTGCCTTGTAGTAGTCCTGACTGACTATGCCTTTAGTATCAGACAAAATCACATCTAAATTATCAGGCATCGTCACGTTAAATACAGGTGCAATGCCATCAAAAATAGGCACTTCCTCGTACTGAAAATCAGGTAAGTTGATTTTTTCCAATACATCCATATCAGGAAGTACTAGCGTTGGCGCATCAGGAATGACCACATCATCTTTAATGACTGGACGAAGTGGTAAATCAAACTGCGTTAATGCTGGTGCGGTTGGTAAATTTAAGATCGGAAATGCTGGTGCATCGGGTATATCAAGATCACTTAAATCTAACGAGGTCAGCAAGTTATCTAAATTAATTTTGTCAGGCAGATTACCAGTATCAATATTACCAACAGCCAAATTTGGTAATGTTGGTAAATTAATAGTGGTATCAATGTCTGGAATCTGACTTATATCCAAAAATGCTGGGGTGGTCAAATCATTGGTTAAGATGGGTGCATCAGGGATATCAATGTTTAAGCCATTGAATGTAGGTGCAACCATATCTGTTGGTGCTTGAATATCAACATTAATCGTTGGTGCTGTGGGGAGATTGGCATTAAGATCAGGAGTCGTAATGCTTGGCATCGCAGTAAAGTTGCTACTGCTTGGTGTGGGTAGGTTTTGAGGTTCTGCAACGGTATCAACTTGAATGTCGGTTAGTTGTGCTAATACTTCAGATACTTCAGTTGTGAATCCAGTCGCTAATTTCTCAAAATAAGCCATCTTATCTTGAACTTGGGTGATGGATTCTTGGTACGCATTTTGGTATTCAGTAGTCATGACTTATACTCTCCGCTTGGTGGCAGCAAGATCAATACTCAAGTCATTGATATAACCATGCTCACCACTAATATTAATTTCAAAACTAAAATGACGACCACGCAAGCCACGCCCAAATAAAACCCGACCATTGGTTAAATAGTCTGCTTTTTCTGTAGGTAATTGATAAGAATACGCCTGCTTGTTGCCTGATTGAGTTGTTCCAACTCCGACTTGTAGCTGCTTTGAGCTACCCGACAATTCATATTCAAGATAAGCTGCGACAGGATGCACCAATTGACCTCGCCCTAGATCTATTTTCCCTGTGGTCAACTTTGCTTGTACTGGCGTATCAGCGTCCAGTTGATACAAACCATCCTCACCTAAACCATAAAGGACACCATCAATGACGGCTAAATCCTGATAGTTATAACTGTCATAGCGGCTCATAGCCCAAGTATCAGCATTGGCAGTCCAAGCATAGCCAGCCGTTGGTTGATTTGGGATCAGATCATCAATAAAGACATAATCTTGAAGATGTTGCTTTGCCGTTAAACTGCCTTTAACTACATCATGAATGGCTAATTTATCTATAATACGCTGTGAAAACGTGATTGATGATTGAAGTTGATCAGAAATTACAATGCGATCATGAACGGTATCAGTTACCCGTACACGCACATTCAATGTGTCTGAAACTCGTAAAGCATCTGTGACTGTATCAGCATGAACACGTATGCTTCTATCAGTCATTCGAGCTTTTTCTTTAACTGCGACATTTGCTTTCTTGTAGCTTTTGTCATGGTCGGCAACAAGTAGCTGATCGACGACTATTGTGCGGTTCTTATCAAGAATATTATCTATAACAACAAGCTGCTCAGCAATTAAATCATAACCAATTAAATGATCATTTGTAGTATCTGTAATTGAGCATTGATCTACAATTAACTGAGAGCCTTTCGTAGCTTGTACTACTAGATCTTTAATTGAAAATTTATCTTTGATTAACTGATAGCTTTTTGCAGATTGTATTACTAGATCTTTAATTACACACTGTTCTGCAACAAAGTTAGTGGCATTAATGATTTGATTTACATTATCAGAAATATAAACTACATCTACAACAAAATCAGTCTTGGTTATAGTGGTATCATCATTTTTAAAACTAAAATTGATTGAATCATTAGACGTTAAAGATGTGTCTGCAATTTTAGAAAATTTAAAATTCAGAGAGCCATCATCATTTTTAAAATTAAAGTTAATCGGATCATCAGAAGTTAAAGATGTATTTGCAATCTTTGAAAATTTAAAATTCAGAGCATCTTTATTCATTGATCACTCCAATAAAATTGAGCATTGTTTTATCCGTATAGCCGTAAAACCTCGCCCTTTAGGGCGGGGATATAAGGCTGCAATCCGCTAGTCCCCCTTGTGGGGATTAGCTAGGATTGCTAATGCGGTGTCTGCTGTTGTTGAATATATTGTT
>NZ_BKNN01000093.1 GCF_008993995.1 Acinetobacter brisouii
AAGTGCTAGGATTCATCACGATTTAAATTATTTATGTAGATATTCAGATGAGCGAATCCACTGGCAGCGAATCAAGATGTTTTTAGAGGAATATAGCGCAAGTTACGGATTTACAGCAACAGATACACATGCCAAAGCTATCGCACAAATTCTACCAAGCAGAGCAGATTCTCAAGTAGAAGCCAACAAAGCAGTAAAAACAGCCTTACTTTCCAAATAAAATTACTACTTTTAGAAACCCAATTACTAATTCAAACCACTAACGTATTATGTTCTGAATCTAAATTACTATTTGGGTAAATGGAAATCGTAAAATTTATTTATAAATTACTACGACCATTAAAATTAATAATATTTTTATACTTAAAAATCATATTCTTAGTCATTAAAATACTATTTTTTATTATATTAAAATTTGTTCTTATAGCTCTATCAAAAATCGTTTTATAGAGCTAAACAAATGCAAAAACTACGCATTACCTATAACCAAGCATGTGAACTTTTAAGCATTAAACGTGATGCTTTGCGCCGTCTTGCTAAAGAAGACCCTGCTTTCCCGAAGCCATATAAACAAGGTTCTACCCGACAAGCCCCTGTCTATTTTGATTATGCCGATCTAGTTGCATGGCATAACAATCAAAAAGCCAACCATTAAGCAGAGATGGAGGCTTGAGCTATGCCAAACACTTCCCATCAAACCCTTGTTTTAAGCCACTTAAAACAAGGTAAGACTCTCTCACAGGCAGAAGCCATCTATCACTTTGATTGCTACCGCCTGAGCGCCGTTATTCAGCGATTACGCCTATCAGGGCATGACATTGTGACCCACAACGAACCCAACTTAAACGGCAAAGGCACACACGCACGTTATGAGCTAAAGGAGTTTGAGGCATGAACCAAGTCACCCATTTCGATTTTAAATCCAGTTCGGTTCGTATTGCCTTTGATGCCAACAATGAGCCGTTATTTTGTTTTCCCGATGTATGCAAAGCACTGGATATTAAAAATGCCCATCCAAGTCGATTTAGCTTAAATCCAAAGGGTATACATTTCATGTACACCCCTACCAATGGCGGACAGCAAAAACTCACTTTTATCAGTGAGGAAAATCTCTACCGCATTGTGTTCCGATCTACCAAGCCCGAAGCCATCCATTTCCAAAACTGGGTATTTGCTGAGGTACTGCCAACCATCCGCAAGACTGGCAGCTATTCAGCCCGACAAACCGCCTTTGATGAATTGAATCGGTTATGTATGCAGGCAAAGACCCAAAAGGCAAAAGGTTCATTTCACGGTACAGGATTAGCCAATCATCGTTATGTCATGCGAGATTTAAACCTAAGAATTGCCACATGTAAAAACAATCTACAGCTTACATTTGAGGGGATTACACCATGAGCAACCATGTAAACCCTGAGTTTTTCAAAGCCTTTGACCATTACAAAAACATGGTAAAGCAATACGGCGATGACCACCCGATTACTGAGCAAGCCTTTCTTTTAACGCTGCATTACACCCCTGACCACATCAAGGCGGAAATGGATGCCAAAGCCAAAGAATTGAACTTGTTGCCACCAGTAAGCGGTTACACGGATGACGGCGAACCACTCTACAACCTTGAGGATATTGCCAAGCATTTAGGCATAAGTTTTGAGGAAGCCGAACAGCATTTATTACGAATGATGGACAACCGCCAACAGGTCGGATTATCCAATGACGGCGTTTTGATTAACTCAAATATCAATATTAACCTAGTGCAATAGAGAGGTCATGTTATGAAAACCATCATCAAAGACTTAGGTTTATTGGTTGCGGTCTGGGCTATAGCGGTGTTTCTGATTGCAAGCTGTAGTAAATCCGCTTATGCTGTAAACCTCTCGAAATCTCAAAGCGTCACCCCTGAACGTCATTCAGGTTTTTTTGTGCCTCAAATTTGCATAGGCTCTCAATCTGTGCATTTATACGGTACAAGTGTTTCAGCTACACAAACAAGGCTGCAATCCCTTTATGGGAGGATGACACGACAAAATAAGCCTATGGTGAATATGTCGGGCGGTACTTTGAGTCCGAGAGTGAATCCTCCCACCCTAATCTCTCAAATTATGGTGGATTTAAAAAGCTCAAAACTCAAAGGAGGCATAGCTCATGCCTAATCAAATCAATTCTAAAAGCACCGCAGAAGCCTACACTGCCCTTGATATGCTTGATATAAGCGCATTGGCAGTGAATGACATGAAATGGATGAATATGGCTATCTCTCACCTAAAGAGAGAATTTCACAGGCTAAAA
This sequence comes from Acinetobacter brisouii, assembly GCF_008993995.1. GTDB lineage: Bacteria > Pseudomonadota > Gammaproteobacteria > Pseudomonadales > Moraxellaceae > Acinetobacter > Acinetobacter brisouii_A. Next base: position 2,290 of record NZ_BKNN01000093.1, read on the forward strand.
AAACGCACCCAAGAACAATACAATGTAAACGACTTATATTTTGATGAACTGGACGAGTTTTTCGGAATGTATGAGTTTTTGGCAGACAATCGACTGGAAGCACACCAATACATAGCCGAAAAATACCAAACCGAAGCAAACCAAGCTCAAGGGGGTAATTTATGAATACAGCACCCACTTGGGACACCACCATTCCTTTTGATTTTGATGGGCATGAACCCAATGAAAAAGCGCCACAAGCCGACCTTGTGACGCTTTTAGAGGAAAGCACAGTAACATTACTTCCCAGTGACCCAGTAAAACAGGCAATGGTTAAAATCTTTGGGGGCTGTCCCCCTGAAATCAAAAAATCGGTGATTGATGATTTTGAGGGAGATAGCTTTTTCCATAACGCCGTTTGGGACACTTACGATTATAGCTTAAATTTGGTTGGCGCTCGATTCTATGACATTGAACACCATCAAGAAAACAGTAGCTATGCCTGCAATGGTGGCAATTTCTTTCACTGTGAAAAGCTCAAGGATTCTCCTTTGTTGGTCACAGAGGATAGTACCCTTGCCTTTATCACCTCTTACGCCGTCTATCATCACCATAAGGTCACAGACAAGGGATTAAAGCAGTTAAGCCAAGAGGCAAAGCAAATCTATTTTGTGTGTTCTTCTCATGAGCTACTGGACTATAAACGGCGCTTTCGAGATACAGGCGTGGATATTCTTGCTCTTAAAATACCGTGCGACATCACCACCAATCAAAGCGAACTGGATGCAGAAATCACAGGATTAATTATGGCAAGCCAATCGAGTGAGTGGGATGCCCCTATTCCCCTGATACAGGGCAATACTGGGATAAATACACCCTATCCTATAGATTCCCTGCCACCATTGGCAAAGTTGGCTGCCGTTGCGATTGCTGAGCATGTGCAAGCCCCTATTGCTATGACTGCCCAGTGTGTGATTGGTGCAATGTCCCATATCGCCCAGAGCTACGTTAATGCACCCGACAAGAATGACCCTCAAGGTGAGCCGTGTAGCCTGTTTTTACTGACTGAGGGGCAAAGTGGCAGCCGTAAGACCACAAGCCGAAAACTGGCAGACAAAGCCATTATCGAGCATGAGCGTAAGCAATACGACCTATATCGCCGTGACCTCGAACAGTGGAAAAGTGGACAGGCAGGCTTAAATAAAAAAGACCGTGAAGCCTACGGCGTGGAGAATCCCCCACCGCATGACCCTAGCACGTTATATAGCGACATCACCCTAGAATCCATTGCAGGCTTATACGTGGATGGCATCATTAAAAATGCCTCTATTTCCAGTGATGAGGCAGCCCAGTTTTTTGGCGGTCACACCATGAAGTCGGATACACGCAATCACGCACTAGGGGGCTACACCAAGCTATTTGATGAAGGCACGGTGGAACGTACCCGATCTAAGTCTAACCTTAACGGCAGTGGTCGGGCTTATGATGTGCGATTAACCTTTAATTTACAGGGACAGCATGAAGTTTTATCCGATGCACTCAAAGACCCAGTATTAAGGGGACAAGGCTTTTTACCTCGCTTTATCCTGACCATTCCCGAAAACTTGGCAGGCACACGGCTACAGGATACGAGCCACCAAACCAACAATGCCCACCTTGATCATCGGCTTGTTGCCTACTGGACACGCTGCGCTTATCTACTGGATGACTGCCCACAACCTCAAACAGGGCATGAACTGCATGATGGGCGTTTTGTGATGAACATGAATGAACAGGCAAAGCAGATAGATTTAGCCTTTTACAATGAGGTGGAACGACTACAGGCAAAAGGGCAGCGTTATGAGTACCTACAAGCCTTTGCCAGTCGTGCCAGTCAATTAGCACGGCGCTTGGCTACTGTATTCGCCTACTTTGAGGGACAACAGGAGATTGATGCCACCATCCTATCAGGTGCATGTGACATTGTTCGGCACTCACTGGGGGAATGGTCACGTTATGCCGAGATTGAGAGCAAGGAAGAAAACGAGGCTCAAAAACTGCTTAAATGGCTTATGAAGAAATGCACCGATCAGCAAGTGGATAGAATCAATTATTCCAATGTTCAGACCTCATGCCCTCGCCCAATGCAAAAGAATGGCAAGTTATTAGAAATGATTATTCAGCAGCTTGAGGATTCTAATTACCTAAGAGTGGAAGCCAACGGCAAGAAGCGATTAATCGTATTAAATCCCTTTTTACTAGAAAAAGTGACTAAGTGACTAAATGAGTTACAAGTATATGTTATTTAATAATATTTAATGTTTTAGTCAGTGACTAAAGACTGACTAAGTGACTAAATGAAAGGGCTTAATTAAGTCATTCACTTAGTCATTTAGTCATCGTTAAGTCAGCGACTAAACAGGATTAATTTAATATTTATCAGTACCTTAAAACCAACTTAGTCATTTAGTCAGAGTTTTAGGGAAAAATATAAAAATGAGTGGTGCATCGTGAGTGAATCGAGTTTTCGGCTATCTATAGATACCAATAAAATCTTGGTTTCTAACGTATCCATAAATTATTTTCAAATCTATTGATGTGAATCTATAAGCATAATTTTAGCAGACTGCCCCATAAAACTAGCAAAACCTAGTTATGTTAGTTTTGTCACTTCTAATTCTGAGAAAAATAATTTTTAGAGTCCTAAAAGGATATGTTTCACCATTTCAGTTTTAAGCAATGTATTATAAGGTGTAATCCTGATATAAGATTATCTAAGCTAGATAAATCTCATCCAATAAAATCTATATAATTTAGAGTGTTAATATGAAATTTAAAATAATCTCAATATTGGCAATGTCACTTTTATCGACTTTTTCTTTTGCTAAAAAATATAACTTTACCCCAGCCAAAGTGACACTCAGTGTTAATGAGCAAAAAAAACGCCATCCTCTAACGTATGTAGGGCAGGCTGTATTCAAAAATGGTGTACATATACCTGTTTATTCAATCAGTGTTCCGATGGGTACTGATGAAAAAGAAAGGCAATACCATTCGCCAACGGTAAACTGTAATTCTTCAAAATGTTATTTTGCTATGGACTTGCCAAAAGATATGGCATCACACATGAAAATCTACAATATTGCAAAAACAGGTCAATGGATATTAGCGCCTGCATCATGGTCTAGAATGGAGGGTTACATTGGGGCAGATGGCAATACCATTATGACAATTACATCATCTGACCAAAAAGCAAATCTAAATTTATATGATGTCCCTGCTTGTGTCGGGTGTGCTATGGAAGCGGCAAGCCCATTTTTCCCAGAAGCTGCTAGAGAATATCAACGAGCTTTTGATATAAAGCTTAATACTTTATCAACACCTTTGCATATTGTGAGAGCAAACAAAAAAACTGTTTATTATCAATATCAATTAAAAGATCAGTATCAAACAAATGGTGTTTCTAAATATAGACCTGATGAGGATAACCCTTATGAGGAAATGAGCGTAACTTTGCCTGAAAATCAAATAGCATATGCAAGACTTATGCTAAATTTTTTCGCTTTGACGCATAAATAAAAAAAATATAAAGTTTTTTTAGAGTCCGTAAAAAAGAAATTTCCACTAGCTTAGACAGTGATTTTGAATTTTTAAAATTGAGTAATTTATTTATACAATACAAAAGGGGAATTTATGAAAAGGCTTGTTGCTTTACTTGCACTATGTTGCTGTAACTATAGTTTTGCTTGGAATGCGTTTGATCGAGCAAATAAAAATAATCCAACTGAAAATTCTTTAGGTGGATTGGTCGGTTCTGCCATTCTGAGTTTAGATAAAAAATATAATAGAAATAAAAGAGATTCTATTAGACCTCTTTCATAAATCATTTTTTGCTCAACTCCCTATTATAAATTCCAGCAATTAGATTAAACCTTAGTCCCAGTCTTTTGCCTCGATTTCGATAACGTCCAGCAAGAATCTTAAAGGTTTTGAGTCTGCCAAATACATGCTCAATTCCTATTCTTCTTTTATTGATTTCTCGGTTGTATTTTTTGAGCTCAGAATGCAAGTTACCACCTTTGT
>NZ_BKNN01000094.1 GCF_008993995.1 Acinetobacter brisouii
TGTACACAGTGCACTGGGTTATGTATCGCCTTTTGAGTTTGAAGCAATGTACTATGATAAGATTAACCCGTTAGGTCAGGTGGCCTAACTTAAATAAAAAAGTCTCCGACAAACCCGGTACGGTTCATGATTAACCATAAGTAACTCACCTGATTAACACCGAAATATTGCCCTTGATTGCTTCCCCAAATCTGTACAGCGATCACATAAAGCAGTTTCAGCACATATAAATGCAGTTAGCACAGAACCAAACACAATCAAGGGTTTTACCCATGCAGATTGTTCAACTTTGCTGAGTGCCAATAAAATTAACACGCCTACGCCCGTATTCCATAAAATAAATAGCAGTGACGGCGGGTACTTGGTCAAATTGAAAAAGCTCATCCATATTTGCACGTTGCTATCGAGCAATAACCAAGGTTGATCACCATATACATTGATTAAACGCAAGACAATAAATAACGTGATACTTCCCAAAGCATAGCCGAGTAGGCGCTTATTTCGTTGAGCGACTGAAATTCCCAAACTAAAACAGCTTCGTCCCAAGCAATAACCCAATAAAATTACCCCAATCCACGGTAGGACAGGGTAAGTGGTACGTAGACGTAAACTTTGCCCAATCTCAATCCAATCCCGCTGATGCAAAATGCTCCATAGTGCATGTAAGCCCGCCACACCCTGAAAACTGAGCTGATCAAGCAGGTTGTGCAACGCAATAATGCCAATCGCAAGCAGCCATTGTAATTTTTGTGGTAAGCCAATCAGTAAGCTGAGCGCCAACATACTCAGACCAATCGCCCAAATCACCTGTAAATAAATCACTTGAGGTGGAAATTATCCTGTCCAAGCAAAATTCACCACTGTAAGTTCTAAAATCACCAAAAATAAGCCACGTTTAAATAAAAATTCACGGGTCATTTTCAGGTCATATTTTTGCTGATAAAGAAAAGCCGATAACCCTGTGAGTAACACAAAAACAGGCGCACAGAGATGTGCCAAAGAACGGCTGAGAAATAGCGCAGGTTCAACCTCTTGGACGTGCATCGGGTCGGAAACTTGATGGTGTAGATAAAAGGTTTCGCGCACGTGATCGAGCATCATAATAATGATGACTAAGCCACGCAGCGCATCAATCGCTTGTAGACGCTGTGAAGAAATAACTGACATAGAAATAAAGTAAGAAAAACAAAGATTATAGTTATGTTATAAAATAACAAAATAATTGTTTAAATCCAATTAGAAAAATAAAGCATGTGGTGAATACAGAGCTTTTCGGCTAAAGTGCGGCATCAAAATAAAAAGAGCGGTAAAAGAGAATGAAAAAGTGGATTATCTTGCTGGGACTACTTCCTTTGCAATTGGCATTTGCCAATGATAGTACGGGCTTTGTGGCAACAGGTGGGGTGCAATATCTGAAAAATCCCAATATCGCCATGCAAACGGAAGACTTGCTGATTAGTCAGAAAAAGGTTCAAGTCGATTATCAGTTTAAAAATCTCACTGACCATCCGATCACTGAAAATATTCTATTTCCTTTGCCTTTGGTGGAGAGTTGGCACGATAGCGACTACGCAGACACCGCAGATTTGGTCAAAAGTTTTAAGGTATGGTCGAATGGAAAGCAGATTTCACCACAGGTTCATGTCCGTGCTTTTCTGCCACAGCTTAAATCTGTCAATGACATAAGAGAAAATACACCGATGATTGATGTAACTGCGGAGCTAAAAGCCTGCGGTTGGTCAGATGCCGAAATGATGAGTCCGTGGACAGAAAAATATGATGCATCTGAATTAAGTCGGAAAATGTTGCGCTGTCAGCAACCGAAGCTACAAAAACTGTTGAAATTGAATGAAGATGTTTGGTGGCAGTCGCAAATTATTTATAGCTGGCAGCAGACATTTTTACCCAACCAAGTCACACGAGTTCGCCATCAATACACACCATTGTTAGGTGGTTCGGTGTATCTAGATCCAGAAAAAGCAAAGTCGGTGTGTGTTGATGACAACTTGAAAAAGGCTTTACGCAAAATGGGTAATCCAACGCCGAATTACTTAGAGATGGGTTATATTTTAAAAACGGGTGCGAACTGGGCAAAACCGATTGAACGCTTTAATTTGACCATTGAGAAACAGCCAAATCAGTTGGTGTCATTGTGCTGGAATGGGCAATTGAAAAAAGTCAGTGCGACACAGTTTAAGGCGACTGAGAAAAATTTTATTCCTCGGCAGGATATTCAACTCATTTTTATAGATAAACTTAACCCTTAAAAATGCAGATCGACATCTTTGCACTGTAAAAAATTAGCAAAAATGTCGATCTAAATCATTATTTTTGAGCTGCCTGATATTCCTGAATCACTTCAAGCGCTGCACGAAATGCTTCTTGAGTCGCAGGCGCACCACAGTACGGCAGGCTGTGTAATAGAGTTTCCTGAATTTCTTCCACCGTACAGCCATTGTTGAGTGCACCGCGCACATGACCTTTCAGTTCGGTTGGTGATTTTTGTGCAACCAGCATGGCGATGGTAATGAGAGAGCGATATTTGCGGGGGAGAACACCTTCACGTTGCCAAGTTGAACCCCAAGCATGTTCATTGATCCAGTCTTGTAAGGGTTGAGTGAAGGGTACGGTATTGTCTTGAGCGCGTTTTACAAAGCTTTCACCCATAACTTCAGTACGTACTTTTAATCCATTGTCATAATCTTGTTGAGCCATGTCTTGTTTGACCTGTGACGTGTTAAAACTTCACCATACACGCAAAAGTCACAGCTCACTATTAGGCTTGAGTCCATAAAAAAGCCCTCTACTTGAGAGGGCTTGGAAAGCATTGAAACTTAAGCTTCGATGGCTTGTACCGCAATTTTTTTCGCAGGGTCGACTTTACGGCGCACTTCTGGGACAGGTTCGCCGTGGTATTGACGGTCAGCAAAATAGCTTGAACGTACCATCGGTGCAGACCAGATATTTCTAAAGCCAAGTTTACGACCATGTTCTGCATAACGCTCAAATTCTTCAGGCGTTACAAAACGGTCAATTGGGGCATGTTCTTTCGATGGCTGTAAGTACTGACCAATCGTTACATAGTCAACGCCATGTGCATGAAGGTCATCTAACAATGAAATGACTTCTTCTTCAGTTTCACCAATACCCACCATCAAACCACATTTGGTTGGAACGTCTGGGCAGTATTCTTTAAACATTTTGAGAAGATTCAAAGAGTGCTGATAGTCTGAACCTGGACGCATGGCTTTATAAAGACGAGGTACAGTTTCAATATTGTGGTTGAAAACGTCTGGTGGACATTCAGTCATAATGCGTAACGCAATATCCATACGTCCACGGAAGTCAGGCACTAAAATTTCAAGTAAAGTTTTCGGGCTGAGTTCGCGCGCTTCTTTAATACAGTCAACAAAATGTTGAGCACCACCGTCAAGCAAGTCATCACGGTCAACCGACGTAATCACGGCATATTTTAGACCTAAGTTAGCGATGGTTTCTGCCATGTGGCGTGGTTCATCTGGGTCAAGTGCATTTGGACGACCATGTGCAACGTCACAGAATGGGCAGCGGCGGGTACAAATATCACCCATAATCATAAAGGTTGCTGTACCGCCACCGAAACATTCAGGTAGGTTTGGACAAGCCGCTTCTTCACAGACCGTATGTAATTTTTGTGCACGTAATGTCGTTTTAATCCGTTGAACTTCATCTGGTGCTGTCATCTTGACACGAATCCAGTCAGGTTTTCGTGGCACTTCAGCCGTAGGAATCACTTTTACAGGAATTCTAGCGACTTTCTCTGCGCCACGAAGTTTGACACCCTGTTCAGGTTTACGGCTACTGGTCATATTCAACTTTTCCACTGTTTGACGATGAACTTTTTACTGCGATAGGGGCACAATTATAGCGGAAAGTGAAACTTTTAGGGGGAAAAAGATATTCATAAAATAAATGTTGACATTAAATATATATGTGGTGGAAATAAACTAAATCTTGATGATTTCAGCTAAACTATGCTCAAACATGATAGTAAAGGAGCATTGAATGTCACGTAAGAAAGAGGTCATGCGAGGGAGTTTTATCAAATACGATGCCGTCGTGCTTGGCTCAGGCCCTGCGGGTGAAGGCTCTGCAATGAAACTTGCTAAATCTGGCAAGCGTGTTGCAATTGTTGAAATGCGTGACCAGCTTGGTGGTAACTGTGCTCATGTCGGGACAATTCCAAGTAAAGCGTTACGTCAGACAGTATCGAGCATTATCCGTTACCAACGTGATCCGATGTTTCAAAAAGTAGGTGAATGGAAAAAATTTACCATGAAACAGGTGCTCAGCCATGCGCACCGTGTGATTCAGCAGCAGGTTGTAACTCACTCGCGTTTTTACGACCGTAATAATATTGATGTTTTTCATGGTCGTGCTTATGTTCAGGATAAAAATACAATCTTGGTGTTTACCCCAGAAGGCATTAAAGAAACCATTATTTTTGATGAGTTGGTGATAGCCACAGGTAGCCGTCCATATCAACCACAAAGTCTGGACTTTACTCATCCACGTGTTTTTGATTCGGATAAAATTCTTGAACTTGATTATGCCATTAACAAAATCATTATTTATGGTGCAGGGGTAATTGGTTGTGAATATGCTTCGATTTTCATTGGTTTGAACCATAAAGTTGATTTGATTAATACCCAACCGAAGTTATTAAGCTACCTCGATACTGAAATTTCAGATGCTTTGTCTTATCACTTGCGCGAACAGGGTGTATTGATTCGTCACAATGAACAAATTGATCGTTTGGAAACCTTTGATGATCATATTGTTTTACATTTACAAAGTGGCAAGAAGATCAAAGCCGATGCAATTTTGTGGTGTAACGGACGTTCAGGCAACACCGATGGTTTAGGCTTGGAAAATGTAGGTTTGACACCAAACAGTCGCGGTCAATTGACTGTGAATGAGAAGTATCAAACCGAAGTTGAAAATTTCTATGCAGCAGGCGATGTCGTTGGTTGGCCATCACTCGCTTCAGCAGCCTATGACCAAGGTCGCTGTGCGGGCGCGAACATGAGCGGTGAAGAAAACGTAAAACCTGTTACGGATATTCCAACAGGGATTTATACCATTCCAGAAATTTCATCTTTCGGTAAATCTGAGCAGCAATTGACTGAAGAAAAAATTCCGTATGAAGTGGGTCAGTCGTCATTCCGTCATTTAGCACGTGCGCAAATTACGGGCGATACTGTGGGTGAGTTAAAAATTTTGTTCCATCGTGATACCTTGGAAATTTTAGGTATTCACTGTTTTGGTAATAATGCCTCTGAGATTATTCATATTGGGCAAGCAGTGATGCAAAGTCCAAATAATACCTTGAAGTATTTTATTGAAACCACATTTAATTACCCAACTATGGCTGAAGCTTATCGTGTTGCAGCATTGAATGGCTTGAATCGTTTATTTTAAGTTCATTATGGATTTGGGCAGGAACGTACTGTTCCTGCTGGGTATGACTTGGGCAACAAGCTAAGGGTGTTTTAAATATCTGCATTTGTTGTTCAAGCGCATTATGCGTTTCTCCATAACAACGATACTGATTTTTCCCTTCATGTTTGGCAATATAAAGCGCCTGATCTGCTTGAGCAATCAGATCATTGGTTGTTTGTTGGTTTAACTGAGGGTTTAAACTTGAAATGCCGATACTGTAAGTAATATTAATCGTTGCATCATCGTGGCAAATTCTGGTTTTTAAAGATTGTTGCATCAGTCCTTGAGCAAGTTGATGAATTTCAGTTGCCGAATCAAAAATTTTGATAAATACACATTCCTCACCATCATAACGTGCAAAAAACCTCCCATTTTTTGGCTGTAACTGGCAAGGGTATCGGCAACCAGCTTAAGGCAAATATCGCCAAAAGGATGACCATAGCTATCATTGATTTTCTTGAAATTATCAATATCAACAATCATCCAAACCAGTATTTTTCCTGTAGATAATGCTTCTGTCCATAATGCAGATAACTATTTATCAGCTTGCAAACGGTTTGGCTTTTGCGTCAGAAAATCAGTAAATGCCATATTTTCAAGGGTGAGAGATTTTTCCTTAAAATGGCTTTATTGCACAAAGATTTAAAAACTAGGATTTCCCATATCTACTCAAATTTAAGTGACAACTCGGGTGTGAGGTCTGCCTAAATCGGTAAATCTATTTAATACTGCCACTCGTGCATGAATCTCATTGACT
>NZ_BKNN01000095.1 GCF_008993995.1 Acinetobacter brisouii
ATTCTATCTAAATACTCTCCATTATCTATCAATAAATTTTGTACTTTTTTAGTTAAATTACTATTATCTACTATATTATCAATATCCCAACTATTTATAAATTTAATTTGTATATCTTCATCTAAATTTGGATACTTACCCAAACTACATCGAGTCATAAAACCTTTATCAAAGAACTTTTGCTGTAGTTCAGATGAGAACTTTATTCTCCCATCAAACAATCTATCATCAGCATATAACAGACTATCTTTTTCCATTAATTTATATAATGCTAAGCCCGTCAAATTTCTATTATCTGTTAAACTATATTTAATGGAATCAATCCAACTATCTCCTATTAATTCAACTAATTTTAGCTGTATTTCCTCATCTATAGTCGGATTTGAGGCTAAAGAACCTCTAATGCTTTCATCATAACTATCAATTAAAACTAACTGTATCTTCTTAGATATCCACCAATTTTCAGCAAGATTTTGTTTATCCCAATCATCTCCTTCCTGAACTATAGAAAAATGTTTACTTTCTTGATTAACTCTAAAATTTGAACTTACAGATAATAATCTATTTTTCACTTGATCATGTAAACTATCATTCAATAATAATTGATTTCTAACTCTCTCACTTTCATCGCTACTTAATATAGTTTGAACCTCTTCTATTTTTGTTAATTTTGCCAAACTAGCCCTAATACTCACATTGTCATTTTTTGTCAGAATAACTTGGGCTTCCATACAAAGATTTTTAACACCTAGTAGTGTTTTTGCCAAATAAAAACTATTTAGAGAATAATATGCTATATTTAATAAATCTTCATCATCTAGTTCTTTATTCTTTAACAACTCATATAAAATAATTTTATCCTCCTCTTTAGAAAGATATTTTTTTACCAATTTACCTATATTTTTACCAACCAACATTAACTTCTCACTAGAAGAAAGCATATTATAATGATTTAATAGATTTTTTTCATTAAAATATATTTCACCACGTGAAAATATATTTATAATTTTTTCTGTAGATAAGCTTCCCACAGGTTTAGATAAAGCCCTTTCAAGTACTATTTGAGGACAATTTTGATGCTTATATATTATATCTAATATATCATTATCTAAACTTTCAGCATAACTCTGTAATATTTCAGCTGAACAATTTGGATCTTGCAATAGTGTTTCAATATCAATCAACTGTTCCTTATATCCCGTTATTGAATTTGCAAGCTGATTCATTTTCTTAAAAAACTGACTTTGTAGCTCTTCAAGTTTTTTAGCTAAATCACTCCATTCCTTGTTACTATCTTTTTCAATATATTGTAGTTTTTCAGTAATTTGTGTTTGTTCCGTATGATCAGATAAAAATAATAACTTATTTATTTGTTCCAATTTAGTTTTAGCTTGTTGTTGTTTATTCTGTACAAATTGACTATAACCCACAAACTGCCGTTTAAAATTTTGAGCAAAGCTTAAACATTTTTTCTGTTCATTCCATTTCTCCAAAAAACTCACTACAGGCTGAACTGGATAATCATTTTTCTTCCGTGCAGATACAGGAACTACATCCAGCACATTAACTCCTCGTTCTGCTGTTGTTTGTTTTATCAAAGCCGCAATTTTGGCAATATCTTCAGGTGTTTTCGCATCAGCACGGCTGACCACAATCAGCTTTGGAATATCCGCATTTAAAGTTGCCAAAAACTTTAAATCATCTTCGGAAATCGTCCCTTGTGTTGCTGATACCACCCAAATGATAAAGTTAGACAAATTAAGTTGTGAACGTGCCACAGATTCATCTGTTCGCTCACTCCACTGTTCACTATCAGGTTTGCTATACCCTGGGGTATCAAGCAAGGCGATATTTTTCCAAGTAAAATCTGGATCACTGACAAAAGCTGAACGCAATAGCCCTGCAATCTGACTACCATATTTTATTTTTTCTTCGTGGGTCAGACTGGCAAATTCATCCTGAGATAAAATTACACGACGGCGAAATAAATTAAGTGCCGTAATCTGTTCCTGTTCACCATACAACAAATAAGTCGGTAAAGAAGTTGTTGGATCAATCTCTACCACTAAACGCTTTTTCCCTAAAAGCGTATTAATTAAACTGGATTTTCCTGCACTGAATGCGCCACCAACACCTACCACAACTTTTTGAGCCAAGTCTGGAAATTCACAAAACTCCCTAAAATGTTCTAATTCCAGATTGAGACTTTTTAAAATATCGGCAAAATGATCAGGGCTACCTGAACGAGCCAGTTCAGGCAAATCATGATTAATGATTTTGTCCAATACATCCAGATCGGCTGCAAGTTGTAAACGTTGCCCCTCCTGTTCAACATGTGACTGACTGGCGCGGCACAATAAATCATAACGCTGTGCGATATCAAAGTCTTCTTGGTATGACATTCTCTTGTCCTGAAATTTTATTATGTGTTGATCATATACAATCGAAATTCAATATAAAACAATCTATGAAAATTACTACGTCAAACTATGACTTAGACCGATGAAATGACTCTATTTTTTTATAAGAATTCAGGTAGACTCCATGAAATAGTTTATTTCATCATAAAAAAGAGTGTCTTATGACCATTCAGCAACACCTAGAAAAATTGAACCAACTTTCTGAGCAATTACAACCTTGGCAGGGACGTTTTAATGAAATTCAGGATATTCTAAGCCTAAAAAAACCGTTATTAGAACAGGTCGAGCGTTTTAATCAGGAAGAGCAAACACTGAATATTGCGATTATGGGGCAGGTCAAGGCAGGTAAAAGTAGCTTTTTAAATGCTCTCCTTTTTAATGGCAAACCCGTTCTGCCTACAGCAGCCACACCTAAAACAGCAAACCTAACACGCATTTCCTACGGTGAAAAACCTGTACTGGAAGTTGAATACTACACAGCAGAGGAATGGCAAGACCTTGAGCAACTGGCACAACAACAAGGCGATTATGACCAAATTAAAGTGGCAAAAGAACTGACCACGATGGTGACGCAAAGTGGCCTGGATGTTACTCAGGTATTGCAACAACAAAAACAACTGATTGAAGCCAATTCTTTAGATGAGCTGATGCAGGTTCTAGACAGCTATGCAGGCAACAGTGGTCAATATACGCCTTTGGTCAAAATGACACGCCTCTATTTACCTAATGAAGAATTGAAAGGCTTTGACATTATTGATACGCCAGGAATGAACGATCCTGTGCTCAGCCGTACTGAAAAGACCAAGGAAGAAATGAAACGCTGTGATGTTGTGTTTTTCCTTTCCCGTGCTAGTCAGTTTTTAGATCAATCTGATATTGAATTACTCTCAAGCCAACTCCCTCAAGGTGGCGTACAGAAAATGGTTTTAGTGGCTGCACAATATGATTCTGTGATTATTGATGATGGTTTTAACCGTGATTCGTTAGCAGAATGTGAAACCAATGTTCAAAAACGTGTCAATCGTCGTGCGGAAACTGAACTTGGAAAACTTGCTGAACAACGTGAACAGGCGGGTCGCCCACAAGTTGCCGAATTATTACGCTCACTGACCAAACCTATTCTATCCAGTACCTTTGCCTATGGTTTTTCACATTGGGAACAATCTCAATGGGATAACGCCATGCAGCATACTTATAAGGAATTACAAAGTTTAGGGGAAGAATGGGGTGATTACCAATTTACTCAAGCAGACTGGGAAAGAATTGGTAACTTTAAAACGCTTAGCCAAGAATATGAACAGGCTCGCCAGAATAAAGTCCAACTTTTAGAACAGAAGAAACAAGAACTTTTGCCCAAAGCTCAGGAAAATTTAACAGATAAAGTACAAGCGTTGACTGCAATGATTGATCAACGTATCCATACCTTGAACACGCAAGATATTCAGCAACTGGAACAGCAGCAAAAGAAATGTGAACAACAGATTCAGCGCATTTCAGGGAAGCTGGAAAATCTGATTAATCAACAAATTAATAAACTGCAAAGCACGACTCAAGATATTACCCGTGACTTGCAAAAAGGGATTCAACAATATAGTCAAATCACCACACATACAGGGACAGAGACAGAAGAACGCTCGTATGAAGTCAGTACCTCAAAATGGTATAACCCATTTAGTTGGGGAAGCACTGAAACACGTTATCGTAGCTACACCACAACCTATGAATATCTGAATGCTTCCGATGCAGTAGAGCAAGTCAGCCAATATGCCCGTGATTGCACAGTTGATATTCAATATCACTTTAACGACTTAGTTCGCCCAAGCCAATTAAAACTGGAGTTACGCAAGGCACTGGTGGATGAACTGAATACATCCAGTCAGGATTTTGAGCCTAAACAATTTAAAAATACGCTAGATCGTGTCATCAATCAGCTAGATTTACCTGAACTGGATTTAGATATCGGCAATCCAAGTGAGCTGATTAGCCGTAATTTTAGCGGTCAGGTTCGTTCAAGTAGTGATATTCAGCAACTTAAACAACAGCTTAATCAATCATTGCAGAAAATTTTTGAAATGTTATCGCAACGCTTTAAAACATCTTCTCAGGATTTACAGTACAGCCTAGAACAAACTCGTGATTCTTTACTGCAAACCCTAATTGCAGGACTTGAACAAGAGTTGCAACAAGTTCGTCAGGATTTTGCTGAAAAACAAAAAACCTTAGAAGAATATCAACAGCTTAAAAAAATCCTAGCTTAAAGCCATATAGGTGTACAGTTTCTTGTACACCTTTTCTTTTATACAGATTTGGGGGAATTCGATATGGAAATGATTAAACGTCTGTTCTTTAAACATCTGGTTTTTAGCCAAAGTAACATTAAAAAAGTCATTCTGCTTATTTTGATTAATGGGCTGGGTATTGTCACGATGATTGGTTTACCAGTTGCCTTGATTATTGATGTACTGTTTGTATTTTATAATCTTCAACGTGTTTATCAACATCGGGCGACCATTAAAAAGGGCTGGAATTTTATTACCCTGCTCAATCGTTTGGCATTGGGGCTCATTGTTTTAGTCGGACTCGGTATATTCTTTGGCTCATAAGTTGATGATTTCATCACGTCAAACTATGACTTGGTCATAGTTTTAATCACTATCTTTTTATCAAACCTAAACTTACACTCTATGTATAATTTATATTGCGTATAATACCATGAACCAAATGATGTGTGCTGAATTAGCAGGAGACTTTCACTTGGGAGATTCTAGGCAGCTAACCGATAAAAGTCTTCTGCTATTTAATTTGGTGTCTTAAAATCCAAGCCTTTTTGAATTCTTCGTTGATTATAAAATAACTCTATATATTTTGTAATAGACCTCTTTCATAAATCATTTTTTGCTCAACTCCCTATTATAAATTCCAGCAATTAAATTAAACCTCAATCCCAGTCTTTTGCCTCGGTTTCGATAACGTCCAGCAAGAATCTTAAAGGTTTTGAGTCTGCCAAATACATGCTCAATTCCTATTCTTCTTTTATTGATTTCTCGGTTGTATTTTTTGAGCTCAGAATGCAAGTTACCACGTTTTTTTGCTTTTAATGGCAATAAACTGTTCGAGTAAACAGTATCAATGCCTTGATATCCCTTATCAACAAGAATAAAAGCACCCATAGGAATTTGATTTAAATGGCGTTTGAATAGCTTAAAATCATGTATAGCTCCATGACAACCACGCAAACTCAAAATCTGCTGCGTTTTATAGTGAATGATGGCTTGTACTTTAAAGGTATGTACCTTTTTCTTGCCACTATAACTTTTCTTCTGTTTTTTTAGGCCTTTGGATCGGAATTTCTGTGGCATCTACAATCACCACATTCCAGTCGATCCCTTCACCTTTAGGTAACTCTTTGGGTAAATTAAACAATTTGGACTGAATCAGGCAATCTTCAACATGACGTACAATTCGGGATGCCGTTGGTTCTGAAACACCATAACTTGTAGCAACATGAAATAAGGTTCTGTATTCACGCCAATAGCTGAGACAAAGTAAAACCTGATCTTCCACGCAAAGCTTGGTTGGTCGCCCTTTGGTGTGGATCTTCTTCTTCATGTATTCAACGATCAAATCAAAGGTTGAACCGTACCGGGTTTATCGGAGACTTTTTTATTTAAGTTAGGCCACCTGACCTAACGGGTTAATCTTATCATAGTACATTGCTTCAAACTCAAAAGGCGATACATAACCCAGTGCACTGTGTACA
>NZ_BKNN01000096.1 GCF_008993995.1 Acinetobacter brisouii
CTTAAACATTTTCGGATATTAACAGAACGCTATAGAAATAGACGGAAACGCTTTGGTCTAAGAATGAATTTAATTGCTGGAATGGTGAATTGGATGCTCTTAAATTAACTTTCGCAAGAGGTCTATTGAGTTCGTAGATACAAAAGCACATTCTGCATTGAAATTTTTAATATAAAGTGCTGCTTTAAAAAACCAACAAGCAATATAATCTAAGCTACTAACCCCAGGTGCTTCTTTAAAAACAGATAATACTTCTTCTCTTTGCACTTGATTTTGTTTTTTTGCTCCAATGTATGGTGGGTTACCTAGAATATATATTTCATCGCCATCAATTTTAGGACAAATTTTTTCCCAATTTGTTCTTAGGGAATTTGCACATACAATATGTCCACTTTGCTTTAAAGGCAAGGAGGCTAGAGACTCACCCAATTCATCTTTAAATATTATATTCATCTGGTGTTCAGATAGCCATAAAGACAAAATCGCAACTTCATGAGCAAAATCATCAATTTCTATCCCATAAAATTGAGAAACCTGAATCACTGAAAATGGTTTTGAAAATTGGCCTGTTTTTTCTAATTCTAACTCTTGTACACGCTTCAAAAGCTCCATTTCAAACTTACGAAGCTCTTTATACGCAATAATAAGGAAATTACCTGAACCACAGGCAGGGTCAAAAATTTTAAGTTGCCCCAAACTTTGCTGTAATTTTAATAGCTTATTAACATTGTCTTGGTTTTTCTCTAATTCTTCATAAAGATCATTTAAAAATAAAGGTTCAATCACCTTCATGATATTTGGTACTGAAGTATAATGCTGTCCCATCGTACTACGCTGTTCAGTATGAACAACAGCTTGGAACATTGACCCAAAAATATCAGGATTAATATCAGACCAGTCTAGGTCTTTACCACACTCAATCAAAATCCTACGTGATTTGCGTGTGAATTTTGGAACTTGAATATCATCTTTAAACAAACCACCATTTACATACGGAAATTCTGCTAGGTAATCAGGTAAATCGGCTTCACGATCTTCGGGTGACTGGTTTAATACTTTAAACAAACGACTAATTAGAGAAGATAAATCTGATCCATCTTCATTGCTCTTTGATATTGCCGAAGTAAACTGTTTGTCCTTAAAAATTTCGGTATCTTCAGCAAAATAACAAAATAAAAGTCGAGATAAGAAAATATTGAGTTGATGTAAGTTATCTTTATTGTTTAAGTCGTCTTCATCGAAATTATCAGCTTTAATTTCGTCAAATAGTTTTGCTAATTTTTCAGCAGCCTTAACATCCGCAGGGTTTTCGCCTTGATATACGGCTTTCTCCATCCCAGCCCATGGTAAGAAGAAATCAAATTTTTTAGCTAAATCACCAAAAGGAACATCCAATGTATCTTGTGTTTTAGTATCTATGGCTAATAGATTTTTAAAATCAGTCACGATCAAGAAGCGAATCTTATTACTTTCTGTTCGCTTTTCATTCTTCATTTGATCAATCAGACCATGTAAATCATGCTGTTTTGCAATTTGGAAGTATATTTGGCGCTTCCAAAAAACCGTGTTTTCCTTATCTTCAGCTAAATTACGCTCACCATTACGCACTCGTCCAATAGTTTGACTACGATGCCCATAAGCTAAAAGCAACTCATAGATAAAATCTTGTTGCTTTAGCTCATCTTGAGCAATTTTATGGATGAGCTGTTTAACATTTTCTTCGATTTGGACGATATTCATTTGTATAGATGACCGTATAGAAACTGATAATTAGTTTATAGAAACAATAGGTTAAATTGAATGAGACTTCTTGTGTATACGACACAAATTGACGTGGAATTAATCGAAGTTCATAGGGTGCTTAATGTGGAATTCTGAATCATGCAAAATTTTTTGAATGTATTCCTTTTCATTGAAATCCTTAATCAATCTTGATCTAAGCAAATCAAATCCTTGCCAATAGAATTCGTCCATTGAACGTTCTGGTAATTTATCTGCAAGATCATCCATCCATGGAGTCTGATGTAGTTGATCAATCAATGGTAAAGGGTGTACCTCTTGAGACCATATTTTCTCAGTTATTTCTTCTGATATTACAAAACTATATACATTAGGGTAATTATGTGAACCATGATATTTTTTTAAAGTATGAAAAATTAAACAGAGATAAAGCAGAGAGTTATATCCGCCAAAACCATTTACTTCACTAATATGATAAGGGGTATGAAAACACTCCAAATAGTGATTAGAGTACAGTTTAGCTATAAGTAGTGAGCCATCCGTATTTAGACTACGAAGAAATTTGACTTCTTTTACAGACTCATCTTTTAAGAATGTTTTTTCAGGATTAGGAGTTAATAGCCATTTCAGGTCTTTGTCTAAATACTCATTAAAACGAAAACTCTCAACTTTGAATGGTCTTTCTTTTCCAAAAAGCAGCCAATTCTCATTTGCAGAAAAAAAATCTGCAATTTTTTTTAGCTGATTAAAAGTTGGCTCCATTTCTGCCCTAAACCATGACTCTGTACTATCCGCTGAACTTTCATCAATTCTATATGCTAATTCTGCAATCGTAAGTTGATTAAAATATTTACTTTTTTTGATTTCATTGAATAAAAAGACGAGTCGTTCAGCCACATCTTTTTTACGCTGGGTCGGTGTCCGTGCTTGTAGAAAATTTTCAATTACTTTAGCTGCTTCTAGATGAATATTATTATCCATTACAAAAGAATCATATAGACGAGACATGGTCTCGGCATTGATTGATCGCTGATTTACCTTAGCAGCTTCATCAATCTTTAACTTTAAATCCTCAGGAATTCGGAGGTTAAATTGAATGTCTTTTTTTTTCATAGATTCCACGAACAGTAGGAATAAGCAATAGTAGCATTATGATGCAAAAAAACTATTGCGCATATAGAATCATTTTAATACCATAGAATCAAAATGCTACTATTGGTCAACAATTAATATGCGAACAACCAAGCAATTAAATCTAAGGTTGCCTGAAGAGTTGGTTTTTTGGGTGAAAAAAATGGCTAAGAAAAGACATCAATCGATGAATTCTTATGTATTAACTGAACTTGAACGCATGAAGAAGGAGTCGAAAAATGAATTAAATTAATTTTTTATTTTATCTATGGAGAAAGATCAATGACTCATGCTCTAACATGAGCCATTGAAAAGTGTCTTTGAGTACCGACACGCTTAGTATTTTGTTCAATTACTTTTTTAAAGTCAATAAAGCAAAATGCTTGCTCTTTCTCCCTTTATCCATTTATTTGATTTTGGGAGTTTTCAAATGAAAATAGCCGTTGTAATACAAAGAAAAATTTGTGAGTTTTTGGCGCAAGGTAATACACATCGACAAATTGCAAAAAGAGTTAATGTGTCTCCAACAACAG
Source organism: Acinetobacter brisouii (assembly GCF_008993995.1). Classification (GTDB taxonomy): domain Bacteria; phylum Pseudomonadota; class Gammaproteobacteria; order Pseudomonadales; family Moraxellaceae; genus Acinetobacter; species Acinetobacter brisouii_A. The sequence goes on from NZ_BKNN01000096.1 coordinate 3,405, forward strand.
TTGGTGTTATTGCTAAAAAATTAAATGAAATTGAAATACCTGTTGCTGAGGTGTTGAAAGCATCTAATCAAGAGTTTGTAGATATTGTGCAAACAGGTGTTGCAAGAAATATTATGAGGTGCAAACCATTACCAGACTTTACATATATCAATGATCAAATGAAGATCAGAGATATGACGCTTAAGCAATTGTGGATTGAATTTAAAGAAACAGAGCCAGAAGGTGTTTCTTATTCTCGATTTGTGAAATTGTATAAACAGTGGTTGAAAAAATTACGCCCCTCCATGCGCCAACATTTTACTGCTGGTCAGACATTGCTTGTCGACTTTTGTGGTAAAACAATGCCAATTCACGACATTAATTCAGGCAAGGTGAGGAATGTACAAATCTTTGTAGGTGTATTAGGCGCTTCAAGTTTAATCACTGTGATTGCAGCCGAAACTCAACAAACACATGACTGGTTAAAATGTTTCACAGCCACTTTTGATCGTATAGGTGGCGTTCCTAGAGAAGTAATCACAGATAATCTAAAAGCGGCTGTTATTAAAACAGGGCGTAATGGAACGGTTTTCAATAAAACATTTGAACAATTTGCTGACTATCATGATTTTGCAATTCTAAATACTCGCCCACGTACCCCCAAGGACAAAGGGCTAGCAGAGGTTTGTGTTCAAATTATCCAACGTTCTGTCTTGATCAAATTAAGAGAAAGAAAATTTTTCTCACTTGAAGAATTGCAAAAAGCTATCGATGTAGAAGTTGATAGAATCAACAATGGTGTTACTAAGCGTTTTCCTGAAAGTCGATCAGATCGTTTTCATCGATTTGAAAAAAATGAATTACTTGCACTACCTAAACATCCATATCCTTTTTCAAAATGGATATTTCAACAAACCGTTTCAGAGTTTTATCAGTTCACCATTGATGGGAATATTTATTCTGTTCCTTATAATCTGATAGGTAAGAAGTTAGATATCGGTGTTACAAGTCATGAAGTGCAATTCTATTATGAGAATGAATTAATTACTTCACACAGTTTATTAGAGGGTTATGGTCAAGCAAGTATTCTAGACGAGCATATGCCAGCCAATCATAGGCTTTATAATACTTTAAGCCCAGCAAGTATTAAGCAGTGGGCTAAATCTCTTGGAAACTATGTTTATGAGTTTGTGGAACAAATTCTAAATAAGTCCAAGCAACTCGCTCGTAATATTAAGTCTTTAAATAAGCTTAGAGATTATATTTTAGAAAATAAGCTTGATTCTGTCCTTAATCAGGCTTGTGAGTATGCATTAAAATATAATCTATTAGCAGTTACAGATCTATTGTATGTACTCAAAAATAGAAAATATATCCAACCTCTAAACACCACTCAAACAATGAATCCCTATACACACGCAAACTTACGTGGTGCTAATTATTTCGGAGGGGATGCAAGATGACTACAAAGAGCGTTATTGCACAAAAAATGCAAGATTTAAAACTCAATGGTTGTTTGAATTGCTTTGTTGATCATTATGATGAAATGGTTAACAGTAAAAAGACCTCATTAGAAATTCTCAATGAATTACTAATCGCCGAGCAAAATGAAGTCAGCAACCGAAAAATTTTATCATTGCTAAATAAATCAAATATACGATATCCAACAAGTAGCCTGACGGAAATAGATTGTTCCAATAAAAAAGGGCTTACAAGCGATATTTTACAAAGTTTTGCTGATTGTGAATGGATCAAGTCCAAACATAACCTAATTTTTACAGGTGCAACTGGTATAGGTAAGACATGGCTTGCCTCTGCATTTGGAACGAACGCATGTAAGTTGGGTTTAAAAGTCATCTTTTATAATACAACTGAGTTGTTCGAAGATTTCAATACTGCGGTAAATTTGGGAACTATCTCGACCTTAAAGAAGAGATTACTTTCCTGTAAATTGCTCATTTTGGATGATTTTGGTTTATCCCAGATCAATAATTCTTGGTTAGCGCATTTTATTAGTGTTATTGATAAACATAGTGACAACGGTTCATTACTAATCACAAGTCAATATGAAACCAATCTATGGCTCAATCACTTTGAGGACCAAACGGTTGGTGAGGCATTGCTAGATCGTATTGTTCATAGGTCCCATATTTTTAATTTAGCAGGTGAATCTATGCGAAAAAAACGAGGTAAAAAAATCGAATAATTTTTTATATTTGTCCAAGTAAAGCGACACTTTAATTTACGTATAAGTTTATTAAAGTGTCCAACTTGGATGAGAATGGGTGTTCAACTAAGTGTTGATTTTGCAGCTTAAATATAATCCTTTAGATCAAAGCTATCCTGACAATGAAATCTTTGTGAGTAATGAGAACATTCCATTACAGTCTTACAAGGCAGAGCGCCATATCTGGGATTACGTAGTCACTGACTCTGATAATGAGCGTAAGTTTGTGGAGGAATTGGATGGTGCAGATGAGGTGGTCGTCTACGCTAAACTCCCTGATCGTTTCCAGATCCCTACGCCTTTTGGTAGCTATAACCCTGACTGGGCAATTGCTTTCAATAAGGTGAACCGTACCGGGTTTGTCGGAGACTTTTTTATTTAAGTTAGGCCACCTGACCTAACGGGTTAATCTTATCATAGTACATTGCTTCAAACTCAAAAGGCGATACATAACCCAGTGCACTGTGTAC
>NZ_BKNN01000097.1 GCF_008993995.1 Acinetobacter brisouii
TACCTTTCAAATAGAGGAAATCCCCCTAAATCATAAGCGCACTTGAACATTGCTTTCAAGTTGCTATATGATTGTTGTGGGTTTTCCCGAAGGGCGCACTTTCCCAAACTAAAGTTTGGAGTGCGTAAGGGGACACCCCTTAACCCCGAAAAAAAATTTTCAATTTTTTTTTAAAAACACTTGTCAATGGGACTTTACATCGTGGCTATTTTTCACTTTTCAGTAAAAAATATTAGTCGATCAGATGGTCGAAGTGCTGTTGCGTGTGCTGCATATAGATCAGGGGAAAAATTGAAAGATGAACGCTATGGAAAAGAGCAGGATTACACCAAGAAAACAGGCATAGAATTTAAAAATATCTATGCGCCTGAAAACACCAAAAAAGAATTATTAGATCGGGAAACTCTTTGGAATACGGTCGAAACCATTGAAACTAGAAAAAACTCTCAATTATCAAGAGAATTTGAAGTTGCATTTCCTTGTGAATTAAACCAAGAACAACGAGAGAAGATGCTCAATGAACTGTGCGGAAAAATTGTAGAACGTCATAAGGTCGTTGTTGATGCAGTCATTCATGCCCCACATACCGCAGGCGGAAGTGATGACCGCAACTATCACGCCCACATCATGCTCACTACACGCAGCATTAACCAGCAAGGCAACCTTGATAAAAAAACGAGAGAATTTAACGACAACGGCAAACAAGAAGTCGAACACTGGAGACAACAGTTTGCGGAACTCTGCAATCAATTTCTTGAACAGGTTGGCAGCCATGAGCGTGTCGATCACCGCAGCTACAAAGAGCAAGGTTTAGATTTAGAAGCCACACAGCATGAGGGTTCTACAATTACCCAACTTCGCAGACAGGGCAAGGACACTGAAATCAGTTTAAGTAACGATGCGATTAAGGCTAGAAATACGGAACGCCAATTAATTAAAGGACTTGAGCAAGAAATTTTAGCTACAGAACGCCTTGTTCATGACTTGGAACAGACCAGGGAAAATTTAGACCAGGAACAACGCCAAAAAGAAAAAGACCAGGAACAACGTTCCCCTGAAGAATTAACAAAAATTGCATATAGCGTTATTTCGCAATATAACGACGCTGTAGCCACGGAAGCAAAAAACATAGCACTAACTACCCAAAAAACAGAAATCGAGCAAATAAACGCTGTTTTGGAGCAAATAGAGCTATCTAAAACCGATATTAAACACCAAAAAGAAGAACTAGGAAAAAGACCCCTGTTTTTTGGCGGAAAATGGGATACAGCAAATGTTGAAATTCAGAAGCAGTTGCACCAGCTGGAAGAACAAGAACGAGAATTGAGGAGTAACTCCCCTCGATTTGAGCCTGAACGCTATACAGATCGGGCAAAACTGACTGTAAACAAGGCTAATCCAAACCTAAAAGCTAAATATGACCGAGCAAGAAACTATCTTGAGCGAGAACAACAACGGAAGTTAGCCGAACAGGAAAAACGAAAACAAGAAGCCAAAGCCATACAAGAGCAAGAAAAACAGGCATTTTTTGCACGTAAAGCCTTGCGTGAACAAGGCAAGCATGATGAAGCCAACAAGATGCTTGAAGCCGAAAAGCGGAATAGACCACGTTCAAGATAGGTATATCTATGGTGCGAAATATATGATTTTGCACCATAGATATACCTATTCTTTTTGGTGTTTATTAAAATTATCTAAACAATACATGGTTTTACAGAGCGAGTGTCTACGAGCGAACTAGCAATATTCGACCCTCGACCCTCTGAAAAACCGCTTTTAAATGACTTGAACCCTAGAAAATCTATATTTTCATGTTGAAAGTTGCCCCTAGACCGAGCGAAGCGAGCAAAAATAGCTCTATGAGCGAAGCGAATCCATTCTTGCTTTTGCTTTTCTGAATCCTCGAAAGCAATCATCAAAAAACAGCCCCCAAGACCGAGTGAAACGAGGTCAAAATGCCACGAGCGAAGCGAGTGCCATAGGGCTGTTTTTCACAGCCAAACCCCTTTTTATACTTTTAAGAAGCTTTTAAAAGCTTTTAGACACCCTCCAAATGCTGATGAATACAGGCTTGTAGAGTTTAAAAAACTACAAACGCCAAGTATTAATCTACAAACGCCAAGTAAAACGCACTTTAAAAACTACAAACGCCAAGTATTAAAACTACAAACGCCAAGTATTAATCTACTTGATTATGTTTGTAGATTAATATATAAATTCTACATCGTTTAACTATGTAGAATAATATGACTTTAGATCAGAAACACTACCCCAAAGATTGGGTAGTTTTACAAAATCGAGTAATAGAATGTTATAGAAGCATGTCACTTGATGAAAAGCGTTTGTTTATCATGGCTACGCCTTTGGCAAGAACCACCAAAGTATCAAGCAATGACCCGATTTTTATATCATCGAGTGACTTTGCTAGAGAATGTGGGGTTGATTTATCAACCGCTTATACTGCCTTAGAGATGGCATCAGATCGTTTATTTACTCGTTTTTTTGGCTATACGGCTGAAAATGGTGATCGAGTAAAAATGCGTTGGGTAAATAAAGTTATTTATAAGGCAGGGCAAGGCGGTTCCGAGCTTTATTTTAGTGATGAAGTGCTACTATTACTTAGAGAGTTTGATGCCTTAAACCCTTATACCAAGTATAAAAAGGAAGTGGTTTTACGGCTAAAAAAAGATTATTCCCTAGACTTTTATCATCTAGCTAAGAAACATCAAACAATGGGCGGATTTCAAATCAGTCTTGATGAATTATTTGAGCAATTGGGCTTGCCTGAATCATATAGACGTATTGGCAATCTTAAAGACCGTGTAATTAAACCGTCACTGGAGGAGATCACAGCCAATACCGATATAGACCTAAGCTATGAAAATGTGAAGCGTGGGCGTTCTGTGGTTGGCTTTAAGTTTACAGTTAAGGAGAAACCAAAACCGAAAGTTATCGAAACAGGGCGAGATAAAAATACGATAGATATGTTCTGTAAGCTCACAGATGCACAGATACAGAAATATAGCTCGATACTCAGCAAGGTTAGCGATATATCGGATTTATCTACTTTCCCTGATTACAGCACTTTTGCCCAATGGATTGCCAATATTTTGCGTGACCCTAAATCCGTTCGAGAAGAAACAGCAAAACGGATATTTAAGGCGTTACGAACACATACAGATTTTGGGAGTATTACTAATGACTGATTTATCAAAACTAAGTGAAACCGAGCTATTAGCTATCTGGAATAAAGATAATTTTGGACTGAAAGGTCAACTCTACAAACTAGAACAAGAGTACATCGAAGCCAAAGAAATATTGGATAACTGGCAGAATAAAGACCACCCACTTTATGAACGTCATCAAAATTGTGTGGATGGTCTTATTACAAGGATTGAGCGTATAAAACAACAACTAAACAAATGCGAATAATCAGAAAAAATCTGTCTCGCCCTATGAGATAGTGTTTTCATCCTGATTGCTTTTAGATCGTTTTGATCGCAGCTCGTTTGCTTTATTCATCATCGAGCCAGCCATGCGTCCACCAGTCGTAGAACCACTCAAACGGCTACCAAGGTCACTTTTTAAAGCAGAACTCATATTCATAGCCATATTACCAGCCATGAAACCAGCTTTACCCATTGCACTCGATGGGCCTGTGCCAGTTGCTTGAGCTGTTTTAAGCTGTTCACTTGCCAAAGCACCAGCGCCTTTTGTAGCCATAGACGCACCAGCTGCACCAGCAGCAGCGCCAGCTGTCGCAGCAGCCACAGCACGTAGGGCGGAAGTTAAAGCAGCACCACTTCCAATAGATGAACCGTTAATCACACCTTGGAGCATATCAGGCACAATTTTGGTTAATGCCAGCAGTACCACACTACAGCCAATCATACCGACCAAACTTACATTGTCTTCAACATTAAAGCCCGTAGCCCACTCTTTGATAAAAGTAAGTCCAAGACCTGCAATCAATTGTAAAATAAATATTTTTGCACCAACTGAAACAGCATATTGAATAGTTTTTAGGGCATAGTCTTTCGTCCATTGCGAACCTGCAAACCCCATCATTAAGACACTGGCTGATACCACGATATACATTTCAACCAACGCCAAAACCAAGAACGCACAAATCAAGGCAAATGCAATCATGATAATGATTGAAGCAATCAGCATCCCCAATGAATCAATAGGCGACCAAGCACTTACCGAGTTTAAAATCTCTTGGACGATCTTCCAGCCGTTCACAAAAAAGTCTGAGGGCGTAAGCAAACTGTAGCCACTGGCGGTAGATGCAGCCTGTCTGAAGCTATTTACAATCGCTTCAGCGAACGTTGCTGAGTTCATCAAAAGCCATGACATAAAGCCGACATACATAATCTGATTGACGATAGTTGATGCCCATATCGAAAGATCATCACCACGAAATGCCAAGCCGATCATTGCCCAGCTGAATTGAATAAATGCGAGGATCCAAAATAGGTTAGTTGCATAGTTCAACAGAGGAGCTTGCCATGTACTTGCTGCTGTTTGGAACTTCTCGATCATATTGTCGATTGATGAAGCATCAATCGCAGCATTTGCATGGGCGGACATGACAAACAACCCAATAATCAAGAGCGTTGATAGCATGGATCTGTTTAGTCTGGCCATAATCAGAATCCTTTGCCTTTGGCGTTATCAAGGTCTAAATCACTTGTATTTCTTTTTTTCCAATCTTCTTGTGTTTTTTCATCTTTTTTGCCACAACCAGCAAGGGAAAAAATCAAAATTCCTGAAATCAAAATATTCAAATATTTCATTTTAGAACCCCTTTGCCTTGGTAGAACCTAAATCAAGGCTACTGGTATTCCGTTGTTTCCAAGCATTACGCATAGCATCTTTTTCCGCTTGGGCGGTTGCTTGAGCTTCTGTAGCAGAACGAGCCGAAGCAGCCATAACCGTGTGCAAATCATTCATTTGTTGCGCCAAAACACCCAACATTTGATTAGATGACTGCAATTGAGCAACTTGTGAAGCTCCAGCCGATCCAGCACTTTCATTCAAAATTGATGCAATCCGATTATTCCGATCCTTAATGTTGTTGATTGTCGATTGAGCCTGCATTGCAGATTTATTGGCATCTTGAAGCTGATCCGACCACTTACCGAACTGCTGATACATTTGTTCAGGTGATTTATTTTTCATGTTTTGGAAATTAGGGTAGAGCTGCTGGAACTGGCTTTGAACCTCACCCACCGAAGCATTAAGTGCTTTTGATGCAGAAATGATTTTATTCAAATCCTGATACTGTGCGCTCATTTGGCTGACAAGACCGCTATAGTTGCCAAGACCTAATTGGCGCAATGCTTGTTCTGACAAGGCATTACCACGTAACAAGCTATTAATTTGCGAAACTTGGTTAGAAATTTGCGTTGCTTGGTTAGCAGCGTTAATGATCATATTGGCAAAGTTGCCACCATCAAAAACAGGGATACCTGTTGCCATGCTCGATGTCGAAGTAACAGTCGTAACAGCCAAGATACCAGCCAAACATAAAGCCCTAATTTTCATCACTCACTCCTTTAATGGAAGATTAAATAATTCTCTATCTCGATTTTCGGTTAAGTATTTATCGAGCTGAGCCATTAACTTTTCATGAGCAACAGTGTCATTTTCGACGATTTTTAACATACAAGAGCCGATTAAAATCTTACGTCTTGTATCATTCTTTCGTTCTAACTCTTTTTGCTTAGAACGTTCACGAGCTACAGCAGCTTGTTTTTGAGCTTTTAACTGTTTTAATCGCTCTTGTTGCTTAGAAATTTGTTGTTCCAATGACTCAATTTTCATCTTTAACATACCTTTCAAATAGAGGAAATCCCCCTAAATCATAAGCGCACTTGAACATTGCTTTCAAGTTGCTATATGATTGTTGTGGGTTTTCCCGAAGGGCGCACTTTCCCAAACTAAAGTTTGGAGTGCGTA
>NZ_BKNN01000098.1 GCF_008993995.1 Acinetobacter brisouii
ATTTTTAAGAATAATGGACGAGGAATTCCAACAAGTCGTTTAAATTCCCCATCATTAAATCTAGTTAAATTTTCATATTTCATGGGACTAGTATAAACAATTTTTTACTTTCGCAAGAGGTCTATTGGGCAGATTAGCATTCCGCGACACTGTATTATTGAGGCGTGCTGAAAAAACAGGACACATCAGTTGCCGCTTTTTTTAGAAATTCTTTTTCCATTTCAGCAATTTTGAGTTGTTGTTTGAATTTCTTGTTTTCTTCGAGTAGAGCAACGAGATCGGGCAAAAATTGTTGTGTTCCTGCTAATGTCCCAACCTTTGCTTTCTTGTATCAATTTGATAAAGTTTTCATGGAAATACCGAGTTGTCGTTATTTAAGTGATGTGCTGCAAAAGCTGCCGACACACAAAGTGCCCCAAATTGAAGAACTGCTGCCGCACTGCTGGAAACCTAAATCGAATTAAAAATTGGTATGGGATTCAGCGGACGCTTACTTCACGAATCCATTTATCTAAAGTTGAATAACCCACACCTAATTTCCGGGCGATTGCAGCTATAGGCTCGTGTGAGTTTGAAAGTGCATAATCAATCGCTTGCTGTTTAAATTCAGGACTAAAACGTTTAGCCATTTCTTGAATCTCCAAAGATTAAAGTTAGGTTATCTTTAGAGGGACGTGCTGTCCATTATTTTGGCTAGGATCACGGCATGGCCAGTTATCTGGACGTCAATCACTGTTATAACAATCATGAAGCCATTCTGGTCTGGCTAGACCATTTGCTGGCCGTGCAGCCCGAAGTCAATACACCTGATTCAGTGAAAATGGCATTGTTAAAACATTTTCCTGAATCGAGCTATATACTGGCTTAACGTATAATTCTTCACTTAGGCTTTTTTGAGCCGTCTTGTCTAAAAGCCAAAGTCATGACCATACCCACTTTTCTGAGGTTTGGATTCATTCCGCTGCTGTGGTTCAATGGGTGGTGTTAGATCTGGTTGAGGTCGATTTGACTGACGTTCATGGGACGGAATCTCTGGTTGGGTTTGTCGCTGTTCGAGATGTTCTTTTCGGATCACGGGAATCTGATACTGCTGGGCAATGGCTTCCACCTGTGTCTTGAATTCTTCGTTGCCGGAGATCATGACTTCCCCATATCGCGCGTGGGCTAAGAATAGGGCATCACGGACATGAATCTCCAACGGACTAACGACAGTAATATATGCCGGTGCTTTGTTTTCAATAAAGGCGGTCTGATTGAGCTCTCGGTCGATATAAAACTGATGCTCAAACTGACAGATGATTTGATATCGGTCTTTAGGAAAGTGCGGTAGGGATTTTATTTCAGCATCAATGCGCTGACATGCCCCCAGACTATTTGAAGTTGAACTGATCTCAGAAACTTCGAGGAACTGTTGCTGCAGCCGAGATTTGCGAGACTCGAACTGTAATTCTTGCATCACCTCATTTAAAAAATCCGGATCTCTCTCGGGTAACACAATCTCTTCAATGACGAGTTTCGAACCACCCTGAGGCTGTGGCTTGTTGATGATTTTGGCTGTTTTTCGTTTTAATAAATTGTATTCAAGTTTTAATGCGATTTGCCAAACACAATCAAGATCTTGCGCATTAAAGTATTGCCGGTTCTGCGCGATGGGCTGGGTGCAGAGCACACTTTTCAAGCGCAGCATCAGAGTGTTGCGATCCTGCTGCTGCAAGTTGAAATTAAAAAATTCATCTGTGTATTCCTTGAGGTTCTGCTCCAGTTGATTGGTATTTACATGGCAGCAACTCAGCAACAAATTGGCTTTAAAAATCGCGGTTTGTAGATTATGATGTTGATAGAAGTGCTGATATAACTTGTCAAAAAACACCTCAAGATCGGCGGATGTGATCTGCTCCAGCTGTGGTAGCTCGTGGCGAGGATTGGGGTCTTCAATCTGGTGATCCCGATGCTGCAGGGCAATTTTTCCCTGTTGTTGAAACGCCCGATCCCCTGAAAACACAATTGGAGTATGTGCATCGAGGAGTTGCAGGCATTGCTGAATCCGCGGGATGGAATATTGGCTAAACATCTGGATGCCGTATTGATTCATCACCGCAATCGGCTCATGTTTAAGCTGCTCGTCATAGATCAGCTGCGCCTGACGGCATTGGGGATTGGGTGCATGAATAAAATTGCCAGACTGACGCTGATCCAGCAGAAACTGTTGGGCAATAACCAGTGGATGTTCCCGATTGAGATGCGAGATAAAATCCGCGTAGGAGGTGATCTGTGCCGAATGCATCTCCGGCGATGGCAAGAGCCGTTGTCCCAGCTCATTCTTGAACAGTTCATCCTTCACTAACTTGGCCGTCAATTGCTGGTGACTCAGTGCATACTGGGTCCGTCGATTAGAGCGATCATTTTTCTGCTGGAGAGCATGCTGATCGTCCAGTGCGGTCTGGATCTGATCCAAGGTAATTGATGGATACTGCTGTTGCTGCTGTTTAATCTGTAGATCTCTTTCAACAAATTGATAATCTTCATGATTCTGCTTGATTTCAGCCGCGGCCTGTTTGTGCAGGACGGTGATGTAATCTTTCTGTGTCTTTAGCGCGAGATAGATCGTGTGCAATTCTGCGACCAGATAATTTTCAGCCTTGAATAGATGAAATGGATGAATCTTCATCTTGCTGGACGGAGACGCTACCCGAGACTGGACCTCCTGATCCGGGACAGCTTTGGGACGGATTCCCTCGGCGACCTGATATGCTCCCCAGTTGTTCTGCAGCTGGGGCAGGGTAGCTTGCTTCTGACAAAACAACGATGCTTTAAAAGTAATCTGTTCAGAATAAGTCTTTAACTGAAACACAGCACCATTTCTTTTCAAAGCTTAAGCCCTTTTCTGCCAGCGCCTGATGCCACTCCGGCCAGCTGTTGACGCGACGCAAAATATTCTGGACAGCCGTTTCCACATATTGCTGATAGCTTTTTGCAAAGTGAATCTCCTGTTGCAGAACACTGGGCTGTTGATGTCGGTAAGCCCGATCCAGAATGAGTGCAGGAAGTTTCTCTGCATCCGAGATTTTTATGTATGCAGGATTGCTTTCTACTGTTTGAGTGCGTCGATTATAAATAAACATCGGATTCGGCTCAGAACTCCAGCCCTGCGTGGCTTCAATTTCTGCCGCACTGCGGTGCAAGGCATTGAGGATCCAGCCGTCACCGAGATTGACGCATTTGTGCTGCTGATGCTGATTTTTTTCAAATGGATGAATTCTGTTGATCACGACATGATAATGCGCATTATCGGTATCGAGATGCATTGCATACTGCACTTGCAGCGCTTCAGCATTTAAATGCCGGAGCAGAATATCGATCTGCTCTTCGATTTGCTGAATTGCTGGAACTTCAAATTTTTTAAAACTCGCCACCAGATGCACGATTGGATCGTCTACCCGGTGATTTAAACTGGCCGTCTGCAGCATTTCGATTTTTTGCTGCTCAGGATCATCATCCAGAAAATTCCTTGAACTGGCATAGACACATTTTTCAAGCAGTGCATCTTCATCCCACGCTGGCTGAGAGGCAAAGGGCTGACGGATATAATTGCTAAGATTTTGTGCACGGGTATTTTCAGGATTTTGAATATAGTTCAATAACCCGTTGACGCGTTGTTTCAATGACGTGGAGCGAGTATTTGCAATCAGCTTTAAAATCATACGAGGTGAACTCCTTGACTTAGTTTGCGCACGATCAATTTAAGCGCCTCGATCAACGCTTCAAGATCCGTTGTATGATCTGCCCGTTCAGCTGGGGTGAGACAATCATCGCGTTGTAAAATTTGCTTGAGCTGCAGTGCAATGATGCGAAGCTCTTGAATCTGTATCAGCTCTACGTGCACTGACGGCTTCTGGTTGAACAGCTGATGCCGAATCACTTCTGACTGATTTAGCTCCAGCTGCTGACACAGTTCAGCCAGTTGTCGATGTTCTGCATCGCTGAGTCGAATCAGAATTTGTTTATTGCGCATGCAATGCTCCGTGTTTTTTTAAAGTGTTTATAAAGTTTTAGACCCAGCATCAGTGAGTTTGAATGAGGAGCAGACCTCAGCAATGATGACCCATTGCTCCATCCCGTCGTTGTCTCTATGCCTCAGTTTTAGTGTACGAAGGTGGGTCAGCAAAAAGCCAGAAAATCGCCAAAAAGTGAGGTTTTTAGGTTTATGTTATTGATGCTTTATTTAGGAACATCGCCCGAACTATGAAGGGCAGGCATCGGTTGCATCTGAATTATTCAAATTTTTTCTGTTTGTGATGACGATACGGTTGAGTCAAACTACCTGATGTCATCACTGTGGATATCGAGCTTTCGATTGATTGGCGTAACCCAGCAAAACTTTGAATTTCATTGGAGCGCTGAAGATAATCCATCATCTTGTCACTTAAAGATTCAATGATTTCTTTGGGATTTCGAATCCTGAATTGATTACTTTGTGCCAGTTTGATGAGATGTGACAGATTGGGGAATGCTTTGCTTCCTTCGAGTTTAAGCGCCATCTGATTATCAATCGTTTCATAGATCAGGGTATGGGTAATATCAAAGGGTGGAGAGACAAATACCTGTTGCATATCTGGTGAATATTGCAGTGCAAAGTTTTTCAGATGGGCATCCCCATTGCCAATTAAACAGTTGAATACAATGTAGGTATACATTTTCTCAACTTCAGCGAGACTCCCTGTATAAAGATAGGTGGCTTTCAACAGCGCTTCATAACTCCCTGTATATTTGGCATCAGGGTCATTCGACTTTTTCATCAAGGTCGTAAAGTCTTCATACCCCAATTTTAAACCATCCTCTGTTTTATCGAAGCGTTCGACAACGTAGGTTTCGAGATTTTCAGATAAATAGGTTTTGGGAGGATTTAACCCACAGTATCGGGCAGCTTCCATACAGACAAATTCATTGACCGTCAGTAAAGGAAATTCTGAATCGAAAGATTTTACGATTAAATCTTTTTGTTGGACTGTTCGATCCGTCTCGATGGTATTGGCATTAGGAATACTGACTTTAGGCTGCATGCCAGCCAAAGAATTTCGCAGATAATATTTTTCCAATAACTGAGGGAACAGTGGCTCATGGCTGTTATAGGATAGAATTTCACCTAAACTAAGCGATTCGGCTTCAGGTAAATTCAGCATACTCTGATAAGCGAGCATGCCGATGCCCTGATCGCCTTGCAGTGCCAATAAATACATATCATTGACTTTTGCATATCTTGCCAATTTTTCAGCAATGAATCTGCGATTAAAACCTTCAGGCAAGTTTTGAGAAAATATCGGGTGGAGTGAACCTGAAGAATAGCCATCCATGCCTTTTTGGGTCATGGTCAGTGAGACATGTTGGCTTGCCTGAATCGGTTGATAGTGGTGTATGGAACCATAAGACAGTACACCTAACTCAACTGGACCGTTGTATACCTCAATCGTATTGATTTTACTCGGTAGATCAATCGGATTATTCATTATTCATCCTCAGAAAATAGATCTTCGATTTCATCCCAATCCGGTAAGTTATGCTTTTTGTGTGTCGCCTCAAACTGCAAGCCAACTGCATCCAGTACACGTTCAAAGATGTCAAAAGATCCGGTAAACCGACCATTTTCAATCTCCGAGATGGTTGTTTTATTGATTCTCGTCACTTCGGATAATTTTTGTTGTGTATAGCCTAATATTTTACGTGCTTGACGAACGCTCTGGCCAATCTCGGCTCTGGTTGCCATCATTTTCACCCCAATAATTTAGCCATATAGCTAATATATCATATAATAATAT
>NZ_BKNN01000099.1 GCF_008993995.1 Acinetobacter brisouii
AAGGGATAAGGAATATATTTGATAAATTATCCTTAAAAGCAAGATTTTAAATGATTTAAAGTAATCTCAAATTATATTCAAAAATTTAGAATTTCTAAAATTAACATAATACACCTTATACGAAATGTGTTATAATTTATTTTGAAATTCAAATACTTATTTCAAAGTTTATAGCCCGAGCATCACTGTTCGGGCTTTTTTTATGATTTTTCACGTTCCACGTATGTTTTTTGAACATTGTTCCACGTTTTTGATTAGTTGCCGTGAACAATCACCCTACCCATATGGCTTGAAAAACCTGCTCCAGAAGCCGCGTTGCTCGGGTTCTGGATCGATCTGTTCTGCCACTGGATAGCGTTTCGGTTGTTCTGGTGTAGTAACCTCACCATTGTTTGTAGTTGGCTCAGGTTCTGGATCAGTTGGAGATCCAGTCGGTTGCGCTGGGTTTTGATCGGTAAACGTAGTCATATTGGTTTTTGGAGCTTCCAAAAGACGTTGCATTGCCTCAATTTGTTCTTGATAGAAAGACTCTCGTTCTAAGGACTGGTTTTCTCGAAGCAAAGCTTGATTCAATTGTTTTTCAAGCATGTCAACTTGACGTTTAAGCATGTCAACTTCTGTCAGATGTTGACTGTCAATTGATTGACTTTGATTGACACTTGGTTCCTTTGGTTGAGGTTCACCAAAAACGCGGATTGCCTCAGAAAAGTCAATTAACCCATCTGATCCTTTAGATAAATTTCCTTTATTTATATGAGCATATATGGCCTGTCTTGAAAATCCATATAGCTTAGCTAACTCTGAAACTGATAGTTTTTTCATAATGTAAATTAACAGTCAACTTGTGTTAATAGTTGACTGTTAACTTGACAATGTCAATTGACAGTTAAGCTGTAAATCCAACTTGCTCAAGATATGGTAAATATTCTTTTAATTTCACAGGATCGCTTAACTGTTCAGCAATTCTTACTGCAAATTGGTCAAAGCTCTCTGTCCCTTGTGAATATTTCCCTAGCTCTGGTAATCGACAGAGTTTATTTGCAAAAAAATGGCGCTGAGCTATTGTCATTTTAAGAGCACGTTCTTCTAAATTGATCTCAGTATTTTTTTTAGTTTGTTTTGTTTTTAATTTCTTTTGTTTAAATGCGAATGAGAAGCCTTCTATCAACCTACCTTTTTTATGTTGTTGATATTCAACTTCTATATCTGAAAATTCATTAATTTGTTCGATGCTAACATCTAAAACACGTCTCTTAAATGCCTCCATTCGAGCATACTCATTAATACCGATACCAAGTTGTTCTCTAAACTTTTCTGTATTAAAAATAGGTGTATAGCCAACATTTTTCCATTGCTTGACTAACTCGTATAATCGAACAGCATAAATGCTCTTAAAATTTGCAGTTTGTTTTAGATGATAGCTAGTAAAATATGTTTCAAAGCCATCAATTTTCGTGACTTGATCAATAAGAACTCTTGTTAATGTAAGTAAAATGCGACCTTCACCTTTTTTATAATTTGCATCTTGTATCCATCGACTTTTTGTTACTGACCCATCTTCATTTTGAATAGTAAATTGTCGTTTAAAAAGAGTCTCTTCAGCTTCCAATAATGTTAAATATGCTGCATCAAGCGTAGTATTGAAGGCTTTAGCATATCTCGCTGCATTTAATTCAAGTGGTTGTTCAGTTGTAAGCCCTTTTCCTGTTTCTCTGGCATCAATGATTGCTAACTGTATTAGTCTTGCTTCAGATAAAGTTAAAGACTGAAGTGCCTGTATTAATTTATTAGATTTAACAACAAGATCTTTATTCTGCATGGCAATTATAGCAACAATTAAAATTATTGTTGTTATAACAACACTATATTAAGAAGTTGTCAAATAAATAAAATCTTTCTGATTGTGACTTTTTTAAAAATCGTTATATTTCAATAATTTATATTGTTTAAATTATATTTTTTAACCGAGAAAATGTTGTCATATACCGCAAAAAAACAATACTTTAGTGATTTTTTTTAATTTTTCAAAAAATTAAGTTATTGATTTTAAATGAATTAAAATTATATAGCAACATTTATATATTTTGTTGCTATAAACCGAGCAAACGTTGCTATATAACCGAGCAAACGTTGCTATATAACCGAGCAAACGTTGCTATATAACTCATAATATGCTTGCTATATAAGGCTTTCAGCGTGTCTAAAAGCATTTAAAAGCATTTAAAAACATTAAAAACCTTTTTCATTCAAAATTGCCCTTGGTTTTCGCTACGCTCAAACTCTATTGAACTTCGCTTTCGCTCAGTTCGCTGGGGCAATTTTCTGGCTAATCTCTTTGTGAATTTGATAAAAAGCAAAAGCAGCTCGGAATTCGCTTCGCTCATAGTACTTTTTTGCTCGCTTCGCTCGATCTAGAATCAAAAAATTGCAACTATTCAGATCATTTTTAGTATTTAGATTTAAAAAAAATGTTTTTCAGGGAGTCTAGGCGCAATTTTTGGTATGTTCGCTCGTGGACACTCGCTCTGATATAGCGATTAAAAGCAAAAAATAGGGGGTATGCGCGTTTTTTCACTGATTACCAAGAATCCCTATATTAAATAGAAAAAATGGCTTAAAACGCAAATGAGCGCAAAATGGAAAGCAGTTTATAGTCGTACTCAGGACTTTGATCTCAGTTATTTATGTGTGATGAGGGACACACAGATTTTTAATTTCGTTCAGCAGAATCGACTGCGTCAGGATTTTTTTAAGTGAGCTCCCCACTAACCGTTTTTAAAAAGTCGGATCAAAGACTTTGATTTGACTTGTTTTCTCAAGGTTCTTGGAATTTCTGGATCCGATGCCACTCGAATCTGATTTTCTAGGTCGATTTTTACAAATGTGGTTTGAGGGTTTAGACCGCCAAGCCTATGAAGTTGCCAAACTTCATCCTCAAACCACATTCTTCCAATTTTCTTACACACTCCAACTTAATGGTGTGTCCTTTCGTTACTCATTTCAATGCTCGCCTTTCACTCGAATTGAAATGCTTCCTCTGCCATTACAGCAAAGCCCTACTAAGTCACTCTCCCACAGTTCTGTTTTTTCGGAAGTTGCCTCCGATTGAATGAAAACCTCTTCAAATTAAAGAGAAATTTTCAAGCAATACGGCTTCAAACAAAACTGCTTCCCAAGTTAGTATTAAAACAGTTGTTTTCAGTTGCCTGAAAACTGGCAGAACCCGTGCCGATCTCCTACATACAACACCTACATTCCTATCTCCCCCGATCGCAGTTCCAAGTCGTATCAGGTTTATACAATGCAATATGTAGTTAATAATCATCCACGTTCACGCCTTACCCATATCGACATACACAGCCTAAAAAGCACCATGTTGACGACCTTACAGGCTTGAGCTATCCATTGATCTCGACAGCAAAACAGAATGTCTTCCGACAAATTCACTGTTCCACCTAAAATCGAGTACCGATTGCGCCAGCTTTCGCCTTGCAACCCTGACACCTCACGATGCCCTCAAAAGCCCACCTGTGGGTATAACCTACGCCCTTATCTTTATTTTTGTTTTTGACTTGGAGCGTCTGGTTATCAGCTATTGACGAGGTTACTCATTCCTTAAGTCCTCTGACTGTCTGTTTTAATACAGGGTTTTGGCCCTTTCAGCCTAGGAGGGAAGTTACTCCCACCGCCACGTCACCGTGATCCCGTGTCCTTGTCGCCCAACTGACCTCCACCTTGGGAGTGGAGGGTGTTCATTCATCAAAATGAGTGAACAGGTAGAAAGCGGGAGTCACACCCGCCAGCCCCTAGTGTAGCCGCGCCAGCTAGAGTTTCCTCACGCACGCAGCTTCACCACTAAAGCTTCTCAAAGACTGGCAATCCTCAAGAAGGGGGAGTGTGTCTGATTCATGGGTAGGCAACCCAGGAACCAAACAGAAAAGAATTGGCTCATGGATTGGCAGTCCACGCAAAAAATCAAAGACCCTAAAAGCGTTATATTTGATCAAGTTTCGGTCGTCAAGCCCATTTTGGGGAACTGCTATTTATAGAATCTCCGAAGGTGATTCACAATCATTCTTAAAGTCTCAAAAATTGCATTTTTGAGACTTTAAGAATTCTTTATAGAATTTTTAATAAATATCTTTTATAAATCTCTTATAGAATCACTTTATTAAAATCACTTTAAGAGTAATAAAAAAATGATTTATTACAGCTATGTTCCTAAAGATTTTACAAAACATGTCATGGGAATGATGACGAACGAATATGATCTTGTTTCTAAGAAATTCATATTGAATATGAATACTGATGAAGCAAGCCGTATGATTTCAAAATGGATTGAGCGTTATCATTTACTGGAAACAGCCCAACAAACCTATCGAAGAAGATTGAACAGTGAGCCAGTTTTTAGCTTGCTGGTTCATTTCACTTATAGTTATTTACCAGGACTGAGTGAGAGTGAATGCTGGGAAAAATTTGATAAAAATGAACCTGCTTTTTTGGTGCAAGTAGATGCTTACCTGTTTTGTCGAACCAGTGATGCTTTCTTATTGGATGAAAAAACTCAAAAAGTTTTGAGCAAAACAGACAAACAAGATTTATTGAAGATTAACCGTAAAATCTTTGAGATCTGTCCAAGTTCAGAGTCTTTTAGTTACATTGGTGATGTTAATCCAATCAGCTGTGGTAGATATGAACTGGTACGTCTGACCAAGCCGAAGAAAAGCATTAAAGAGCTTCAAGCCAAGAATTGGGCCAATGAAAAACATGTCACAGATTGGACCTGGCGTTTGACTGATAAAGCCTATAAGGAACAACTAGAACAAGGGAAAAGGGTCGTTTTGCGGTTTCAGAGCCTGATTGAAAAAAATGCCAGTCTGGATGAGAAGAAAGCCTATTTTGAACGCCATTTCCGGGCCTTGGAGGGCTATTTAGGCTACCGTGGGGTACGTCAGCAGATCGGAAATTTGTATCACCTGGAAAAACGCTTATTCAAGGATAAATATAATCAGCCCTGGTTTGATCATGGTGCCCGGACTTTAAAACTTTCATATATGAAAAAACTGAAAAGTCCGATTGCAAATAATTCATCATATCAAGAAGCAGAAGCTCATTTTAGGAGTGTATTAACGGAAGATCTCAACAAAAAATACGAAAAATGGAAGGCGAAGTCCAATAAAACCGAGGTATAGGATGTTTTTTCAATCAATCTCAATTAACAATGGTGATAACTCATGCAGAAATATCCTGATGATTATTATCTCAGCCGCCAAGAAATTGACGATTTGAGAGCTGAGGCTAAACACGCGGCAAAATATATGAAAGCTTTTTTCGATTTTAAGACCGAAGCTCGTTATTCATTTAGTGTGACATGGTCCGCCCAAGACGGAGAATTTATTGGGTTATGCGCTGAATTTCCGTCGCTATCCTGGCTAGATCCAGACCGTGATAAAGCACGCTCTGAACCGTACCGGGTTTGTCGGAGACTTTTTTATTTAAGTTAGGCCACCTGACCTAACGGGTTAATCTTATCATAGTACATTGCTTCAAACTCAAAAGGCGATACATAACCCAGTGCACTGTGTACA
>NZ_BKNN01000100.1 GCF_008993995.1 Acinetobacter brisouii
ACCATTTTTAAGAATAATGGACGAGGAATTCCAACAAGTCGTTTAAATTCCCCATCATTAAATCTAGTTAAATTTTCATATTTCATGGGACTAGTATAAACAATTTTTTACTTTCGCAAGAGGTCTATTGTTCAACTGCTCCCTTTTCAGTCACAATACGTTGAACATGGCGAGGACTTCCCCAACTTGAATTTTCAACTTGTGCGGCTGTCATCCCTACCTTTGGATCATAACGAACGATGTGCTTTTGCTGCTCAGCTGTGGGTGATGCTTTCTTCTGAGTTAAGTCTTTTCCCTGTGCACAAGGGGCTGCCTGATAGCTAATTGCTCCATGTACATTACACTTGTGTATCTCTTGTGCTTGTGTCATCGATGTTATTATTGCTAGTCCAGTAAATGCGAGTTTTTTCATTTGATTGATCAATTACAAATATTTTACATAAATATAATATAAAAAAACACGTATTAAAATAGATTAATGTTTTGATAAAAGTTTATATTTTTAGAAATTTTCATTACAGCTTATTAAAAAAATAAGCACCATATACATCAGCTACAGCTAAAACCAATGTATATGATGTTCTCAATCTACAACATTAAAAAGACAGCATCGCATTTAAAACCTGAACTGGATGCTTTGCTGTTTCCTGTTCAATTCGTTTAATCTGTGTTCGGCACGAATAACCCGTCACCAAGAATTGTGCACCATGCTGCTTTTGTTTCTCCTGCCAAGACTGGCTATAAATCTGCTGTGAAAGCTCACGATGCTCAGCTTCATGTCCATAAGTACCCGCCATACCGCAGCAGCCCAAAGCCAAAGTTTCAAGTTTTAGATCAAAAGCTTTAAACACGTTTTGCCACTGTGCTGTTGATGCTGGAACTTGAGTGCGTTCAGTACAATGCCCTGCCAAGTAATAAGTCTGTGCTGTAACTGACTTTAGATTTTGCACAGGATAATTTTGCAAATAAGCAACCAGCCATTCCTGCAACATCAATACTTTAAAGCTTGCTGCTGCAACAGGTTGTTGATATTGCGCCTGATATTCTTGACGATAGACCAATGTCATTGCAGGGTCGATACCAACCAGTGCCAAACCTGAAGCTGCTGCCTTACTGAGTAATACGCTACTCTTGGCACGTAATTCCTCAAACTCTTGAATAAATCCATGCACATGCAATGGCTTACCATTTGGGAAGTAAGGCAAAATGTAAACTTGAACCCCTAATTTTTTCAGCAATTCAATGCTGTCCAAGAACACAGGCGTATCGAAATAGCGGGTAAATGCATCCTGCACCAAAATCACCGCCTGATCCGAGGCTTGAGGTAGATTTGAGCAATCTTGCTTGAGTAGAATTGCCCCAAGTTTAGACAAATCAGCATTGGCTTGTGGATGAAACAATGGAATATCCACGACTTTGAGCAAATCACGTTGCAGGCTTTGCACCAATTTTTGCTTTTGCACAAAGTTATACAACGATGCAAAATTTGCCATCATCGGCATAAAACGCTCTAAGTTACTGATCAAATAATCTCTTAAAGAACGTGAATTGCGTTGATGGAATTTTTCCAAGAAGCGCGCTTTACTATCTGGAATATCAACCTTGACAGGACATTGCCCCGTGCAAGATTTACATGACAAACAGCCATGTAAAGCATCATAAACTTCACGGTCAAAGGCTTGAGTTTGTTCACCCTGATTTTCACGTCTTAGCCATTCTTTCACCAAAGTTGCACGACCTTTTGGCGAGTGAATTCGATCTCGGGTCACTTTGTACGATGGACACATCGGATCATCTAGGTCAAAGTTAAAACATGCCCCATTCCCATTACAGTGCATGGTTGTACCAAAAGTTTCCCAATCATTTTTGGCAATTTGCTTGTCTGATTCACCACGTAGCGGCACTTCAAGCAATTTGATCAAACTGGCTTGTGGCTGTGTGTCTGGCGTTGAAATTTTTCCTGGGTTTAACTGGTTATTTGGATCAAACAAGCCTTTAACTTTTTGAATCAGTGGATAAGACTTGCCAAAGAACACAGGTGCATACTCTGAACGCAAGCCTTTACCGTGTTCGCCCCAAATCACACCGCCATATTTATGAGTTAACTCAACGATTTTATCGCTGATCAACTGTACCATTTTCGCAGATTCAGGGTCTTTCATGTCTAACAGTGGACGCACATGCAATACACCTGCATCGACATGCCCGAACATGCCGTAGGCTAAACCTTGACCATCCAGTAATGCTCTAAATTCAGCAATATAATCTGCCAAATGTTCAGGAGGCACAGCCGTATCTTCAACAAACGGTTGCGGACGTTTTTCACCTGTCACATTACCGAGCAAGCCCACCGAACGTTTACGCATACTATAAACATCGATGATTTGCTGGTTGCCATTGGCGAGCGTCAAACTGAGACGTTTAACACTTTCATCCTGCTGTAAATGCTGAATAAATTTTTGTTTTAATGCTTCAAGTGCTTCAGGCGTTTCAGCATCAATCTCAACCAAGTTAATCCCTTGAATCACATAAGGCGCTTCAGGCTCAAGGAAATACGGCGAAACTTTCTGCCAGACAATATCATTCTTGGCCAAGTTCAACACTTTAGAGTCAACCGTTTCAATCGACAATGGATCAAGTGTCATTAAAGCTTTGGCATCTTTTAACGCATTTTGGAAATTGTCATAACCAATATTGATTAAAGCTCGATGTTTTGGAATCGGTAAAACACTGACTGTCGCTTCAGCAATAAAGCCCAGTGTTCCTTCACTACCACATAAAATATTATTGATATTAAAAGTTTGCTCGTCATACAACGCAGGCAAATCATAACCTGTCAGCGAACGGTTTAATTTTGGAAAACTCTGCTCAATCAGTTCTTGGTTATTTTCAACGATCTCTAAAAGCTGCTGATAGAGTTTTTTCTGAAACTCAGATTTATCGGCAATACCTTGGCTAAATTCTTGTAGATTCAACGGCTTTGAATCCAGAATTTCAGCATTAATCAGTACTGTTTTTAACGCAAGAACGTGATGATGGGTTTTACCATAACGACAACTACCCTGCCCACTGGCATCGGTATTGATCATACCGCCAATGGTAGCGCGGTTTGAGGTCGATAGCTCAGGCGCAAAAAACAGTCCGTGCTTTTTCAGTTCGACATTCAACTGATCTTTGACCACACCTGCCTGTACTGTTGCAGTACGGCGCACTGGGTCAATATCCAAAATTTTATTCATGTGTCGAGACAGATCGACCACAATCCCATTGGTCAATGACTGCCCATTAGTGCCTGTACCGCCCCCGCGTGGTGTAATCACCAATGACTTAAACTCATCCTGACTTGCCAAACGCATAATGCTTTGTAAGTCCTGAATATGTTTCGGATAAATCACCACTTGTGGAATAAACTGATAAATCGAATTATCGGTTGAAAACACTTGTCTGGCTGCATCTGAACCATCAATATCGCCCGCAAAAACTGGCTGTAACTGTTGGATAAATGCTTGAGTGGCTGAATTCAGTGTTGGATTAGTCATAACTCGGGTTTAATAAACAGGCTTAAAATTAAAATGATTGTGGTGAATCACTCACGATGGTTTGAGTCAGCAATAAGATAGAGATTATCTCTCTTTAACCTACTCAAGCGGTGCTTAATGATTCATCCTGCCACAAGGCATAATAAGGTATCGGATCATACACTGAACACCCTAAAGCTGCCTCAAAGATTTCCTTCTTTTGCTCAAATATTGGGTGTTTCAATACACGAAATCAGACTGGACAATACTTTCAAATATGATTGGGATCAATGAGATGTACTGAAATACCATTAAACAGGGTGCATCACAATATTCAGCATGACTAGATTACTCTGCATCAACAATCAAAAGCTCGGCAGATAATCTGCTCAGCGATGTTAAGCATAACAATTCTATTTTTTGATCTATAGATCGCTGGCTGCTATTTTTAAAAAATCGCCATGACTTTTTTTCACAACATCCAAACAAATTGGAATAATCGGCAGCAAAAGCATTCTAAAACACTTTTACTGCCATGATCTCTATCTACTTAGTGCATTTTTAAAGGAGGTCTTGCCGAGCGAGATAAGCGATCTTTTAAAATAAAGACACTGGTTTTCCAAAAACCATGTAAAGCCATCTGATGGAAGCGATATAAAGAAACGTACATCATCCGCGCACAAAAACCTTGAATGTTAATATTCCCTAAAATACTGCCAACACTGGTTTTTTCACTGAGCGACACCAAAGAGCCTTTATCCTTAAATACAAACTCAGGCAATCCAGCTTGCTCAATATGTGCTTTGAGTGCCTGTTCAAGGAAAATGGCTTGCTGATTTGCAACTTGGGCACGCGGTGGAACTGCACGTTGCTGCCCAGCAGGGGTATAACTTGCACAATCACCCATCGCAAAAATATGCGAATCCAAAGTCGTTTTTAGTGTTGAATGAACAATAAGCTGATTGATGCGGTTCGTTTCCAACCCTGCAATATTTTTGAGAAAATCAGGCGCTTTAATACCCGCTGACCAAACTTTCAAAGTTGCAGGTAATGACTGACCATTTTCAAAATAAATAAATGAATCATCAATTTTCGTCACTTTATGTTCAGTTAAAACATTCACTCCCATTTTGAGTAACTCTGCCTGAGCCGAAGCCGAAACTTGCTCAGACAGCCCTGGTAAAACTCGGTTTGATGCTTCAATTAAACTGATACGGACATTTTCAGGCGAAACTTTAAAACCGTATTTACAAAACTGATGTGCTGCATAGTGTAACTCTGCTGCCAGTTCAACACCTGTTGCCCCTGCTCCTACAATCGCAATATCTAAACGTTTGTTGGAGATCGTGTCATCACCACGACCTGCGACTTTGCTTTGGGCTTGCAAATACAAATTTAAAAATTCATTTTGGAAGCGGTCTGCCTGCTGTCGCGAATCTAGAAAAATACAATGCTCTTTTGCGCCAAGCGTACCAAAATCATTGGATGTTGAACCAATTGCAAGCACCAAAGTGTCGTATGCCAATGTACGGCAAGGTGCAATCATCTCCCCT
This sequence comes from Acinetobacter brisouii, assembly GCF_008993995.1. GTDB lineage: Bacteria > Pseudomonadota > Gammaproteobacteria > Pseudomonadales > Moraxellaceae > Acinetobacter > Acinetobacter brisouii_A. Next base: position 5,072 of record NZ_BKNN01000100.1, read on the forward strand.
GATTTTGAATCCATTTGTTCCAAAACAATATGCTTTTGCTCACGATCAATATCACTCATACGACCTAAACAAAATTCAAAATGATTTTTCTTGGCATGTGCAAAATAATTAAGTTCATCTTCCGATGAATTTAATTTATCTGTCGCAACCTCATGTAATAAAGGTTTCTAAATGTGAGTCAATGCGGCATCGACCAATATGATATGGGCTTGACCACGCTTACCGATACTGTTGCCCAGTCGGGTTGCGAGTTCCAACCCACCAGCACCACCACCCACAATACGATGCGGATGCACAACTTGTTGCTTAACTTGAGAATTCATATTCTCTCTCCAACTTTTCTGATGGATTTAAACCTCTAATGTTTAAATTCATCAAAAAATGGGTTTCATACCTATTTTTTATAAATGCTCTCTATTTCCAAAAAATATTTT
>NZ_BKNN01000101.1 GCF_008993995.1 Acinetobacter brisouii
CCGAGGAGCATAGGGTGTATCTCACTGACGCAAACTTTCATAAAATAAAAGTTAATACCCCATATGAACACTACTGCGAAAGCTGCAAGTTTATCTTTTAAAAGCATGTGTGATTTCCTAAAGACGAGGATGACCTGCACAAAGTACAGGTCAGTGTATTTGAGGATTAAATTTTGGTTTGTTTGGCAGGGATGAGCACATCAAGTTGAGTACTTTGATGACGTAATTTAACTAGCTCTACATAATCTCGAATAATAAAGATACAGAATAGAATTCCTGCACTTGCGATGCCGAACCAGAATGCTTTTTGAAGGCTAGGTATAAAAGCCATTGCAGCAAAGATTGAAAGCATGCCGATGATTGCAAAATAACTCAGGTATGGAAAACACCACATACGAACTTTTAAACGTTCAGGTGCAACACGTTCTAAGTGGCGACGCAAACGGATTTGAGAGAATGCAATCACGATATAGACAAATAAGGCTACAGTTCCATAAGATTCGACCAAGAAAGGAAATACAGCATCTGGTGAGAAGTATGAAGCTAAAATTGAGAAATAACCAAATAATGTACTGAATAGAATGGCACGAATTGGAACACCATTTTTTGAAAGTTTGGTCAAGCTACGAGGTGCATCACCATTTTGGGTTAAAGCAAACAACATACGGCTTGCAGCATAAACTCCAGAATTTAAGCAACTGAGTACAGCCACCAGAATCACAACATTCATAATGTCCGCAACAAACGGAATATTCAATACTTTTAGCGCACTTACGTAAGGTGTCGCAATTTCTGCACTGTCCCAAGGGACAATACAGACCACTAATAAAATAGAGCAAACATAGAAAATCAGGACGCGAGAAATCACGGATTGAGTCGCTTTGGCAACAGATTTTTCAGGGTCTTTAGTTTCAGCGGCTGCAATTGTGACGATCTCAGCGCCAAAGTAAAATCCAGTTGCAGCAACAGCGCCCGATAATACTGGTCCCCAACCATTTGGCATAAAGCCACCATGATTTAACAATTCACCAAATCCAGCGGCTTGATGGTTTGGCCAAAGACCGAACATATATAAAGAACAAAGGAAAATGAAAAGACCAATCGCAGCAACTTTAATAGATGAGAACCAAAATTCGAATTCACCAAAGGATTTTACGGAGAATAAATTGGTTGCTGTTAATAGGGCGAGTAAAACCAGACTGACGATCCATTGCGGTGTATCAGGTAACCAATAAGCAAAGAGTTTTGCACCGACAATCGCTTCTAATGCAATCACGATGACCCAGAAGTACCAATACATCCATCCCGTCATGAAGCCTGCGAGTCGAGATAAATAAGGCGAATCTTGGAAAGCATGGCGTGCATATGCATAGAAGGAGCCTGATACAGGAGAGGCGGTTGCTAGCTCACCCAGCATCCGCATCACTAAAATAATTAATACACCCGTAATCAGGAAGGACAAAATGGCGGCTGGACCTGCAGATTGAATCACTACAGAACTACCCACAAATAACCCCATTCCAATAACACCACCGAGTGCCATCATTTGGACATGACGAGGTTTTAAAGCACTTTTTAAACTTTGATTTGAATCTGAGTCATACATGATGGATTCCCTCTTATAATTTTATAACCGAATCATTGCAGATGATTGAATGTGCACTCAAAGCACTTCATCTCTTAAGTGGTACCAGCGATATAACAATGCTTGCCCGAGTCGACGAAATGGTCGAAACAGATGTGAAGGCAAAGGGGATTGATAAATCGGAAGCTCAAATTGAGGGCGTTGTATTCCCATCACACGTTCTGCGAGACGGCGTCCTGCCATTGCGGAGAAAGACACACCATTACCACCATAACCAATAGCGTAATAAATGCTTTCCTCAGAGTTGGGTTGTACGATACGAGGCATCATGTCATGACTCACATCGACCCAACCCCACCAAGAATAAGCAATAGGTATGCCACGTAGACTTGGAAATTTGCGGTAAAGGCCTTCTTTTAACCGTTCGAGATGGACTGGATTATCCGCATCCGCACCCGTTAAGGAGCTTCTACTGCCACATTGCATAGATCCATCAGGGAGTAGACGATAATAGTGACGTAAAGTTCGAGTATCGGTAATAAATGTGGTGCTGTGTAAGCCTGCTTCAGCACGCTCCGCCGCAGTTAAAGGACGCGTTACAATAGAATTGGATAAAATCGGCATGATTTTTCCAGAAAGATGCGGGTGTAAGCCATTTGGGGTATAACCACCTGTTGCAACAGCCACACGTTTTGCTTTGACAATGCCATTTGGGGTGCGTAAATAATGGATACCGTTGTGCGTTTCCCAGCCAAGCACTGGACTTGAAGTGTGTACTTTGGCACCAGCAGCACGGGCACGTTTTAAATAGCCAAAAGCCAGTTTTAAGGGGTGTATGCCAACTCCATCGGGTTCCAGCAAAGCACCTGCAGCTTCCTGATCAGCAACATATTCTTCATGCAGTTGCTCACGGTTCAACATACGGGTCTGATAACCAAAAATCTCTTTCATGACTCGACCTTCATTTTTAAGGAAAGCCATTTTTTTTGCGCGATGAGCAATATAAAGATGTCCACCATCTTGAGCATCACATTCAATACCGCTCACGAGGTCTTTAAAGTAATCAAAACCTTCCCGAATTTCAGCATCAAGACGTTTGGCGGTGTCTAATCCCCATTTTTCAATCCATTGTGATCGGTACAAACGACCCGAGGCATTTTGACCTTGTCCTCCATTACGGCTGGTACAGCCCCACGCCGTACGATTTGCTTCAAGGACAAGTGGTGCAGCACCAAATTGTTCAGCCAGTGTTAGTGCTGTAGATAGCCCAGTGAAGCCTCCACCAATAATGACGATGTCCGCTTCAGTGTCACCCATTAATGGGCCATCATCTTCGGGTGGCGTACCTGCTGTGCCGACCCAATAAGTTGGTGCATAATTTTCATTGCCTGATAGGACAGGAGCGGTTAAAGGGTCGAATTGTGAGTTGTAACTTTTAAAACTATGTGTCGGTATGGATTTATGCGGTTCTAGGCGTTCGCGAAATGAACTTGCATGTTGGACAGATTGATTCATTGAAAGACTCCTTACGCGATTGCTTGAACAGGTCTATTTTTACGGAATGCATTTTTGACGAGAATTTTTCCATCTTTAAATGTAAAGACATCAACCATATTGGCTTCAATCCAGCCACCATCAGCAGTTGTCGCAGTAAAGGTTGTTTCTGAAATACCAAATTCAGCATTATCACTGATCCAGTGTTTACCGTTTCGCCACTGAGCATCTGGAAAACTTTTGAAGGTATTGCTAAATGCTTGACGAACAGCATCTAAGCCTTCAATTCGGGTTCCATGAACATCCTCACCAGCTACAGTTTCAAAACGGCATTCTGGATGCATGCATGCCATGAGTTTTTCGACATCATGTTGATTCCATGCTGTAGAAAAATCCGTAAGTAGTTGGATTAATTTTGCTTGCTGCATTTGTATTGCTCCAAAATAAGGTTTATTTAGCTGTAGAATTGAATTTACGGAAATAGTGAAATATGGTGTAGTACCAGATTTAAAGTTTTGATGGATCCAGTTGTTTATATATTTAAATTATTGTTTTTTAAAAATTAGTTTAAATTGTTGATGGTGGAATGCCATTTGCTTTATATCGAGTAAGTCCAGTTTTAGCTTAAAAGTGGACTGAAACTATGAGCTTTGCACCAGTTTGAGTAGGAAAACATCAAAATTGATTGCAGCAATGCACAGATATAAGGATTGATTAGTGAGTTCAGTAATTTCAGCTACAGTTTGGCAGGCATTATTTTCTAATACGGCACAGAGTGGTTTGAATTTACAAGGCAGAATCTGCCGTATGATGTTTTCGGCTTTAGTACAAGGTTATTTAAAACCAGGTATGGCGGTACCTTCTAGCCGAGATTTAGCTGATCAACTGGGTGTTGGTAGAAATACGGTCACCATTGCGTATCAACAATTGGTTGCTGAGCGAATTTTGGAATCTAAACAGCGGAGTGGACATTTTGTCTGTTTAAATTTCCAGATTGATAGTAGTGAGAGCAAAACCATTCGGACTACATCAAAAGCGACGACCTGGGGTGCTCGCTTTTATATACGACCTTCAGCACAAAGGCATTTAACTAAACCAAGTGATTGGATGAATTATTCCTATCCTTTTATTTATGGTCAGCCAGATGCGGAAAGCTTTCCTGCTTCGGCTTGGAGGGAATGTGCATTACGTGCCTTATCTGCAAAAGATGCCTCAATATGGTCACAAGATATTACTCAACAGGGGGACGACGCTTATCTCATAGATGCAATCCGGCAGCATATTTTGCCCACGCGAGGCATCATGGCTCAAGAGAACGAAATCTTGTTAACCGTAGGGAGTCAGCATGGATTATATATGTTGGCGATGTTATTAATGCGGCAGAATCATGTGATTGGTGTCGAAGAACCTGGTTATCCAGATGCACGTAATATATTTTTGCTACAGACCCAGCATATTGTGCCTTTAGCCGTGGATCATGAGGGGGTGACTTTAATTCGGGCAAATGAGTGTGATTATTTATTTGTTACACCAGGGCGACAATGTCCAACAGGAGTAACCATGTCTCCACAACGCCGACAAAATTTATTGCAGTTAGCAGAACAAAACGACAGCATTATTATTGAAGATGAATATGATGCTCAAGTGTTAGTGCAAAATACAACGATCCCCGCGCTAAAAAGTTTAGATCGACATGGACGAGTCATTTATCTTGGAAGTCTATCTAAGCCATTGGCACCTGGGTTACGTCTGGGATATATCGTTGCCGCACCTGAATTAATACAAGAACTTCGACATTTACGCCGTCTGATGTTACGACATCCAAATGTGTTCAATCAACGTGTCTTTGCTTTGTTTATCGATCAAGGCTATTACCATAGCATGTTACGCCGTCAGCACCAATTACACCGACAACGGGGTGAAATACTCAATAAGGCATTAAAACAATATCTTCCAACATGGAAACCTTATGCTTTGAATGGTGGTTCAGCATGTTGGATTGATACCGCAGCAGATATTGATACTACGGTTTTGTCTCATTATGCCGCAAATTTAGGCGTATTCATTGAATCGGGGCAGTCTTTCTTTTTAGATGATCACAAACACAAACATTTCCTTCGTTTAGGGTTTGGGTCAATCAGTGCAGATAAAATTGATGAGGGGATAAGAAGGCTGGCTCAAGCCACTGAAGAATATTGTTTATATAATTAGACCTCTTGCGAAAGTTAATTTAAGAGCATCCAATTCACCATTCCAGCAATTAAATTCATTCTTAGACCAAAGCGTTTCCGTCTATTTCTATAGCGTTCTGTTAATATCCGAAAATGTTTAAGTTTGCCGTTGATATGTTCAATTGTGATCCTACGCCGACTGATT
>NZ_BKNN01000102.1 GCF_008993995.1 Acinetobacter brisouii
GGATAATCTTTTTCAGATTCAATCAATAATTGAACCGCTCTTTCTCTAATTTCGGGGGTATAGTTTGGTTTTGTCATCGGGATAGTCTCTCAGAATATTGACTCTCCGACAAACCTGGTACGGTTCAGGTAGAGGAAAAAAGCTCCTCTACAACAGAATACACGATCATTTATAAGGGCTTGAAGACCTTATTAATTGATACTGCTGTCGAAAAATATTTAGTTGCGAAATACTGAATAAGTCGGCCACTTATTCCAGTTGGTGATCTACCACTTATTCCTATTCCAAGTAGGCCACCCCCTGTTAAAAAAGATTTATTCTAAAGAAAAGATTTTTTCTCTATAAGATCTACCTAAAATCTCAAGCTCATAGGATCTATGTAAAATCCGGTCCATCACAGCATCTGCAATTGTTGGGTCTTGAAACTGTTCGAACCATAATTTTTTGGGAACTTGGCTAGTGATTAAAAGACCTCCACTTTGAGATTGTTTATCAATCATTTCAAGAAAAGATGGGGCTAGTGCCTGATTAAAGCCGCCTAATCCAAAATCATCAATAATGAGCAATTTTGCAGCACAAATTTTTTTCTTAAAATCTTTGATTTCACCTAAAGTAATTGCATTTGCAATTTCATCAAAAAGGCTAATCGCATTAAAATACATCGTGCTGTAGCTACGATGACAGGCCTCAGCTCCGAGTGCACAAGCTAACCATGATTTTCCAACACCTGTTGAGCCTGAAATAATCAAACCACGACCTTCTTTAATCCATTCGCAATTTGCATAGCGATGGATGTCTGTTTTTTTAAGTTTTCGTTCAACTGCATAATCTATGTGTTCCACCCTTGCATTTGGATAACGGAATTTGGCTTGAGATAATAATCGTTCAATTCTTCGGTTAGAGCGATCATTTAATTCTGCATCGAGGCAATAGTCTAAAAAGTCTTCTATACTAATGCCCTGACCTAACATTTGATCAAGTGAGCATTCTGCTGAACGCAGAAAGCCTTTAAGTTTAAGCTGTTCTAATTTCTCTTTGACAGATTGTTTAAGCATGTTCTTTTATCTCTGAATCTTGAAAATAATAATTAATTCCACGAATATTATGATGTGGGGTTGTTAAACGAGGCTGTATATCTGGCGCTTGTGGTATGAGATGAGCATTGTTTGAAATAATGCTTTCTAGTCGCTTGAGTGTGAAAATTTTTCGTTCCATGGCGAATTGACAAGCACCCTCTAGGGAATGAGATTTTTGATTATCCATGACCCATTTTCTAAACTTGTTCAAAGACTTAATATTTTTCGCAAGATCTCTTTTTTGAGTGAGAATATAATCAACATACTGTGATGTACTTTGACCTATACGACTTGCCCAGAAAATAATTTCATCTTTTGATAAACCTTTTTGAGCAAGATGCTCAGGTGACATATGTTCATCCAAGCAAATATCTTGGTGTATATGGGAGTTGATAACATGCTCAGCTATTTTTTCACGTTCATAAAAAATATGAATTGCTGAGTGAGTGATTTTAATATCGACTTTTAAATGCGAATATGCATACGGAACAGAGTATTGATTAAATTGATACTCAATTCGATAAAATTCACTGACACGTACCTGTCGTTTCCATGTACATAATTCATATGGATAAAGCGGTAATGGATTGAGGTCTTTACTATCCAAAGCTAAAAATTGTTCATAACGGCTAATAGTAAATCGACGAGTGGTTTTACGATTAATTAAGTCAATTTTCTGCTGAATGGCTTGATTTAATTCATCAATAGAGAAAAATTTTTGATTGCGCATTGATGCTAGGACTGAACGTTGTACAATCTGCACACTGACTTCTACAAGGCCTTTATCCTTCGGATGGCGTGGTCGAGTTGGCATAATTGCAAAATCATAATGTGCTGCAAAATCTTCAAAGTCTTTTTGGAACTCCAATCCGAACTTATTATTTTTGATGACAGCTGATTTTAAATTGTCTGTTACTATTGTTTCTGGAACGCCACCGATATGTTTAAATGCTTGAATAAAGCATTCCAACCAGTGCTCAACTTTCTGGCTTGGAACTGCATAAGCAAATGTATACGCTGATGCGCCTAATACTCCCACAAATATAGAAACGTAACTTTTTGATCCATCTAGTGGAGAAGTAATTTCCATTGTTCTACCACAAAAATCTACTAAAAGCGCTTCACCACTTTTAAAATTTTGTCGCATTGATGAATGTCGTTTTTTTTGGAAATTTCTAAATACTTCACAAAAACGGGAATATGAAAGGCCATTTTCATGTTGAGCAATGTATTCTTGCCAAAGTAATTCAATGGTCATATCCCGCTTTTTTAATTCTTGATTGATGTATTCGAAGTCAGGATAAATTTTTCTCGTCGGATAACTTGTATTACGTGAGATTTCAAAATAGTTGAGTAGTTCAATGTTGGTAAATAAATTAAGTTCATTATTGTGAATTGGAAAAAGTTTTAACTTTTCATAGAGCACTTTCACAGACTCTCTAGAAACACCGACTTGCTTAGCGGTTGCTCTTTGACTGTATTGTAAATTTAGCAGTCTGACAGTTTGTCGAATTTTATCAGTGTTTAAGCGCATAAATACCTCTAATACTAAAATGAGGCAAAAAGCACCCTCAACATTGCTTAATTTAGCAATGTCTTCTAGAATGAATTTGTCTTGCACGACCAAGTAAAAGACAATTCATAAAGACTCATGCTGACACATGGGTCTTTATACTTTTTGCAGTTAAATAAAAAATAAAGTTAATTAATTCATAATATTCTACTCTTTGATTCCTAGTTTCACTGCGATTTCATGACTTTTACCACGTTGTGGGATTTGATTGTTTTTTAGTATTCTATATACCAAATCAGGTGAGAAATTATTAATTCTTGCCCATTCGGCAATAGAGGTTCCTGAAGAAAAAAATTCCTCTCTAACTTGTTTTATTGACTTGACCATAACTAGACGAATTTTGAGTAAATTTGACGAAAAAATATAGGATAAAAATGCTTAGGTCAACCAGAATAATATTAATTTAATGTTTTGATTTTATTAAAATATTTTTAATAACTTATGGTTTATTAACTCATAATATTATCCATAAGTTTAATGTTTGACTTAATGTTTTTTATATCAGTTTCTAATTTTTCTTTATGGTTGATAAAATATTTCTCTAATGTTTTATCATCTGATAATAGTGATTCTATAAATTCAATATTATTTTCTTTATCTTTAATTTGATTTAAAAATTCAGATTTTTTTATTGAAAAAATGGCTTCAAGTTTTTGTTTTTTATACCTATCTCTCAGTTCATTTAATCTTGGAGTTTCTTTGTAACTAAATGCTTTTTTTGAAGATTTACTAATATCAATTTCAAGATATTTACATCTAATTAGAACTCTTAATCCTACATACATAAGACGCTTACAGTGTTCAGCTCTATAATGTTGCTCAAGTCCCATTTTTTCCCAAAAATGTTTTGCTTGCCAATTTTCAATTTCATGATTAATAAAAATTTTTAAGAATTCATCATATAAAGGTAAGTTAACTGATTTTGACATCGCTGAATCTTAATAAAAATAAATACGGATTATAGTCCGTGGATGTATAGTCCTCAATTGTTGATATTTCTGTTTTTTGAGCAGTTGGTTCCAAATGTCAGAATTATCAACAATGATTGGTCAATTAATCCGCAAAAAGAGAGTTGAAAAAAAGACCACTCAAGAGTCCCTTGCTCTTCAATGTTGTATTGATCGAAGCTATATGGGACGTATCGAACGAGGCGAGGTAAATCTTACAGTAGAAAAACTATATGATATTGCCCATGCTTTAGAAGTTGATGCTAAAGACCTATTACCTTAACTCAAGTAAAAATAGCTTAAGTATGTATAGCGGTAAGCTTATGATAGAATTAAGTAAATTTAATAATTATAAATATTTTTATTTATAAGTTGGGGGATACTATGGGAAATACAGATTTAGTTAGAGCAAGTAGAGACGGTGATTATTTTCATTATTTATGGGCTGCCAGAAAAGCTCTTCTCCTTTTAAGTCCAGTATCAGGATTAGATGTTCTAACTATTGAAGGGCCTAGTAAGTCTGAGTTTCACAAAGAAATTGAGGATGGTGAAGAAATTGTAGATGTAGGTGAATACTATAGATCTAATAAGTTTTCGGATGCCTCTAAGATTATTTACTCTCAACTCAAACACACTACTGTACATGAGGAAGATAGATTTCAACCAAGTGACCTTAAAAAAACTCTTAAAGGCTTTGCAAAAAGATATCAAAAATTTTTAACACTTGAAAATAAAATGGATGTTTTAAAAAAATTAGAATTCCATTTCATTTCTAATAGGCCAATAAGTGAAGACTTCTATAAGTCAATTTGTGAACTGCAAGAAACAGGAACAGTTACTAAACCAACTAATTTGGAAAAATTAGAACTATATACTAATTTGAAGGGCAAGGATTTAGAAGATTTTATTAAGCTAGTAAAATTCCCATCACAAGAGCCCAACTATATAGCTCAGAGGGAGATTCTTGCTCAAGATATTGCCTACTATCTACCTGGAGATGATGTTAATGCTCCTAATGAATTAAAAGAACTAATCCATCGCAAAGCACTTAGTGAAAACAAAGACACACCTGAAATTACACGATACGATGTACTCCGGGCACTTAAAACCAACCCAGATGATCTGTTTCCAGTAAAGAACTTAATAAAAGAGTTAGAAAATATCGTAAATAGACCTATCGTAAGAACACTAATAGATACTATTAATGAATCACATAGTCAAAAATTTATTATTCAGGCTGAAGGTGGTGTAGGTAAATCAATCTTAAGTACACAAATACACAACTATATCCCTTCTGGATCATTGTCGATTGTCTATGACTGCTTTGGTAATGGTGACTACAGACAATCTTCATCAGCGAGACATACACATAAAATAGCATTAGTTCAAATTGCAAATGAATTAGCTGGATTAGGCTTATGTCATCCACTAATACCGACAGCGAGTGCCGGTCCTAGCGAGTACATAAAAGCATTTTTGTTTAGATTAAAGCAGGTTTCTGAAAGGTTCTCTAATGAAAATAAGCAGCTATTCATTGTTATTGATGCTGCTGATAACTCACAAATGGCAGCAGATGAATTTAATTATGGTCGATCTTTTATAACTGATTTATTGCAAGAAATCCTACCGCAAAATATTAAAATAGGAGCTTAGGAAGTTAAAGAGGATTATTACGGAGTAATTTAAGCAAATCGAGGTATAAATTATCATGCCGATGATTGAAGCGATACTCCGTTTCTTTAAGATGCAAATAAAACATCCTTTTCTCAA
>NZ_BKNN01000103.1 GCF_008993995.1 Acinetobacter brisouii
GAGATTCATGCACGTGTAGCAGTCCTCAACAGATTTACGGAATTAGGTCGACCACTTACCCAAGTTACGCCTTAAATTTGGCTCAATTAGGGGCGCTTTGCATTTCAAATCTTTGTGCAACAAAGCCCTCCAAATGGCAAACCAATACGCCGAATATCTTTATTTACTTGTATCCAATCTAGTGATCCGTGAAGTTTTGTATATCGCACAACTCCTTCAAGGTAACGAGGTTCTCCACGGATACCAGGAGGATTATAGTGTATGTCTAAATCTAAACGAGATGACCTAAAAATAGGCATTAAATTACCTAAAAATCTGTCAAGTAAGTGAATACCTGCTAATTCTGAACCAGCTTCGATAAGTCGATCATAGTTCGTGGTAAAAATATTTAATCTATCCCGTACGCCAGTACGACTAGCAAAGCTCATTAGAAATGTAACTAAGATATTGAAAGCATTTTCTCTTTTTTCAGAATTTGCCGTGGCAATACCATTTTCACTAACCAATATTGAATTAGCAAAGCCTTGCATTGCTATTTCTAATTCTTTTTTAAGGGCACTGGCTTTATCATGATTCAAAATTTCTAGCCCACGAAGCAATTCATTTGCTACACGTAATTGATCTTCTAAATTACCTTCTTTACGTCCAGTTGCTTCTGATGATTTTTTCGCAGCCAGAGTTACTTGATCATTAAAATCGTCAAGTGAAAAAGCCTCCATACCAGTAGCAGCTTTTTCTGCTGCTAACCAATGAACAGCGTGTGTTAAACCAGAGCCTGCTAATAAAGATAGATGTTCCGATTGAAAAAGAGCAGTCAGCCATGGTTCAATTCTAGACCGTAATTCCTTGTGAGAAAAAGTATCGCTAGCATTTAACCACGAACACTCCATATCATCACAAAGAACAAACTTCTTAGAATCTATAGAATTTTGTTGAAATTTTATAGGTGAATGATCATCCCTAACTTTAATAATATTAATCACTTATCCCCCGCGAATAACTATTTAATTTAATTCAATATTTTTCGTAAACTTGTTGTATTGATAACTCATGATCTGCCCATTTACTAATAACTCAACGGCTTGCTGAATTACTTCTAAAGGTGCAATAAACCACTCTTTAGGTTGATGATTTTTACCATCTTTATCTGCCACTAATATATCAAGGCAAGATTCACCAAAAAAGGCATGTAGGTAATATTCAAATTTTTGAGGATTAATATTGAAAGCTTGATACTCAGCAATGACTTCAACATCAGCCATCAAATAAGTAGGCTCTTTTTTTGCATTCGCAATACGTTTTTCAACAGTTGTCGTGGCGAAACCAATTTTGTAAAGATGATCGTATGATTGGATACGTGGATCTGTACTTTTAGATTTTAAAATATAAATATAGCCTGTCGATGTATCATCATCAGAGATACCGCCAAAATTAGTGTAGAAATTGGAATTTGCTTGCTCATTGGTTTCTGAAACAATACGTCCATCTTTATATAATGCTTTAGCTAATGAACGGTACAGCATAGTTGATTCAGTACCATTCTCAAAGATAGTGCGTGTTCTACCATCTTTCCTAGTTCGGACATTATTTACTGTCTTGTCTTCCCTAGTAAATGTAAAGTCTGCTAAATAAATTAATAGACCATTTAATACATAGTAACTGCCTTTTTCGAGCTGATAACTTTTATCATGAAATGGTAATAGCTTACGCTTACCTTCACGAAGCTCTCTGTGAACACCTTTAAATAGGTGCTCAAATTGATCAAAATCCTTACAACGTTTACGTTTAGCAACTTCATCTGCTGCTGCACGTTGGACAGGCACATGCTTGATTTTAAAGATGTCCCCATCTTTACCATCATCAAGTAATCCTAGATCATCATCGTTAAAAATATCTTCAAGTGATTTAATATCTGACATATCTTTAATCCTGATGTTGTGGCAGCAAATTATGTTCATCATAATCTGCTAAAGCCATGTATTGCTCTGGATTGGTTTGAATTGCTTCTAAACGGCTCGCAAGCATAAACTCAGAAATGTTTTTCATATCCTTAGCAGGTACACGCCCATGCTGTGTCACAAAATTATTAATTTCATTAAATTTTGAGACCAATTGTTCATCAGCCGTTAGACCAGACGTCTTTTTCTTTACGTTTAAAAGACCTAAGTCATCATCAGCAATCATATCTTGAAGCCAGCTTAAATCTTCCATGTTTTACACTCCAGCTCGTCTACGTTGCTCACGAATATAGATTAGGCATTCGGCTAAACGTTTTTCAATTAAGTTATTTGATTCTAGACTAGGCTCACGACCAAACTGAACTTTAAAAGCTTTTAACTTAGGCCATAACTCAATAGCTTCTTCTTGAGTCATGGTAATTTTAGTTGCTTCGATTGCCTCCTTAATCAATTTTAGTACATTGACTGTGACTTCTTTTGATAGGATTTCAAACGCTTTTTGGAATGGATTCACAGATTGAATTAAATCAATATTCAGGTCTTCGATATTGATAAATTTATCCGCCATACGAATAAATTTTTTATCACCAACTTCTTTGACTTCTGCTGTGCTAATCACTGAGTCAACGACTAAATATTGACTCACTTCTTCAAGTTCAGCTTTCGTTAAGTCAGGGTATTTGGTTTGGATGATCTTAGGGATAAGGACTTTATTCACCACTTCAGGCTCAACCTTACCTGCTGAACCTGCAATCACTTTAGCATCTTGAAGAATCGCTGCTTTTAGGTCCACAAGATCATTTTCAATAATCGCCTTTGTTTTTGCCGTGCTTGGTTCTTTAAAACCTTTAATCGTGAGTGTTCCTGGCGGAACAATATCTTCATCATCACGTTTAGTTTTAAACTTGAAGTTTGGTGCAAGTATTTGTTCCATTAATAAAGATGCAGTGATGGCTTTCAGCATATTGTTTACTGCAAATTTTACCTCAGTGTCTTGTGCATCAGGTTGAGCAATAAGATTGGTAAATTGCGCATGTGATTTGTTCGAGCTATCTCGTGTACAACGTCCCACAATCTGCACAATTTCAGTCAAAGAGCCACGATAACCAATCGTTAAAGCATGTTCACAGAATTGCCAGTCAAAGCCTTCCTTCGCCATGCCTAGGGCGATGATGAGATCAAGATCATCTACGGTTTTAATGTTACGTAGATATTCAACAACTTTATCACGACCATCTTCTTCAACGAGGTCCGCTACTTTTAAAATCTTACCATCTGCACGTTTGACGGTGATAATTCCAGTATCAGGATCTTTAGCGACAAATTCACCAATGATTTCGAGGATCGCATCCACCTCATCATATTTATCTTTGGTTGATTCACCTGAATTTACGTTTGGAATATGAATGATGGTTTTTTTATCGGTATCTAGTACTTCTGCAATTGCAATAACGCCTTCATCATCTTTTGCAAAGTAACGTCCTTTATAGAAGTGATAGCCAATACCTAAAGACTTTAAATAGGTATAGCCATTAAGTTGTTCGTAATAGTTAAACGAAACTTTATCAAATTTTGCTTCGTCTTCTGGCGTAAGTACAGGAACACTATCGCCACGGAAGTATGAACCCGTCATCGCAACAATATGAGCGGTGGTATTGTCCATTAAAGCTTTAAGAACATTACCTAGAATATTATCAGCATCTGCTGAAACATGATGGAATTCATCAATTGCCACTAATGTATTATCAAATACATGATCTTCTAACTCTTCAAAAGCAAATCTTAGTGTTGCATGTGTACATACTAAAATTTGATCTGTACCTTCCATAAAACGTTTAAAGGCTTTTACTTTGCTTTTATCGCCACCAGCAGTACATAAATTATTTTCAGGTTTGATGTCCCAATCTGCAAAAAAGCCACTTTCACTCAGCTTAGTGCTAGCAAATGAACCGCCAATTGAGCGTTCAGGTACAGCTACAATAACTTTGCTCAACCCTTGGTTGTGTATCTTGTCTAAACCTAAAAACATTAATGCACGAGACTTACCTGATGCAGGAGGAGCTTTTAAGAGTAAATACTGGCTATCACGAGATTGAAAGGCACGAGCTTGCATAGCTCGCATCCCCATATTATTGATTGAGGTGCTTTCCCCAGTTTGTTGATAATTTACTTCAACTATATTTTTCATCCCATTCCCCTCTAAGAAGTTAATTTTTCATATAGAACAAAAAGATATTCAAGACGATCTTCATCAGAACTAAAAGGTTTATTTGTATAACAACTTTCTACCACGGTATCTAAGCTCTTATGAGCTAATCTTAGACTGGAAGGCATTTTTTCAGGATCATATAATTCTGCCAAACTTTTGTTAGAATATTTTTCTCGTTCATTTAGAATATTCATAACATTCAAAGTTAACTCTTCTTTCTTCTTATCTGACAATAATGGAAAAGGATAAGCGTTATAGCAAAGAGAATTAGAATACACTATGTCGGTTTTCATACCACCTGCGACTGCTTTAACCCAAAGCATATGCATTCTGGACGAAAGAATACCAAATATATAAGGCTCTGAATCATATATAACTTGTAGTGTCTGCAATGCAATAGAGTCATTTCCAACAAAAGCAACAGGCAAATAATCCCTTCTTTCACTAGCCACTTTTGGCAAGATTATCATCGAATTTAAAGGTTCATGTATATAACGAAATCTATAAGGAATATTTATTAGAGAGTTTGCTACTTGTCCACCATTCTTTCTAAAATGATATACTTTTTCAAATCTCTCCTTAAAAGGTGAAATAGCATTAGCTTCAAGATAATCTTTTTCAGCAACCCAAATACACCATCTATTTTGATTATTTAGAAGATTACTCCCACCGTACAACTTTTTTATAAATTTTTTGGCATTTGGATATTTTTCAATAATTTCAATCTTTTCTAGATCACTCAACTCTAGGTAGCCGTTATCAATAGCTTGATTACCATAAACTAAAGGAGGAACCTTACCCAAAGGAGCTCTTCGTTTATGAATTATCAAATTTGTATTTTCCGTTAAATATGGAGAGATATTTACAACATTTTTCTTAACTAAATCTTTATAAATATATTTTCTTTTATTAGTATAATCATTTCTTAATCCAATAATAACTACAGCAACTACCGCATTATTTTTTGCATTATTTTGCCACTTAAATACTTGATGACAAAATCCAATGCAAATATTAATATTAAATATGTGAGGCCAAAATAAAGAAACTTGCTCACCTTGAGTTATTAGACCTCTTGCGAAAGTAAAAAATTGTTTATACTAGTCCCATGAAATATGAAAATTTAACTAGATTTAATGATGGGGAATTTAAACGACTTGTTGGAATTCCTCGTCCATTATTCTTAAAAATGGT
>NZ_BKNN01000104.1 GCF_008993995.1 Acinetobacter brisouii
AGTTGATCAGTCGAAAATATATTTCATTGATTGAATTGGTAGAAATTTCTCGAAGTTTATTTGAGCGAATTTTTAGTCAGTAAGATTAATGAGCCAGATTTAGTACTTTTAGTAAAGTACAAATGATTTTAAACTGAAGAGTTTGATCATGGCTCAGATTGAACGCTGGCGGCAGGCTTAACACATGCAAGTCGAGCGGAGTTTTGGTGCTTGCACCAAGACTTAGCGGCGGACGGGTGAGTAATGCTTAGGAATCTGCCTATTAGTGGGGGACAACGTTTCGAAAGGAACGCTAATACCGCATACGTCCTACGGGAGAAAGCAGGGGATCTTTGGACCTTGCGCTAATAGATGAGCCTAAGTCGGATTAGCTAGTTGGTGGGGTAAAGGCCTACCAAGGCGACGATCTGTAGCGGGTCTGAGAGGATGATCCGCCACACTGGGACTGAGACACGGCCCAGACTCCTACGGGAGGCAGCAGTGGGGAATATTGGACAATGGGCGAAAGCCTGATCCAGCCATGCCGCGTGTGTGAAGAAGGCCTTTTGGTTGTAAAGCACTTTAAGCGAGGAGGAGGAGCTTCAGGTTAATACCCTGGATGCTTGGACGTTACTCGCAGAATAAGCACCGGCTAACTCTGTGCCAGCAGCCGCGGTAATACAGAGGGTGCAAGCGTTAATCGGATTTACTGGGCGTAAAGCGCGCGTAGGCGGCTAATTAAGTCAAATGTGAAATCCCCGAGCTTAACTTGGGAATTGCATTCGATACTGGTTAGCTAGAGTGTGGGAGAGGATGGTAGAATTCCAGGTGTAGCGGTGAAATGCGTAGAGATCTGGAGGAATACCGATGGCGAAGGCAGCCATCTGGCCTAACACTGACGCTGAGGTGCGAAAGCATGGGGAGCAAACAGGATTAGATACCCTGGTAGTCCATGCCGTAAACGATGTCTACTAGCCGTTGGGGCCTTTGAGGCTTTAGTGGCGCAGCTAACGCGATAAGTAGACCGCCTGGGGAGTACGGTCGCAAGACTAAAACTCAAATGAATTGACGGGGGCCCGCACAAGCGGTGGAGCATGTGGTTTAATTCGATGCAACGCGAAGAACCTTACCTGGCCTTGACATACTAAGAACTTTCTAGAGATAGATTGGTGCCTTCGGGAACTTAGATACAGGTGCTGCATGGCTGTCGTCAGCTCGTGTCGTGAGATGTTGGGTTAAGTCCCGCAACGAGCGCAACCCTTTTCCTTACTTGCCAGCATTTCGGATGGGAACTTTAAGGATACTGCCAGTGACAAACTGGAGGAAGGCGGGGACGACGTCAAGTCATCATGGCCCTTACGGCCAGGGCTACACACGTGCTACAATGGTCGGTACAAAGGGTTGCTACCTAGCGATAGGATGCTAATCTCAAAAAGCCGATCGTAGTCCGGATTGGAGTCTGCAACTCGACTCCATGAAGTCGGAATCGCTAGTAATCGCGGATCAGAATGCCGCGGTGAATACGTTCCCGGGCCTTGTACACACCGCCCGTCACACCATGGGAGTTTGTTGCACCAGAAGTAGCTAGCCTAACTGCAAAGAGGGCGGTTACCACGGTGTGGCCGATGACTGGGGTGAAGTCGTAACAAGGTAGCCGTAGGGGAACCTGCGGCTGGATCACCTCCTTAACGAAAAGACGGATTGATTGGTAAGAATCCACAACAAGTTGTTCTTCTAAGATGTATCTGAGGGTCTGTAGCTCAGTTGGTTAGAGCACACGCTTGATAAGCGTGGGGTCACAAGTTCAAGTCTTGTCAGACCCACCAAGTCTAAGGCTGAGATTGAATAAATTGAAGTTACAGAAAGAAGATACATTATTAATGATATAAGCTGGGGACTTAGCTTAGTTGGTAGAGCGCCTGCTTTGCACGCAGGAGGTCAGGAGTTCGACTCTCCTAGTCTCCACCAAGTACTTTTAAGTACAAAGCTAAAGATTGCAGAAATTAGTAAATAAGCGAAAGCGATTTATTAACTTCTGTGATTTAAGTATCACGGTATTAGTGTGATCCGACGAGGACACATTAACTCATTAACAGATTGGTAAAATTGAGTCTGAAATAAATTGTTCACTCAATTCAGAAGACAGTAGCAAGTAATTGTGAATGTTGAATGAATATGAGAACTAGCAAATTAACTGAATCAAGCGTTTTGGTATATGAATTAGATTGAAGCTGTACAGTGATTAAGTTCACGAGACTCTAACTGTGAGAAAGGCTAGTTTACTAGTTGATCTTGTTGTTAATCTTACTTGTAAGGATTAACGACTGTTTGGGGTTGTATAGTCAAGTAATTAAGTGCATGTGGTGGATGCCTTGGCAGTCAGAGGCGAAGAAAGACGTGATAGCCTGCGAAAAGCTTCGGGGAGGCGGCAAATATCCTGTGATCCGGAGATGTCTGAATGGGGAAACCCACCTACCATAAGGTAGGTATTGCATGATGAATACATAGTCATGCAAGGCGAACGAGGGGAAGTGAAACATCTCAGTACCCTTAGGAAAAGAAATCAATTGAGATTCCGTCAGTAGCGGCGAGCGAACGCGGATCAGCCCATTAAGTTATCTAAGTTTTAGTGGAATGCTCTGGGAAGTGCAACCATAGCGGGTGATAGTCCTGTACACGAAAGGGCTTAGATAATGATGTCGAGTAAGGCGAGGCACGTGAAACCTTGTCTGAATATGGGGGGACCATCCTCCAAGGCTAAATACTCCTGACTGACCGATAGTGAACCAGTACCGTGAGGGAAAGGCGAAAAGAACCCCTGTGAGGGGAGTGAAATAGATCCTGAAACCGCATGCATACAAGCAGTGGGAGCACCTTCGTGGTGTGACTGCGTACCTTTTGTATAATGGGTCAGCGACTTATATTCAGTGGCGAGGTTAACCGTATAGGGGAGCCGTAGAGAAATCGAGTCTTAATAGGGCGTTTTAGTCGCTGGGTATAGACCCGAAACCGGGTGATCTATCCATGAGCAGGTTGAAGGTTGGGTAACACTAACTGGAGGACCGAACCCACCGTCGTTGAAAAGCCGGGGGATGACTTGTGGATAGGGGTGAAAGGCTAATCAAACTCGGTGATAGCTGGTTCTCCCCGAAAGCTATTTAGGTAGCGCCTCGGACGAATACCATAGGGGGTAGAGCACTGTTTCGGCTAGGGGGTCATCCCGACTTACCAAACCGATGCAAACTCCGAATACCTATGAGTACTATCCGGGAGACAGACTGCGGGTGCTAACGTCCGTAGTCAAGAGGAAAACAATCCAGACCGCCAGCTAAGGCCCCAAAATCATAGTTAAGTGGGAAACGATGTGGGAAGGCATAGACAGCTAGGAGGTTGGCTTAGAAGCAGCCACCCTTTAAAGAAAGCGTAATAGCTCACTAGTCGAGTCGGCCTGCGCGGAAGATGTAACGGGGCTAAAACTATGTGCCGAAGCTGCGGATTTACGCTTATGCGTAAGTGGTAGGGGAGCGTTCTGTAAGCCGATGAAGGTGTGTTGAGAAGCATGCTGGAGGTATCAGAAGTGCGAATGCTGACGTGAGTAACGACAAAACGGGTGAAAAACCCGTTCGCTGAAAGACCAAGGGTTCCAGTCCAACGTTAATCGGGGCTGGGTAAGTCGACCCCTAAGGCGAGGCCGAAAGGCGTAGTCGATGGGAAATTGGTTAATATTCCAATACTTCTGTGTAATGCGATGAGAGGACGGAGAAGGTTAAGTCAGCCTGGCGTTGGTTGTCCAGGTGAAAGACAGTAGGCATGCATCTTAGGCAAATCCGGGGTGCTTTATGCTGAGAGTTGATAGCAAGCTGTACTTGTACAGTGAAGTGGCTGATACCATGCTTCCAAGAAAAGTCTCTAAGCTTCAGTTACACAGGAATCGTACCCTAAACCGACACAGGTGGTCAGGTCGAGTAGACCAAAGCGCTTGAGAGAACTCTGCTGAAGGAACTAGGCAAAATGGTACCGTAACTTCGGGAGAAGGTACGCTGCTGATGGTGATGGGACTTGCTCCCTGAGCTGTTGGCAGCCACAGAAACCAGGCCGCTGCAACTGTTTATTAAAAACATAGCACTCTGCAAACACGAAAGTGGACGTATAGGGTGTGATGCCTGCCCGGTGCTGGAAGGTTAATTGATGGGGTTAGCGTAAGCGAAGCTCTTGATCGAAGCCCCAGTAAACGGCGGCCGTAACTATAACGGTCCTAAGGTAGCGAAATTCCTTGTCGGGTAAGTTCCGACCTGCACGAATGGCATAATGATGGCGGCGCTGTCTCCAGCAGAGGCTCAGTGAAATCGAAATCGCTGTGAAGATGCAGTGTACCCGCGGCTAGACGGAAAGACCCCGTGAACCTTTACTGCAGCTTGACATTGAACTTTGACCTTACTTGTGTAGGATAGGTGGGAGGCTTTGAAGTTGGAACGCTAGTTCCAATGGAGCCGTCCTTGAAATACCACCCTGGTAATGTTGAGGTTCTAACTCTGTCCCGTTATCCGGGACGAGGACCATGTCTGGTGGGTAGTTTGACTGGGGCGGTCTCCTCCTAAAGAGTAACGGAGGAGTACGAAGGTGCGCTCAGCGTGGTCGGAAATCACGCGTAGAGTATAAAGGCAAAAGCGCGCTTAACTGCGAGACCCACAAGTCGAGCAGGTACGAAAGTAGGTCTTAGTGATCCGGTGGTTCTGTATGGAAGGGCCATCGCTCAACGGATAAAAGGTACTCTGGGGATAACAGGCTGATACCGCCCAAGAGTTCATATCGACGGCGGTGTTTGGCACCTCGATGTCGGCTCATCTCATCCTGGGGCTGAAGCAGGTCCCAAGGGTATGGCTGTTCGCCATTTAAAGAGGTACGCGAGCTGGGTTTAGAACGTCGTGAGACAGTTCGGTCCCTATCTACCGTGGGCGCTGGAAATTTGAGAGGATCTGCTCCTAGTACGAGAGGACCAGAGTGGACGAACCTCTGGTGTACCGGTTGTGACGCCAGTCGCATCGCCGGGTAGCTATGTTCGGAAGGGATAACCGCTGAAAGCATCTAAGCGGGAAGCCTACCTCAAGATAAGATTTCCCTAGGACTTTATGTCCTCTAAAGAGCCGTTCGAGACTAGGACGTTGATAGGTTGGGTGTGGAAGTACGGTGACGTATGAAGCTGACCAATACTAATTGCTCGTGAGGCTTGACTATACAACACCCAAGCAGTTGTATATA
>NZ_BKNN01000105.1 GCF_008993995.1 Acinetobacter brisouii
TACCTTTTTAGTATCAAATACTGGCTAAAAAAGCATTGGATGTCAATTCAGGTTCAGCGCATTCTTGATTACAACAAGAACAGCGATTCGACAATATTCAGAATAATGTCCGATTTTGATATGGAACAGTCGCAATTTGAGAGGGATACCTTATGCCAATTGTTCATATTTCACTGGTCGAAGGCCGAGATAGCGCCAAAATCAAAGCCTGCGTCAAAGCCGTGGCGCAAACGGTCGCTGAAACTTTAGATGCACCTTTAGAGTCCATTCGTGTCTATGCGACTAGTACACCTGCTGCACATTGGGCTGTCGGTGGAAAAACCAAAGAAGAAATGCAGGTTAAAGCCGTGGTTACAGAAGAAGAAGGAGCTGAAGCATGAGTACTGCACGTCTACAAGCGGCTGCCGATGCTTTGTATCAGGCTGAGCAGACAGGCAATCCGATTGAACCTCTGCATCGACAATGGGCCGATTTAAGTTTAGATGAAGCATATCAAATTCAAGCGATTAACACTGAACGTCAGCTTGCTCAAGGCGCACGTCGAGTGGGATGCAAAATTGGTTTAACTTCCGTGGTTGTACAGCAGCAATTGGGTGTTGACCAACCTGATTTTGGCATTTTGTTTGACCATATGAGCTATGGAGATTCTGACCCAATTCCAACCGATATTTTGGCTCAGCCCAAGGTTGAAGCCGAGATTGCCTTTGTATTGAAACAGGATTTGGATATGCCGAATCCGAGTTTACTCGATGTTATGCAGGCAATTGACTATGCCTTACCTGCCTTGGAAATTGTGGGAAGCCGTATTCAGAATTGGGACATCAAAATTACCGATACCATTGCTGACAATGCATCATCGAGCGCCTTTGTGTTGGGAACAACCCCGCGGGCTTTGTCGGAACTCGACTTACGTTTATGTGGCATGGTGATGACCCGTCGTGGTGAACCAGTTTCCACAGGTGCGGGTGCTGCATGCTTGGGACATCCTTTAAATGCAGTGCAGTGGTTGGCTCGAACTATGGTCAGTGTCGGCACGCCACTTCGTGCAGGCGAAGTCATTTTATCAGGTGCTTTAGGTGCCATGGTTAGTGTACAAGCAGGCGATGTGATTGAAGCACGTATTCAGGGTTTAGGCAGTGTCCGTGCCGTTTTTTCAGGAGTCGCTGCATGAACAGTATCCATAATTTTGCCAGCTTACTTGACCAAGCTGCAAGCCATGCCACAGAAGTTGCACAATTTGACCCGAAAGGCGAACTCAGTTTAGAAGAAGCTTATGAAATCCAAATGACATCAATTGCTCACCGTTTAGGACGGGGCGAACAGCGTGTTGGCGTCAAAATGGGGTTTACCAGCCGTGCCAAAATGCAGCAAATGGGCTTGTCCGATGTCATTTGGGGGCGTCTAACCGATGCCATGCAGATTGAAGAAGGCACCAGTATTTCCTTTAAAAATTATGTACATCCACGCTGTGAACCTGAGTTGGCATTTATTTTAAAGAAACCTTTAATCGGTAATGTCACGGCTGCACAAGCACTCGCTTCAGTGGAAGCCATTGCACCTGCTTTAGAAATTATTGATTCACGTTATGAAAATTTCAAATTCAGTTTGCCTGAGGTGATTGCTGACAATGCATCCTCAAGTGGTTTTGTGATTGGTCCTTGGGCAAGTGCAAAAACTGATTTTAGTAACTTGGGTTTGACTTTAAATATCGATGGTCATGTCAAACATGTCGGTTCTACCGCAGCATTACTGGGACATCCTTTACGTTCTTTGGTGGCGGCGGCACGACTGGCAGCCGCAGCAGGTGAACCCTTACAAGCAGGCTGGATTGTGATGGCGGGTGGTGCAACCGCAGCAGAATGGATTTACCCAAATCAATATGTCTCAGTTGAAATGCAACAACTGGGGAGTGCTGGATTTTACGTGACAGAATAAAAATTAAGGAGCAGATATGGCGAAGAAAGCAAAAGTTGCCATTATTGGATCAGGGAATATTGGCACAGATTTAATGATTAAAATTTTGCGCTATTCACAGCAATTAGAAATGGCGGTGATGGTCGGAATTGACCCTGATTCAGATGGTTTGGCACGTGCACAACGCATGGGTGTTGCAACAACCCATGAGGGTGTACAAGGCTTAATTAATTCACCTGAATTTCAAGAGATCGAATATGTCTTTGATGCGACCAGTGCCAATGCTCATATTCACAATGAAGCCTTGCTGCGTCAGCATAAGCCTGATATTCGATTGATTGACCTAACCCCAGCGGCACTCGGCCCCTACTGTGTTCCTGTGGTCAATTTGGATGAACATTTAAATACTCACAATGTCAACATGGTGACTTGTGGTGGACAGGCTACGATTCCGATGGTGGCGGCTGTCTCAAAAATTGCCAAAGTTCACTATGCTGAAATCATTGCATCAATTGCCAGTAAATCGGCAGGGCCTGGGACACGTGCCAATATTGATGAATTTACCGAAACCACCAGTCAGGCATTGGAAGTAGTTGGTGGTGCAGCGAAGGGGCGTGCCATTATTATCATGAACCCTGCTGAACCACCGCTCATGATGCGTGACACGGTGTATGTCCTGAGTGAATTGGCTGATCAGCAAGAGATTGCTGACAGTATTCAGAAGATGGTGGCTGCGGTTCAGAGTTATGTGAAAGGTTATCGTTTAAAACAGCAGATTCAGTTTGAAGTGATTCCTGAAGATGCACCCTTACATATTGCAGGTTATGGCACATTTAGTGGTTTGAAAACCGCCATCTTTTTAGAAGTTGAAGGTGCAGCGCATTATTTACCTGCCTATGCAGGCAACCTCGACATTATGACCTCAGCAGCACTGGCAACGGCTGAACGTATGGCTTTGGCACAGCAACCACAGGCGGTACTGGGTTAACAGGAGTTCAATCATGGATGTTCAAAATAAAAAACTATATATCTCAGATGTGACCTTGCGGGATGGCATGCATGCGATTCGCCATCAATACAGTTTAGATCAGGTGCAGGCGATTGCTCAGGCACTGGATATGGCACGTGTTGATTCAATCGAGATTGCCCATGGCGATGGCTTGCAAGGTTCAAGTTTTAACTATGGTTTTGCCGCACATACTGATTTGGAATGGATTGAAGCTGCGGCAGATGTTGTGCAGCATGCTCAAATTGCCACATTACTGATTCCCGGAATTGGAACCATTCACGATCTTAAAAATGCCTATCAGGCGGGTGCGCGTGTGGTTCGGGTGGCAACGCACTGTACCGAAGCTGATGTTTCTAAACAGCATATTGAATATGCAAGAAACCTCGGCATGGACAGTGTTGGTTTCTTGATGATGAGCCATATGCAAACCCCGCAAGGTCTGGCGCAGCAAGCCAAATTGATGGAAAGCTACGGAGCAAGCTGCATTTATGTGGTGGACTCTGGCGGGGCGATGAACATGCAGGATATTCGTGACCGTTTCCGAGCCGTCAAAGATGTCCTGAATCCTGAAACACAAACAGGCATTCATGCCCATCATAACTTGAGTTTAGGCGTTGCCAATTCGATTGTTGCGGTTGAAGAAGGCTGTGACCGAATTGATGCCAGTCTGGCAGGAATGGGCGCAGGCGCAGGCAATGCACCTTTGGAGGTTTTCATTGCGGCAGCAGACAAACTTGGCTGGCAACATGGCACAGATTTATATGCCCTGATGGATGCTGCGGATGATCTGGTGCGTCCATTGCAAGACCGACCTGTACGAGTGGATCGGGAAACTTTAGCACTTGGTTATGCAGGTGTTTACTCGAGTTTCTTGCGTCACGCAGAACGTGCAGCCCGTCGTTATGACTTAAAAACAGTCGATATTTTGGTTGAACTCGGCAAACGCCGCATGGTGGGTGGTCAAGAAGACATGATTGTGGATGTTGCCTTGGATCTATTGGCTTAAATTCCTCACAATTACACCATAAAACAAAGAAATAAATGCATGGAGCACAAGGATGAATATTTTAATTATACAAATTTTACTGACCATCACCAGTTTGGGTTATAGCCTGATTCCGCTGATTTTTGACAGTAACTCGACTCACATGACCAATCCACTTTGGGTACCACATGCGCGTTTCCATGTGGTTTGGCAGGTGTACAGTTTTGTCGGATTTGCATTATTGGCGCTCTGGATGATCTGGTTTGCAGACTTTCCGCAACACTTATGGGTCGCTGCAATTATGTCTGCAGTTGCTTATGGCGGTTTCTTTGTTGCGGTGTTTGCGCGCAATTTATATGGCGGTGCAACTTATGATGACAATGGTGTCTTGCCGTGGCGTCCGCCTGTTTTAGGTCGCTGGTTTGCCTTTGAAGTCAACATTACTTTGTTTAGCTCAACGGTGATTATCTTGATCATGGCAGTTTTGGGTTTAATGCTACCAACAGGTGGTCATGATCAAGGTGTTGTGACGGCTCTTTGGAGCATTATGTATGTGCTGTTCGGATTGCTTATGGTGACATTGGTACTGTTTGTTGGTGGGTTTGTGGTCGGTCGCAGTAAAAAATCAGCCAGTAATGCTGAAATGGCGACAGTAAAAAATGAACTCTGAAATGTTTAAACGATTAAAAATTGCCTCGATCTGAGGCAATTTTTTTATGCAATGATTCGCTTAGAACAATTTATCCATGACTAAGGTGAGCATATACGGATGTTTGCATAAACCACTTGGAACACCCGCTGATCATCATTTGCACAGAATGAAGTTAGCTATGCTGTTTGGTACTTTTTCTGACAAAACTCATCTTGTAAAGGCAGTATAGGCATATCTAAAAGCTATCTGGCATAGTTAAATGCAGCGCATCAATATTCTGTTCAAAAATAGCTGCTCACTATGTTGTTCAAATGCTGAAATTTCTGGAGCAGTGAGCAAGCCACTGTTACAAAAAGAGGCCTGCGAGTATCCATGATTTTTAATGCTCGATGACTTCACTGAATGGCGAGTAAATTAAACTAAAAAATAGATTTTTATCATAAACTATAATACTCTGAACTTAATATGATGATACCTCACGACTATGAATTGGATAAAAAGAACAAACCAATCTATCATCTTCTTACCTATTATGACTGTGATCTACTTAGGATTAATTTCCTATGAATAGACCTCTTGCGAAAGTAAAAAATTGTTTATACTAGTCCCATGAAATATGAAAATTTAACTAGATTTAAAGATGGGGA
>NZ_BKNN01000106.1 GCF_008993995.1 Acinetobacter brisouii
AAATGATGTTGTCAATATTTTACGAGTTGCAATTACTGAAAATGTGACCAATGGGAGTTGTAAAGGTTCATCTGCTTATTTTTTAAATCAATTAAATAGTTTACAAACAACTAAAGCATGGTATGACGTTTTACAAAATCATTTGAATGGAAAAGTATTTCAGCTAGCTGAATTATACAAACTTTATCGTGAGTTTTATAGGCAACAAGAACAATTAGGCGATAAATCTGCCGTTATTCAAGATATGGATAAAGCAATTAAGAAAAGCATTGATTTAATTAATAAAAAAGTAACTGAACCGACCAAAGTGATTAAATCTAAAACGGATGAAAGAAAGTCGAAGATCAGTAAAAACTCATTACGAGGTGACAGCCGTTTTGTGCAATTGGCAGTTTTAAATTTGAATGATTTCAAACAGCCAATTTTTGAAAATAAATATGCCTATACGCCACCTTTGGATGATACAACCCAATATGACAACCTGACAGAATCTTTAAATATTATTAAAGATTTAGGTTTGATCAATTTTATTGCACAAAAGCATGGCAATGTTGATACGACACATCCTGTGAAAGGGATTCCTGAGAAAAAACAGCAAGTGCGTTGTGCAGTTTTAGAAAACTATGCACGAGATGCAGATTTTCCTTTGTATTTGAGTTACATCGAAGATGATCTTAATAAAGTGGGTGGAACAGGGGTTCGACATCCTGAAGCAATCTATTATGCAATTACAGATAAGCAGCCAATAGGTTCTATATCATTGGATAAATTAAAATATTTAACTAAAGATGTTGGGTAAGCTTTTAATTTATATTAATTTTATTTGAGATTTTTAGAATAAGATGCGCTAGTTAATGGCACATCTTATTCTTAGCATAGAATGTAAATAGATAAATTTTTAAATTAGTATATTTATTAAAATCAGATGTTTATACTTTTTAAAATATAAGTAAAACTCTTATGGTATTTTTTTGAAAAAGTGTATATTCTTACTAAATGGAACGAGGTTATTCCGATTTGGCTAAACTTTTAAGCTGCCTATATGGCAGTGAATGTAATAAGAAAAACTCTTATTTTCTAAGCTACCTGTACAGTAGTAAAACTATTATACAAGAGTGGAAAATATAAAGGACGATTATTACGTATAGCTAAGATTAATTATTCAACAACAACACAAGAGGAAAAATAACATGGCTAAAGTAACTGGTGTAAAAAGCGTAGACTTTAAAATTACAGCATATGGTTATGGGGTTGTGAATTGGAATGGTCCAACATCATTGACAGGAAATGATGGTAAGACAGTTGATAACCATACTTTACCTAAGTTACGTGGATTTAGTAATTTATCAGGTAAGATCAAAGAAGAAACAGGCTATAAATATCGTAAAGAAGCATCGGATATTAATTTTGATGAAACACCGTTATACATCAGCCAAAACTGTATACGCCATCATTTATTCCGTGATCAATCATTTGATTTACACTATGCTAAAGATAAAAATTTGATCGATGTTTTAGCATCTATTACAGGTTTAATTCGTGGCTATGTGGTGCCTTCAAGCCAATGTAAACGCACAAGCCCGTTGTTGATTACTGATTTTATTGATCAATTGGGTAACGGTAATTTTGAACAGCTCTCTAATGCGAGTTCAAGTGAAGAAATTACGCAAGCAGATGGTACAAAAACGTATAAGCGTGGTGAAAATTCAATTTTCTCTAAGACTACATTTGGTGATACTGAATACGAAGCCTATGGTTCAATCAGTATTGAACAACTGCAATTTATTTCACTCGACAAAAAGTTTGATCGAGCATCCATGCTGATTAAAGAAGGTGAAGGTGAGAAAATTGCTGAAACGGTACAAAACTTTATTCAAACTTTAGACCCGACCAAAGAACCCAAAGCAGTTTTTCACAAAAATTACGTGCGTAAAGGTACGATTTTTAATGAAGGTGAAGTTGGGATTTTATTAGACAATACCGCGATTGATATTCTCATCAAAGAAACTTTAAATATGCTTCAAGAGCTGGTAATTAAACAAGCTAAAGGTTATATGTGTGTTGATACTGTAGAAGTAGATTATAACGATAGCAATAAAATGATGCGGATTAAACGTCACCCTGATCAAGCCAATCCTGAACCTCAAACTGATTATGCAGTTTACTTTGAAGCACAATAATGAGGTGAGTGATGCAAATTATTATTGAATATGAATCCTCATGGCGAAACTCATTTTTGGATGGTTCAAATAATCAGCCATTACCCAAAGGGGGGCGTAATTTCATTGCATCAATGACAACATTGAAACAAGCAGGAAATTATAAAAAGCGGGATGTATCTAAAGATACAGTTATGGGCGTTTTAAACCGTTTAATTGGTGAACAACGAAAGCTTTACCAAGCTCGCCAAGATAAAGAATACTACTTTTCAGAGATAGAAAAAATTCTGCAAGATGAAGATATTGTAGATAAATCAGCGATCAGTAATGAAATGGTATATATCCGAAATATTTCGGGAAGTACTGATCAAAACTCATTTACGGGGATGATCAAGGCGAATGATCCTGCGTTTAAGTCAGACTATTCCTCTGACTTATGGGGCATTCTTTGGTTGAATTTAGATGCTGTGACGCAGTTTATTCTTGATGAAAACTATCAGGTTAAAACTGATATTGAACTTGACCCAATTACAGTTTCTAGCCAGATTGAGTTGCTGAGTGCTGAAAAAGCAATTGATGTCATTGACTCAGTCAAAGATGCTTTAGATATTCTACAAAGTAAATTTGATGATGTGAATTATTTAAATGCTAAAGAGCAGTTACCTTTAATTAGCTTATATGCTTCTGCTTTATATTTGCAAATTGAAAGATTATCTAAAAAGTATGATCTTTCCAATGCTTTAACAAAAAGTAGTGGTCTCAGCGGTATTTCTAAGCGTGGATTTACCAAAAAAGATTTTATGGATCGTTATACGACAGGCAGTAAAAAGTTAATTTGGGGCAATCCATATTTACTTAAAGAAAAGAAAAAAGGTGAAGGGGAAGTTGTTTCAATTTTAACGAAGGCTAGTGGTCAACTCATTATCAATCTGAATATTTCCAAAGATCAAGCTCGAGATTTGGAAGAAAAGATTGAAAATGCAGGAGTATCTTCCTTTTACTTAGGTAAAAAAGGGCTTGCGTATGTTACAGATATTCGATGAGGTCATTTGAATGAAATACTATATTGAAGTGACTTTAATCAAAACTGATGATTTTTCACCTTATGAACTATGGTCACGTATTTATACTCAGTTACATATTGCTTTGGCTGAAATAAAAGATGCAAATAATAAAGTAAATATTGGGATTTCATTTCCTCAATATCGCTTTCATGCTGAAAAAGGTATTGGATTTTTAGGTGAAAAACTTCGCTTGTTTTCCCAATCTGAAAATGCTTTAGAGCAGTTAAATATTCGTAAGTGGTTAGAACGCTTGGTTGACTATGTTCATGTTAGTTCTATACGTGAAGTGCCTGAGAGTAAAGTTACAGGTTATGCCATTTATAGACGTAAGCAATTTAAAACCAATGCTGAGCGTTTGGCACGTCATCGTGTAAAACGTGGTGATATTGGGTTTGATGAAGCACTCGCTCGGTATAGCCATGTCGTGAAGACCACCAACTTACCGTATATTGACATGTTGAGTTTAAGCACTTCAGATGAACAGGACAAAAAACGATTTAAATTGTTCATTGAAAAGAAACCTGCTGAAAAATCTGAAACTCAGGTTTTTAGTACTTATGGATTAAGTTCAGAAGCATCTGTACCCGAATTTTAACCCAATATTTTTTGACTCTTTAACAGTTTAATAAAATCAATAAGTTATAATAGTGAGTGAAAACTTGGGTCTTTTGCTAGATTTTAGGTTTAACTCGCTGTTATGGCTTTATTTTTTGTGTTAATTTTATAGTTCACTGCCATGTAGGCAGCTTAGAAAAGCTACAAATGCTAAATTAAACGTTGATACTAGTTCACTGCCATGTAGGCAGCTTAGAAAAATCTAATTGCTGTTGAAAGCGGGCAAGGCTCGTTCACTGCCATGTAGGCAGCTTAGAAAACAAATCTTCGTCGCCACCAGTTTCATCGAAAGTTCACTGCCATGTAGGCAGCTTAGAAATGTGACCCTCAACAACAAAAAGCGTTTAAAAGGTTCACTGCCATGTAGGCAGCTTAGAAAATTAACAGATTCATCAGATAATGAAAATGTTTGTTCACTGCCATGTAGGCAGCTTAGAAACATTTGACGAATCAAGTTATAAAACTGAAAAGGTTCACTGCCATGTAGGCAGCTTAGAAAACTAAATGATGTTTTAAGTGTATCTGTTAACTGTTCACTGCCATGTAGGCAGCTTAGAAATCATCGTCGAATGATTCATAATACAGATTTAAGTTCACTGCCATGTAGGCAGCTTAGAAAAATTATAAAAAGCGTCTTGCATTTCAGCTTGAGTTCACTGCCATGTAGGCAGCTTAGAAAATGAAGTTTGTATTCAAGCCCTATGCATTAGCTGTTCACTGCCATGTAGGCAGCTTAGAAAAAATCCATGCACATGCAAAGATGGCAGCGGTAGTTCACTGCCATGTAGGCAGCTTAGAAAATAATCTTGTATTTCATAATGTCACCATAGTAGTTCACTGCCATGTAGGCAGCTTAGAAATTTTTAGGTTTAATTCTTCGAATATCTACAATGTTCACTGCCATGTAGGCAGCTTAGAAATCAGATTGATCAATCTGATTTACCTACCCCGAGTTCACTGCCATGTAGGCAGCTTAGAAATATTCTCTCAGAAAATGCTGTTTCTTGGGGTTGTTCACTGCCATGTAGGCAGCTTAGAAATATATTATAAAAAGGGGTGCTTACTGCACTGCTGTCCCATAGTTTGCTTTAAATAAAAAAACCTGAGGCCTAACAGTTAAAATATGAGTGTAAACAAACACTTTAACGACCAGGATTCAGGTTTTGTCACATCAGAATACCGTATTTTATGAGCTAATTAAACCTGTTGTGCGACAGGATTTTGAACAACTTGCTAAAGTACACCATGTTGGACAGAA
>NZ_BKNN01000107.1 GCF_008993995.1 Acinetobacter brisouii
TATCCCCTTACGCAAACTTTGACTTGGATGAAATCCAAGTCGTAAGTGCGCATTTCATGAAAAACACGATAGCATATAGCTCGCTTGAACTCTAGTTCATAGAGCCTTATGCTTGAGTGGTTTTCTATATCCCGAAATTGGACGTTATGACAAAATCAACTGAAAATATTGAAAAGAAAATTGAAGCCCAATTAGAGAAGCTGAAACAGTTAAAGGCTCGAAAACAAGCTATCGAAGCTAGAGAAAGGTCAAAGCAAAAAGAGCAGGAAAGAAAGGATGATACTCGGCGTAAAATTTTGCTCGGTTCTTATTTAATTAAAAAGATGCAAAGTAACGAAGCCAACAAAGAAAAAATACTCGCTGAACTCAATGAATATTTAACAGAAAATAGAGATAGACAGCTTTTTGATTTGCCTTTAAAACCAGAATCTACAAATATTTAGGTAGTTAAAAATGGATAAAAAAGCTTTTTTTAAACAGTTTTTTGAGATTGAGGCTAATTCATCTTTATCTCATACAGAAGATGTCTACAAAGATTTTGACTTCTCTCTCATGGTTTCAAATCCAATAGGAAGTGAGCCTTATATTGTTGTTTTTAGCCCAGTGAATGAAAAATTTAATCACTCGATCATTCTAGAGCTACCTCAAAATGAGCATCATATTAATTTGGGATGGACTGATCTTTTCCTAATTGACAAAAAGACTGTTAGAAAAGGCAGTAAGCGAATTAAGTTGTTGAAATTGATTGATAAATTTTTAAAATCTAATAGCTTAATTCAAACCTGATTTTTATTAGCTCTTTGTTTTTCTTGCTCGGCTTTATACTCTAGAATAAGCTCATTTAAGACCTTTTGAACATTTTCCTTATCTTCGATCTGCAAATTATCTCGATAGTAAATTAAGTCCTCTATTTTGCTTTCCATCGGCATTTTTTCGGTAGGTTCGGCATTTTTGGATATTCGGGATAATAGGAAAATATAACCGCATATATTTTCCCTCGCAATTTCATAATTAACGATGTCGGTATACTTAATTTGAACGCCTTGAAAATTGGCTGTTAGGTTCTCCAGTTGCATCATGGTTTAAATCCTGCTTTCTCTAAACATGGGTAAAGCTCTCTGAATTTTTCAGGTTCTAAAAGCATGTCTGCAATACGGATAGCAAATTGTTGGTAGCTTTCCGTGCCTTGCGAATACTTACTCATTTCAGGCATTTCAGACATTTTATTGGCAAATAAATGGCGTTGAGCATCAGTCATTTTGACAAAAAAGTCAGGAGTGTTGGGATCACGCTTAGTATTGATTTTAGGTTTATCATCTTTTTTTTGCTTAAATTTAAATGAAAATCCAGAAATGATACGTCCTTGCTTGTGTTGCTCGTAACTTACTGTGATATCTGTATATTTATTAATTTGTTTAATAGCAGGGTCTAAGACACGATTCTTAAAATCGTAGACTCTAGGATATTCATGCTCCTCAATAGCAAGGCGTTCTCTTAACGTATTTAATTCGATTACTGGAACAACTTTCGTACTTTGCCATTGAATCATCATTTCATAAATACGAATAGCATAAACGCTAGTTAGTTGTGCTGTTTTAGATAATCTATATCGTGTGAAACAATCTTTAAGTTGTCCAATCATGCCAAAAACATCATCGGCTAACTGAAATTTAATATATCCCTGCGTATCTGCATAACTAATTTTTTGCACCCATCTTGATTTAACACATTCTATAAAATCAGGTTTTTGATAGACCCTGTCATACGTGAAATAACGATTAAACAATCGCTCACTGGCATCCCTTAATACCTTATAAGCATCTGATTCATCTGTATTAAATAGCTTGGAGTAGTCTTTTGCATACACTCTAAATTCTCGTGTATGGAATAAGCCTTTATCACTTTCATATTCAGCTAATTCAGTGAACGCTACATGTAGTATTCGGTATTCAGTCAAACTTAGATTAAAGCAAGCTTCAATAAGAGTATTACTTTTTATAACTAGATCATTTTTCATTTAGTTTAAGAATTATTTTTCTGCAATAGAACGACACTATATTATAAAAGTGTTAATTAAAAAACAACATTAATTTTTGTTGTCGTTATATAGGGTAAATCTGTCGTTGTATAAGGGTAAATCTGTCGTTGTATAAGGGTAAATCTGTCGTTGTATAAGGGTAAATCTGTCGTTGTATAAGCCTGAAGACCATTGCTATATAAGGCTTTCATGCTGTCTAAAACTATTAAAACTATTAAAACTATTAAAATAGGGGAGTGCTTAAAACTGCCCTAGGTATTCGCTAAAGCTCATACTCTATTGAAGCTCGTTCCTCGCTTCGAGGGGGCAGTTTTTAATTTATTCCAGTTATAGATTTCAAAATCAAAAACAGAACTATGGCACTCGCTTTGCTCGTGACTTTTCAAAAGCAAAAGCTCCAAAGTTCGCACCCTTCGGGATGCTCTGTAGCTTTCGTTATTAAGCTAAGGGGAGTCTGTAATCAGGGAAAAGGCAAGGGCGAAATTTTTATGATGCTCAATCGCTCGTAGACACTCGCTCGGTTCTTATCATCTAGGATTTGATTATTTAAAAGAACTAATCAAAACCGTGGAACATGAAAAAATTATAAAACAGCCCATTCAGCCTGAATGGGCTGTTTTATATATTTAATTATTCAAATTATTATGAATAATCTGACCATCTTTTTTATTAATTTTAGATAGTGTCTTTAAAAATACTGGAGTTCTAGTACAAATGTCTCGAATATCTTTTGCTTTTAAAGGTGTATCTAGTCTTTGATAGTTCTCTAGAACTTGGTAGTAGCAATTTTCTGGTACACCATCATGGTCAATTTTTATGATTTGACCTGATGCTATACCGTAGCCTGAAATCCCTTTTCCGTTAGCATATAAAAAAACAACATCTCCTTTCTTAATTCGTTCTATTTGTTGTTTATATCCATCATCAAATGCTGCTGCATATCCATTATTAATCATGAAATGATGATCATCTATTGAATATCGTTTACAAGTGTTTAGAAGAAAATAATTATGATTAATAGCAACATTATCTTGATCGGTTATAAAGCTATTTTCATCCTCATCAATCTCATTTTCTTGTTGTTCCAAAAGCTTTTTTTCTTCAGCTTTATAGTTATCTATTGCATCAGACAATAGATCAAGAATTACTTCTTGCTTAGTGGAATCAAAAAATACAGCTAAATCTGAGATTATTTCATCCATAACTTGAGGAATTTTTACTGATGTTGAAATCATTTTGGTTTCCGTAGCTTGTTTATTGTGAAGTTTTTTTATGAGACTCATGATGACCACCTTTTAAAAGTTAAAATAAATTTAATAAATCTATATAAAAAAGTCAACAACTTTAAAATTTAAAGTTAAAATAAATTTTAATTTATCTAAGGTGATAGTCGCTGTGCAAAAATGAAACTATATTCAGTTGCATTTTTTGTTTAAAAGTAACTATACTTAGTTGCAAAGCTAGCAGGGTTAAAGTATGGGTAAAACGGAAAAGTTACTCGAAAAATTCGGAAATTCAAAAAATACATTTCCGTATAAAGATTTAGTCGTTTTACTTAATCAGCTCGGCTATGAAAAGTTTGAAATGGCAGGCTCTCGCGTTCGTTTTTTTAATGAAAAAACTGAACACATGATTTTACTGCACAGACCGCACCCTGAAAATGAAATCAAAGGTGGGGCATTGAAAGCTGTAAAACAGGCACTCAAGCAGGAGGGATTTTTATGAGCTATTTAAAATACAAAGGCTATCTCGGTACGATTGAACCTGATCTTGAAACAGGCGAATTGTTTGGGAAACTTGCGTTTATCCGTGACCTCATCACCTATGAAGCAGAAACATTAAAAGCCCTTGAGCAAGCTTTTCAAGAATCTGTAGATGGTTATTTAGAATCTTGTGCTGAACTGGGTAAAAAACCTGATCAGCCATTCAAAGGCACGTTTAATGTACGCATCAGCCCTGATTTACACCGTAAAGCAGTTCTAGCATCGAGTAATTCTCTTAACTCCTTTGTCAGTGATGCAATTCAAGAAAAATTAATGCGTTTAGGTGCTTAACCTATCTTAGCCCGATACTTTGAAATATGGCTTTAGCCATGTTTCAAAGTCGGGCAACTTGCGACTGCTGTTGTCGATTTCATAATGAAAGAAACAGAGCAAAGTAATCATTATTAGTATTTTTTAGGGTCGATCTGACACCAGTCATAGGTTTTTTCTTTGACATTATTAGGCTCAAATGAATAACAATCTTTTTTAGTCATAATTCTGACCAATGTTTTTCCATCATAATCTTTGATTTGTAACGGATATTTTTTTAGTACAGCCATATCTGCTCTACGTGCATCAATTTCGTCTTTGCTTGGTATGTATAAGAAGATAGCCAAAATGAATACCATCATCACAGCAACAAACGTGCTAGCAAAAATAATGATAAGTTTTAAGTTGAGCCTGTGTGTAGCTTCGTTTAATGCCTGAATACTGTTGTTTAATGCGCCTGTATGCTTCTTATTTGCGTTTTCTAGCGATTTTTCAGCCTTGTCTAGCACTCCGCTAGCGACATGGTTGTAAAACTGCTCTAATCGCTTGTTATCGTCTGCTATGGCTTCTCTATATTCCTTCATGGATGCCAGTAAAATATATAATTGGTCATCTAAATCATTTTGGTTGCTCATAACGACATTCCGCCTCTACCTAATTTTTGAGATGCCTTGCGGAGTGCTTGCTCGGCTCGTTGTTTATCTAATTCTTGCTGTCGCTTCATTTCCGCTTGGCGTTCCAGTTCTAGACGTTTGGTTTCTTGGTTCTTCTGCCATTGATCAAAACCTTGATCGACACGGCTTAAACCACGCTGTAAAACGCTCTCTTTTTGCTGTTTCTGTTGGTGAAGCTGTTGGCTATTTTGCTGTTTGACGTTGTCATTAAAACGGCTGATTTCAGTGTCTATGCCTTGTCTGCGTAATTGTGTGACTTTGGTGCCTTCATGGATGGTGGCTTGTAGTCCGTTGTTCTGATCGGCATAGCTACGATGGTCTATTTTTTCTCGGTAGC
>NZ_BKNN01000108.1 GCF_008993995.1 Acinetobacter brisouii
AAAAAATGTAGATTTTTTTATGAAAAAATCAATTA
The DNA here is from genome assembly GCF_008993995.1 of Acinetobacter brisouii. Taxonomy (GTDB): domain Bacteria; phylum Pseudomonadota; class Gammaproteobacteria; order Pseudomonadales; family Moraxellaceae; genus Acinetobacter; species Acinetobacter brisouii_A. The sequence goes on from NZ_BKNN01000108.1 coordinate 36, forward strand.
GAATAAATATTCATCAAAAACATTTATTTTTTATTCATTCTCTTAGGAATAAGGAGATAAAATGTGATTTACTTTACATTTTTTTAATAATATTATTAATTTTATGTAGTTTAAGAAAATTTCAATCATAGTTTAAGTTATTGTTTTTATTAGTAATTTAGGGTTATTGTCATGAATAAGGTCTATAAAGTTGTTTGGAATGCGTCCTTAGGGATATGGGTGGCGGTTTCTGAACTTGCCAAATCAAAGACGAAAACAAAAAATAATACAGTAGGTTCTGTTCAACTGGATTTAAATGAGCACTACCAAGTATTAAAGCAATCCGCTAGTTTTAAAATAGCGCCATTGTGTTTGTGTATTTTAACTGTTGTTGCACCATCATTTGTTATGGCTCAGGTCAACACGGGTACAGGCTCAAGTACTGTAACGAGCAGTACAGCAACGTCTGGTACTTGCGGTACTCTGACTCAAGCAACAATCTCAGGTACAGCAACGAGTCCTGTCAATGATGTTGTTGCGATTGGTTGTGGTAATACCATTACAGATATGGCAAATTCAGTTGCGATTGGTAGTCAAAATACAGTACAAGCCACCAATAATACCGCACAACAGATTGCAGATCGAAGAGGTGGTGCAACACCTGTCAACTATGCGACAGGCGTAGCAAGCTATACAAGTGCGGCAGTAGCGTTGGGAACTCAAAATACAACAGGTGAAGGTGGTGGTTCGGCAATAGGTACTGCTAACGTAGTTTCAGGTGCTTTTTATGGTATTGCTTTGGGGCAAGGAAACAGTACATCTGGAGGTTATGCAACTGCAATTGGTATTGGTAATGCTGCGAGTGCTACCTCTGCAATTGCAATAGGTACGGCTGTACAAGCAACAGGTAATACAGCAATTGGTATTGGTCGTCAGACTTATTCTTATGCAGATTATGGTATTGCCTTAGGTAATATTGCAAGCGTGTATGCTGGTGCAACAAACTCTGTCGCAATTGGTAATAATTCTGCGGTTCAGGCGAATGCAACGAATGCTGTGGCATTAGGTGCAAGTAGTAATGCATCATCTTCAAATGCGATAGCAGTAGGTCAGTCTTCTGTTGCATCGGGTGCAGCATCAGGTGCATTTGGCTCTGGTGCGACAGCGTCGGGTTCAAATGCATTAGCATTAGGTTCAGCTTCTGTGTCTTCTGGTGCGGCAGGTGTTGCAATTGGTTTATCATCTAGTGCAACATCAGATAATACAGTTGCCTTGGGAACCTCTTCAGTTGCTTCTACTTCTCGTAGTGTAGCGATTGGTGCGGGTGCTACTACTGCAAGTACAGTTAGTAGTAATCAATCTGTTGCTATTGGTAACTTGGCTGCTGCATCTGGTGATCAAACAGTTGCTTTAGGGGGTAACGTAGTTGCTTCAGGTAACTCTTCAGTTGCGATTGGTGGTGACGATGTTGATAAAGTTGCTACAGCATTTGGTACGGTTTATACCACCATTACAGGTGGTACGATCACCTCGGGCACATATATAGCAACCACTGCATCAGGTGCGGGCAGTACGGCAATCGGTGTTCAAAACGTAGCGAGTGGTGCATTTTCTACAGCCTTAGGTATGACATCTACAGCATCTGGTGATGCCTCCGTTGCACTGGGTGTTAAATCTGCTGCATCTGGTCAGGGTGCCCTTGCAATTGGTGCTGTTTCAACTGCAAGTAATACGGGAAGTGTTGCGATTGGTATCAACTCTAAAGCAACAGGGATTAATGCAACTGCGATTGGCTCAGGGAGTACTTCTACATCAGGCGCGACAGCTACAGGCGATGGTTCTGTTGCAATTGGTAATAATGTAGATGCGACCTTAGCAAATACTGTTGCGATTGGTAATGGTGCTCAAGCAACTGCCAATGCAGGTGATGTTGCTCTCGGTGCAAATTCAACAACAAGCAGTATTACGGGTACAACTGGTTATATTACTGGTACAGGGACGACCAATGTTGCAGGTGCTGTTGCTGTTGGTAGTTCAACAGCGTTACGCCGTATTCAAAATGTTGCAGATGGTTCTGCCGATCAAGATGCTGTTACCGTTGCACAGCTTAAAGACGTCAATAACCGTGCTGTTGGTAACACAACTGCTTTAGGTGGTGGGGCTGCTTATGATGCGTCAACAGACACTTATACAGCACCTGTTTTTACAACCACAACCACAACTGGCACCACCACAACATCAAATACTGTAGCGGGTGCACTGTCTAATTTAAATACTGAAGTTGTCAAACCGATTACATTTGCTGGAAATTCAGGAAGCTCAACCAACAAGTTGGGTTCTACCTTAACCATTAGTGGTGGGTTAGCTACAGCAACAGCATCATCAAATAGTAATATTAAAACCGTAGTCACAGGTAATACAGTTGATATTCAAATTGCAAATGCACCAACATTTACAGGAACTGTAACAGCAGGGAATTTAGCTACGGGTGGTAGTTTAACAGTTACAGGAACAAGTAACTTAAATGGTGGTGCAAATTTAAATAATCAAAAAATTACAAATCTTGCTGCGGGTAATTTAGCTTCAGGTTCAACTGATGCGGTCAATGCAGGTCAGCTTTTTACTACGAATCAAAACGTAACGAATGCCCAAACCACAGCTAATACAGCCGTTTCAAATGCAGCAGCGGCGCAAAGTACAGCCAATACAGCGTTGACTACAGCAAACAAAGGTTTGAACTTTGCGGTTAATGGAGGTACAGCGGACAATGTTCAGCTGGGTGAAACCATGAACATGGCTGATGGTACAAATACAACTGCGACTTATGATGCTGCGACAAATACTTATAAATATAATTTGAATGACACGATCAGTCTGACCAGTGCAGGCGGATTAACAGTAGGTAATACGACTGTTAATAACAGTGGTTTGACAATTACAGGTGGTCCAAGCGTTACCTCAAGTGGCATTAATGCTGCAGGCACACAAATCAGCAATGTTGCAGATGCAGTCACTGCAGATCAGGCAGTGAATAAAGGTCAACTTGATGCAGGTTTGACAGCAGCTGATAGTCAAAATGATGCACTTGCGAGCAGTGTTGCGAGTAGCTTAGGTGGTGGTGCAAGTTACAATGCAAGCACTAATACTTTTAGCGCACCTACCTATACAGTAAATGGAACCAGTGTAAACAGTGTTGGTGATGCTATCAGCGAACTAGATAAAGGTTGGGCACTTAGTACGAATGGTACGAATAGTGGTGCAGTCAAAGCAGGTGATAGTGTTGATATTGGTACTGTAGCAGGCGAAACCAACTTGTTGGTGAGCAAAACAGGCAACGATATAGAATACAGTCTGAATCGTAATCTTGATGTAGACAGCGTAACTGCAGGCAACAGCGTACTGAACACCGCAGGTCTTGCGATCAATGATGGCACAGGCAACATCACCAACGTGACTGCAACAGGCAACAGCATCACTGATGGTGCAGGCAACATCACCAACGTGACTGCAACAGGCAACAGCATCACTGACGGCACAGGCAACATCACCAACGTGACTGCGACAGGCACCAACGTCACGAATGGTACGAATACCACCAACTATGGCGCAGATGGCTTTGCGATTGCAGGCGGTCCAAGTGTTAGCTCAACGGGTATTGATTTAGCAGGCACACAAATCAGCAACCTTGCTGCAGGCGCAGTGACGGCGAGCTCAATGGATGCAGTGAATGGCAGCCAATTGTATGGCGTATCAAACAGTGTCAAAGACATCTTGGGGGGGAATGCCAGCGTCAATACGGATGGCACGCTTAGCACCAGCAACATTGGTGGCACGGGTTCAGGCACAGTTGATGGCGCAATTGCAGCAGTCAAAGACAGCGCAACCAAAGCCAAGAGCACAGTCAGCCAAGGTGACAACATCGTGGTGACCAGCAGCAGCAATGCCGATGGCAGCACCAACTACCAAGTTGCGACAGCCAAAGACTTGACTGTGGACAGCGTAACCGCAGGCAACAGCGTACTGAATACGACAGGTCTTGCGATCAATGATGGCACAGGCAACATCACCAACGTGACTGCGACAGGCACTAGCGTGACTGATGGCAGCAATACAGCCAACTACACCGCAACAGGCAACAGCATCACTGATGGTGCAGGCAACATCACCAACGTGACTGCGACAGGCACCAACGTCACGAATGGTACGAACACCACCAACTATGGCGCAGATGGCTTTGCGATTGCAGGCGGTCCAAGTGTTAGCTCAAGCGGCATCAATGTAGCAGGCACACAAATCAGCAACCTTGCAGCAGGCGCAGTGACGGCGAGCTCAATGGATGCAGTGAATGGCAGCCAATTGTATGGCGTATCAAACAGTGTCAAAGACATCTTGGGGGGGAATGCCAGCGTCAATACGGATGGCACGCTTAGCACCAGCAACATTGGTGGCACGGGTTCAGGCACAGTTGATGGCGCAATTGCAGCAGTCAAAGACAGCGCAACCAAAGCCAAGAGCACAGTGACTCAAGGCAACAACATCGTGGTGACCAGCAGCAGCAATGCCGATGGCAGCACTAACTACCAAGTTGCGACAGCCAAAGACTTGACTGTGGACAGCGTAACCGCAGGCAACAGCGTACTGAACACCACAGGTCTTGCGATCAATGATGGCACAGGCAACGTCACCAACGTGACTGCAACAGGCAACAGCATCACTGATGGTGCAGGCAACATCACCAACGTGACTGCGACAGGCACCAACGTCACGAATGGTACGAATACCACCAACTATGGCGCAGATGGCTTTGCGATTGCAGGCGGTCCAAGTGTTAGCTCAACAGGTATTGATTTAGCAGGCACACAAATCAGCAACCTTGCAGCAGGCGCAGTGACGGCGAGCTCAATGGATGCAGTGAATGGCAGCCAATTGTATGGCGTATCAAACAGTGTCAAAGACATCTTGGGGGGGAATGCCAGCGTCAATACGGATGGCACGCTTAGCACCA
>NZ_BKNN01000109.1 GCF_008993995.1 Acinetobacter brisouii
TATTATTGTAAAGAAGTTAACGACTTAACATGAAGTAAATCACTATTATTTTTCTATACTTGCTATTTTTAGCAAAACCCGCAAATAACGTGATTCATGTTCTATTATAAAAAATAGTGATCATGTATGAATAAAATTAAAAATAATATTTTAATTTTATCAATATCTTGAAGAATATTATATTTTAACGATAGGGAAAAACTATCACTCTCGTATTTTTATGATTTTTATAAGAAATGATTCTTTTTGTAGTCACTTGGTATAATATGCGTGCAAATTTTATGTATAAACGTTTGATCAATGTTTTCCTTTCTTTCAATTGAGTTTGCACTCTCTTTTATAGGCTTTTTTTGCCTCTATTGGGGCTTACGGAAAATGCCCCAAATGCAAAATATTTTGTTGGTCATCGCAAGTTATCTTTGTATTTTTTTGATGTCAAACTGGATTGCAGTTTCTGTCATTGCAACATATAGCTGTATCATTTATTTTTTGTCGATTGCGATGGATCGTTGGCAAATTCATAAAAAAAAGATATTGCTCTCAGGAATTGTTTTTACGCTGCTACAATTGGCATTTTTTAAATATTATGATTTCTTCCGACAAGAAAGTAGCTTGGCTTTAGATGCATTGCATTTAGACAGTTCATTTTTAATTTCTAATCTATTGTTACCTTTAGGTTTATCTTATTATTCTTTCCAATCGATTAGTTACTTATTGAGTCGTTATCATCAAGAAACTGAAGTTCCTCGTTTTAATCTTCCTCAACTTTTATTACATTTTTCATTTTTTGCAACGATTACCGCAGGGCCAATTGCGCGTGCAAAAAGCGCTAAAGGTTTAACTGATATTCAGCAGCAACCTTGTGGGATGAGTGCTCAAATTTGCCAAACTGAGCCACGAAAAATTTTATATCCAAGTTTGGCATTTGCATTGATTTTACTTGCATTGATTAAAAAATGGTGGATTGCAGGTTGGCTGGCAGATCATTGGGTCAACCCCGTTTTTGAAAACCCCATGCAATACCATGCTTTAGAAGTGCTTTGTGCAATCTATGGCTATACCTTACAACTTTTTCTAGATTTTTCTGGATATAGTGAAATGATGGTGGCATTTGGTTTGTTATTAGGTTTTCGATTACCTGTAAACTTTCGTGCCCCGTTACTCGCGCATAATATTCGTGATTTTTGGGACAAATGGCACATTAGCCTGTCTACTTGGATTCGGGACTATATCTATATTCCGTTAGGCGGTAGCCGTGGCGGATTTGCACGTACTCAAGTTAATTTATTGATTGCAATGGTTTTGTCTGGCGTTTGGCATGGTTCGGGCTGGAATTTTTTCCTGTGGGGACTCTTACATGGTCTTGGCTTGGTGCTACTCAATATCTGCGATAAAGTCTATGAAAAAGTCCGCAAAGTGAGTCCACGTGAGTCACGAAATGTTTTAGCCAATACAGGATGGTTGGGCAAAGTCATAGGTACTTTCGTTACCATTCATTTTGTCTGTTTCTGCTTTGTATTTTTCCGTGCCAAAAGCCTAGATGAAGCATTACAAGTATTTCAGGCTTTATTTCAAAATACTGTGAACGTATCTTGGACAAACAATCCATTGTATTTACTCAGTATATTATTGATTTCATGGATAGCTTATCCTTTTGTTCGACATTACACACCAAAACTGAGTTCAATATTTGGTCGCGTTCCTAAATATGCGGTTTCCATTCCTTTATTTGTTGTGTTTTTACTTGTACTGATTTGCGCACCTTCGGGTATTCCAGGATTTATTTATGCAAACTTCTGATACGGATATTATAAGTTCTTCGCTACAACAGCCACAGCAGCCCGAATGTGTACAAGAACAGCTTGAACAGCGCCAAAATTTTTTATATGTGTTGTTTATTTTACTGGCATTTGCATTGACCTCAATTTGGATTATGCAAAACTCAGTCAATGCTTATTTTCAGCAGACTTATCATAAAGATAGCCCATTTTCAGGCTTAGATCAGTTTCACATTTGGCATATTGGTGGTGAAATTGGCGACTATTTATATGGTGAAAATGGTCAATATGATGATCATGTCAATCAAATCAATACACAAGTTATTGATGGATTTAACCAAGATTATGCTTATACACCTGAGTATAAGGCGGCTGAAGCAAAACGTTTGCAAGAAGAACAGCGCAAGTTAGCATTACTTGAAAAACAGAAAGCAAAACAAGCATTTGATCAGCGCTTTATGCTGACAGGGCAAGATCAGGTATTTTTTGCGGGTGACTCGATGATGCAAGGCGTCGCACCTCATGTACAAAAAGTACTTGAAGATAAAGGCATCCAAACCATTAATTTAAGTAAACAAAGTACAGGTTTGACCTATCCAAAATTCTTTGACTGGCCAAAAACAATTCGTGAAACCTTAAAAAGTAACCCACGCATTAAAGTTTTGGTGGTCTTCTTAGGGCCAAATGACCCTTGGGATATGTTTGATGCAACAAGCAAACATTGGCTAACCTTCAAATCAGCAGAATGGGAAACACAATATCGTGCCCGTATTGATAGCATTTTGAGTGAAGCACGTAAACACCATGTCAGTGTGATGTGGCTTACACCGCCGAATATGCACAAAGATCAATTGAATGAGCAAATGATTTATCTGAATCAAGTGATTCAGAGCGAAGTGCAAAAGTCCAATGAGTTTGTGATTGACTCTCGTCCAATTATGGGTGGAAAAAACAACCATTTTACTGAAAGCATGAATACTGCTGAAGGAAATGTGAAGATGCGTAGTGCTGACGGGATACATTTTACAGTTGAAGGACAGAAAATCATCGCGCACAATATTTTGCAATACTTACATTTAGCAAATTAAGCGACTTTTGAATGAAAATGAAAACCTTTAAAAGATGTAGCCTTTTGTGGGCTGCATCTATGCTGAGTCTTGGCGTATCTGCGGGTCAACTTTCTAATTTCCAAGAACCGAATACAGCCCAATTGGTTAAAGGTATTCAACAACATCAGTTAAATGTTGTGCAGTTTGGTGATTCACATACGGCTGCGGACTACATGAGCAATGCGCTTAGAACGACATTACAAAATCAATTGGGAAATGGGGGCATGGGATGGGGAATGCCAATGTATTTTTCAGGACAACGTTTAACCCGTTTTGGTTATGACAATAGTCACTGGCAACCTATTTCCATTCGTTCACAGCCCAATGCAAACTATACGCTAGGAGGCTTGCTTGCATATCCTCTGACAGAAGGTGCGACATTAACCATTAAAGCCAAACAATCTGAGCAACGCCAAAAGATTACAGTGAGTATTCGTCAAGGCGCGCAAGACAGTGATTTTGTTGGGGTCGATAGTCAAGGGCAACGCTTTAGCTTAAGTGCGCCAGTGAAAAATAATACATGGCAGTTACAGACATTTGAAGCACAATTACCTTTTACCATTACTGCACCTCACAATCCACAGTCTGTGATTGGAGGATGGTGGGCAAAAAATGCCACAGGTTCTGGAGCAGTGGTTTCAGCCCTTGGTATTAATGGTGCACAGCTTCAATCTTGGAACAATTGGAACAGTGCGTGGAAACAACAACTTGGTCAACTCAAATTTAATTTGATTATTTTGGCGTATGGGACAAATGAAGCCTATAACAGATATGACCTTGAACAAGAGCGCCAAATTTTATTGGGACGTATCCACGATATTCGTGAAGCTTCACCACAAAGTGCAATTTTAATTGTGTCTGCACCTGAGAGTCTAAAAGATAAATCTGGTGAATGTGGTACACGACCTGCTCAACTCACCCAATTTCAAACCATGCAACGTGAAGTCGCAACACAAGCTCATACCTTATTTTGGGACTGGCAAGCTGCAATGGGGGGAAGTTGTAGTATGAAAAAATGGATGGAACGCGGAGATGCGGCGCGGGACGGCGTACATTTTTCAGCTTCAGGTTATACGAAATTGGGAGATATGCTGGGTAATGATATCTTGGCATTGGCAGGGCAATCTGCACCAACCACCACGCGATCGAGTGCAGTTGCAGCATTACCAAAATCAGGATTATCTGTACAAAATAATACAGTGAGCAGTTTGGGCTATGCCAGTATTTGTGATGTTGAAGATCAAAATAGCTGTAAAACGATTCATTAAATCAATGAATTGAATTAATAAAAAAAGACCTGCAATAACAGGTCTTTTTTTATGAGTGAATTACTGATGTACGACCAATACAGGAACAGTACCTTCTTCCAAAATCGCTTGAGTGACACTGCCCAAGAGTAATTTTTTAAAGCCTTTACGACCATGTGAGCCAATCACAATCAGATCAGCTGCTAACTCAGCAGTCGCTTCGACAATAACTTTATGGACGGTCTGACCTTCAAGAATTTGAGTTTCAGCATTCACGCCTTCTTGGGTAAATAAAGCTTTTGCTTGTTCAAGAATACTTTGAATTTCTTCTTTTGCTTTAACCACATAATCATTAATAAATTGATCTGTGTTCACAAACTCTACTGCAACAAATGGGTCAATTGCCAGTACACATACAGCAGTAACTTTACTGTTAAATGCTTTTGCAATTTCAGCGGCTTGTTTGACTGCCACAAGTGAAGTTTCTGAACCATCAACTGGTACTAAAATATGTTGGTAAGCCATTTTAATTACTCCTGAGTTGTCCGTAGACACTGGATACTTTTGTTAGATTTTACTCTTTGTGAAGTCTAAGTGTCTTATTCATCAGAATTTCTAGTTATTTTGACCAGAGGATTTCAGTGAAGTACACATGCTTTAAGGCTAGCATTTTTACAATGATGAAAAAAGAGGGAGAGCATGTACTTTCAATGAATAAAATCTATGCTAATCCTTATAAATATTGGGGAATAAGCTTAACTTTCATCTTTCTTTCATAATCTGCTGCCCATAATAGCCATCATTTTTTAGAGTGAACCCTCATGGATAATAAATCAGACATTCACAACTTAGATAACTTAATTGAAGAATTTAAATTAA
>NZ_BKNN01000110.1 GCF_008993995.1 Acinetobacter brisouii
TAAATCCTATAGAACAGATGTGGGCATGGGTTAAACGTAAGCGTAAAGAATGGTTGATCGACTCAGTCGATGAGTTATTTCGAGTTTTTTTCGAATCTTGTATGAATAATAAAGTAGTTTGACTATAAAATCCCGTAAAACTCACGGATCAGATCAGTGAGCAAGGCAAAGCTGCCCATTTCCTTACCCAACAAATTTGTCACCAAAGAACCTGACAAACTAAACCAGCCAAAACCACTTGCAACCGTTAATAATGCAGTAAATGAATGCGGTAACAACCAGTGTGCAATATACGCTGCGATAAAAATCGCGAATAGCATGGCACAAGGCACCCAAATCTGCTGTCTGGTTAAACGTGCCAAACGTACTGTAGATAGATCAATTCCAATCAGTACAATTAAAATCAACAGCAACGCATGTGAAAATTGTGCCGCGTGCAAACCATGTGGCAAGATCAAATAACTCAACATACCTAGCCCAACCATCAACATCGCCATACAGCATTCTTGCAAGGGCTTGAGCAAGTCACGAAAATCACGCATTGAATGTTCAATTCCATGCTCTTGAACGGGTCGGGCAAGTAATAATAAAAAGCTGCTGACCGATAAAATACTGGCGTAAATAAAGCTTTCACGTAAGACTTTCCACCCCACATTGGGCTGAAATAACACATCTGCGAACTGATAACCGATCACCATGAGCAAAGCCCAGACCAAATAACCAATGCTGCCAATCGCCAATGTTTTGATCGGTACAGTCACCACCCGACCCAATAACCATCCACCGAGCAAAGCAAGCAAGATGGGGACAATAGAACTCAATAAAAGTGTAGTCATATTCAATTCAATGATTAAAACAAAGCATATCATGCACTTTTTTTAGTCTTTGTTTCAAAAAACTTAAAAATTACATTTGGATATGTTTGCATCTTATTGCCTATTTCTCAAAATTAACAAAAACTAGACAGCTATTGCACATTTAATGGTTTTCTCTAAAATAACCCGCTTCATTTTTTGTATTTCTCATTTCCCATGCAGTCATCTCACTCTCCGAATGATGCATCGCATCAGGGCAATTCTGCGCCACTTAAACGCGCTATGAGTACTCGACACCTCGTTATGCTGTCATTAGGCGGTGCCATTGGCACAGGTCTATTTCTAGGGTCGGGTGAAGTCATTGCACAAACGGGGCCTGTAGGTGCCATTGTTTCTTATTTTCTCGGTGGCTTAATCGCCTATATGGTGATGCTGTGCTTAGGCGAACTGGCCGTACATATGCCTGTTTCAGGCTCTTTTGGTGAATATGCCAACAAGTATATTGGACCAGGTACAGGCTATATGATTACTTGGTTATACTGGCTCACATGGACAGCTACACTAGGCACCGAATTTACCGCTGCTGCACTGCTCATGCAGGAATGGTTCCCGCATATTTCCATGTGGATTTGGACTGTTATTTTTGCAGCGATTGTTTTTATCTTAAATATCAGCTCGACTCGTATGTTTGCCGAGTCTGAATTTTGGCTGGCTTTGGTTAAAGTGGTCACGGTCATTAGCTTTATCTTGCTCGGGCTTTTGGCAATTTTGGGCGTGATTTCTTATCATGGTGAAACCCACGCACCATTGTTCAACAACCTGCTAGCTCAAGGCTGGTTCCCGAAAGGCTTGATGCCTATTTTTGCAACCATGCTGATTGTGAATTTTGCCTTTTCTGGTACAGAGCTGATTGGTGTCGCAGCGGGAGAAACTGAAGATCCTGCTCACAATGTTCCCAAGGCAATCAATGCAGCTATTTGGCGCTTATTGATTTTCTTTGTGGGTACAATTGTGGTGATCTGTGCATTGTTACCTTACCAACAAGCAGGATTGAGTTCTGACCATGTCAGTAACAGTCCTTTCGTGACCGTATTCAGTTATATGGGAATTCCATACGCTGAAGATATTATTCGCTTTGTGATTATTACGGCACTGTTGTCTGCGGCAAATTCAGGCTTATATGCTGCATCTCGTATGATGTGGTCATTGTCAGTTAAACGCCAATTACCTGCGATTTTCTCTAAACTCACCAAACACGGCACCCCAATTATCGCAATTATTGTCACCATGTTTGGTGCACTTCCCGGCTTACTTTCTGAACAATTCGCACCAGAAACCATTTTCAAAAACTTGTTGGGCGTTGCAGCATTTACCATGGTGATCGTTTGGACAGCAATTTGTGTGTGCCAGTTCAATTTCCGTCGCCAGTGGTATAAAACTGGACACAGCATTGCAGACTTACGTTTTGCTGCGCCATTGTTCCCAGTGACACCCATTCTAGGTTTTGTGTTCTGTGTGATTACCTGTATTAGTATGACGCAAGACAGCTCAATGCTACCTGGCTTCTATAGTTGTTTAATTTTTATTGCCTTATGCTATATCAGTCATTACTTTTTATATCGAGATAAAGACTAAAATTAAAGATTGACTGAGAAGCATCGGTTTTATAAAAAAGTGTAGCAATGCTGCACTTTTTTTATTTTGTTTTTATAATCAAATAAAATTATTTATAAAATGAAGTGATACCTATCGATGAAAATCATTTTTATTCATGGCATTAAGCAACAGATTTTTGATGCAAATTCCTTTCAGGAATATTGGCTCAATGTCTTTAATACTGGCATGCATAAAATTGAGGCACACGTCAATGTTGATCAACTTGATCTTGCCTTTCCTTTTTATGGTGATATTTTAAATGAGTTCAATCACCGTAAAGCCATCAACCTCGAAACCTTACGCCCGAACTGGTCATTCTTGGCCAAGTTGCCACGTATTCGCCAACAACGAAGTGATGCACTTAAACAGGCACTCGCAGAAATTCCTTTACTTCCTCATGATGCCCAGCATCAACCTTATTCAATGAAAAACCGTTTTTTTGTGCTCTCCCAGCTCGCTAAAGACCGCATACTCAAAGAGATGGTGATGCTCCTCAATCATTTTCCAGATCTTCATGAATCACTCATCCAGAAGTTTCTGTGTGAAGTCTATCTGTACTGGTACAACCCAGAATTTAAACAACAAGTCCATGAGCGAATTTTGTCATGCTTTGAACCTCATCAACGGCATATTGTGATTGCACATTCTTTAGGAACAGTCGTGGCTTATAACCTACTGCATGAGTTATCAAACCAGTATGAGATTAAACGTTTTATTACTCTGGCTTCACCTTTGCCTTTCAACGTTATGCAGCGACACCTTGCTCATCCTCTACAAAAACCCAAAGTTCTGAGTGGCGACTGGCATAATTTTTATTCACAAGAAGATTACCTCACAACTTTTCCAATGCTACCACCTGTTTTTGATTTTCATCCACAAATCAACAATAAACTGATTACCACCTTCGCTGACAAACCACATGAAATTATTGGTTATTTACAACACCCGATGGTGATTCGACGAGTATTGGAATTAATTTATGATCTACCTCAATTTCAAGCACGTGCTTGATTGGCAGACACATGTTTAAAACTTAAATTCAGCATTTTGTTGAAAAAACATACGTAAAATCATAAAAATAGCGAAATTTGATGATTTAACATTCATTCATAACTATTTTTCATATTTTTTCATAAAAAATATTTGACATACTTTTAGATTAACCCTATTATACGCGCACCTTCTGATGTGTCCCTATCGTCTAGAGGCCTAGGACATCGCCCTTTCACGGCGGTAACCGGGGTTCGAATCCCCGTAGGGACGCCACTTAATATCAGAATACTCTAGAAGTCCCTATCGTCTAGAGGCCTAGGACATCGCCCTTTCACGGCGGTAACCGGGGTTCGAATCCCCGTAGGGACGCCAAATTCTGTAAAGCTCGGCATGTTAAGTGTCGAGCTTTTCTAATATCTGGAATAGTGTTTCTGCAACATTTAGTTCCGCAATATCAGCAAGTTGACAAATATTTAATGTCGATGGGATTCTAGTCCCATGTTTAAAGTCTGATAATCTTCCTGCACTAATTCCCATTTTTTCAGCAACAGCTTTATAGCTGCCTGCTTTCCATCTTGCATGGTCTATTAGTTCAACTAACTCTTTACTCATCTTTACACCTCTTGACTTACCCCATGAACATAAAGTTCATGGGGTAAAAAATCAATGGGCTTTTTATGAAGTGTTATCTTAGACCGAAGTCTGAACGGATTTGGTTAATATCAGGTGTTCGTTTATATCGAATTACTCTGAAACCTGCTTCATTAACTAAAGCATCTCTTTCTGCATCATTATCTTCTTGCCCCTTGTGTGATGAATCATCTAATTCAACTATGGCTACAATGTTGAAGTTCTTATCTATCACAACAAAATCAGCAACTTTACGATTAAATAAATTACGCGTTGCATATCCTTTAGCTGTCATGAATGAGCTAAATGCTACTTGTGCTAAAACTCCGTATTCAGGTAAAGCTTCAATCAAACGAATAAACATTGGTTGTTCATTCATAGTTAAAGGACGTTTACCTGTAATTGGTGTTCTAGCACCTTTCTCTTTTTTTCCATTGTTTCCATTTTTTAATACAAATAAAGCAATTGCTCCAATGATGATGACAATGATTAGTAGATTCATGATTTCCCCAGTGTTATCGAAATTATCTGGAGCATTTTAAATGAGTTTAGAAAATTTCGCTTTCAAAACTAAATCAGACTTTATTCAGGCTGCTTTTAATCAAGTTGCTTTGATTGTTTCTGAACATGGTTACCCTTCTCTTGAATGCATGTCCCCAGCACTTTCACGGCGGTAACCGGGGTTCGAATCCCCGTAGGGACGCCAAATTCAAAAAAGCCCAGTATTTATTACTGGGCTTTTTTATTTTTGCTGTTCCATCCACTTTAAACATTTCAATTGATCTATCAATAGACCTCTTGCGAAAGTTAATTTAAGAGCATCCAATTCACCATTCCAGCAATTAAATTCATTCTTAGACCAAAGCGTTTCCGTCTATTTCTATAGCGTTCTGTTAATATCCGAAAATGTTTAAG
>NZ_BKNN01000111.1 GCF_008993995.1 Acinetobacter brisouii
CTCTGCTGAATGATTACGACGTTTTCTTCGTGTCATGGTTGACTCCAAAAACAAGCATTTCCCATGCTTATTGGGGAGTAGATTATCACTTATAGGCATGGTCTAAAATCCTAGACCCACATCATTTTATAAGATTAAAGTAATAAAAAATAAAGATTTAAAATTGATATTCAGTTTTCTATCTGATTGATTTTCATCATTATTTAAACTAAATTTTATGAATTGGAATCTGATAGATACGCTTGGTAAATATAATAACTGCAAATTGAAACATACTAATCTCATTGAAATTGTAAGATAGTATTATACTCATCTTGCAGATCTGACCGGCTCGATAGTGATTTTGAGTCGGTTTTTGCGTTTTTATACTTGTGGATAACTTAATGAAAACACCAAAAATACGCCATAAAGCTGCAAGCAGTTGATTTTATTGGGAGGTATCTGACAATGATTTTGATTACAGGTGGTTTAGGCTTTATTGGTTCACATATTGCGTTGCATTTATTGTCTAAAGGACAGCAAGTTGTGCTGGTTGATAATTTGGTCAATAGTCATCTGCATACTTTGGATCGTCTGCAGTATATTGCAGGGCAGTATATTCCTTTTTTACAGGTCGATGTGCGTAATACACCTGCATTGACCAAATTTGTTGAGCAGTATCCAATTGATGCTGTGATTCATTGTGCTGGATTTAAGTCTGTGCAAGAGTCAGCATTAAAGCCGATTGAGTATTATAACAATAACTTAAGTGCACTGATGAGTGTTGTACGCATGATGCAACGCATTGGTTGTCGGCAATTTATCCATGTTTCAAGTTTGATGGTTTATGCTCAATCAGGCAGTCAGCTCACTGAGCAGACAGCATTGAATCATGATTATATCAACCCCTATATACAGTCTCAGCAAATGATGGAGCGCATCCTTGCTGATGTATTTCAGCATGATAATGAATGGAATATTGCTATCTTACGTATGGGAAATGTTGCGGGCGCATTTGAACAGGGTTTTTGGGGCGAGTTTATTCCAAAGCTACCAAAGAGCATTGTGGGTTTGTTGATGCAAATCGCGAATCATGAGCGAGAAAGTATAGAAATATATACGACACAAGACACACAGGATGGTAGTCCTGAACGGAGTTTTGTACATATTCTTGATGTTTGTGATGCATTGGAAAAAACTTTGACATGGCTAGTGCAGCAACATCATCGATATGAAGTGTTAAATATTTCGCGCCCTGATGTCATTAGTATGAATCAGCTATTAGACACGACTGAGAAATTAATACAAAGTCGTATTACCAAAGTCACTTCTTCTACAGATTTACATTTACCTTTGCTAGATCAAGTGGGCGCTGATGTGAGTAAAGCAAAACAACAACTAGGTTGGGTAGCAACCCGAACTGTTGAGCAAATGCTCAAAGATCAGTGGCGCTTTTATCGAGGAGCATAAAAGTAAATGATAATTATTTACTAAATGGTGTTTGCTACGTATGATGTTGTTTAGCTAGAGCGTAGATCTAGTCATTATAAATTGAATGATAATGAAATTGAGGAAATTATGACAATGCGTATAGAACATGACACGATGGGTGATGTTGAGGTTCCAAATGAAGCACTATGGGGCGCACAAACTCAACGTAGCTTACAGAATTTTAAGATCGGTCAAGAGCGTTTACCTCGTGCCATGATTCGAGGTATGGGCTTGGTAAAAAAGGCAGCCGCATTGACCAACGCAGAGTTAAAACAAATCCCTCAAGAACTAGCAAATTATATTGTAGATGCAGCTGAAGAAGTCATTGCAGGACAATGGGACTCTCAATTTCCATTGGTGGTTTGGCAAACGGGTTCAGGTACACAAAGTAATATGAACTGCAATGAAGTCATTGCAAACATTGCGAATCAAAAATTAGGAAACCCTTTAGGTTCACAAAAGCCTGTGCACCCCAATGATCATGTGAATCGTGCTCAATCCACCAATGACTCATTTCCAACGGCAATTCATGTGGCGGCAAGTGTCCAAATCAATGAGTTATTGATTCCTGCGGTGAAACAATTACGTGATACTTTACAAAAAAAATCAGATGAATTTCAAGAGATTGTGAAAATTGGACGGACGCATTTACAAGATGCAACGCCACTCACTTTAGGACAGGAATTTAGCGGTTATGTTTCACAATTGGATCATGGTTTAAAGCGTTTAAATCAGGCATTAGAAGGCTTGTATGAGTTGCCGCTCGGTGGTACGGCTGTAGGTACAGGTTTAAATGCGCATCCTGATTATGCGGTAAATGCAGCACAGCAACTGGCGCAATTGACTGGTTTACCTTTTGTGACTGCACCAAATAAATTTGAAGCTTTGGCAGGGCGTGATGCTGCGGTATTTGCATCGGGTGCATTAAAAACTTTGGCAACGAGTTTGAATAAAATTGCCAATGATATTCGTTGGTTGGCAAGTGGTCCACGTTGTGGTTTGGGTGAGTTAAGAATTCCTGAAAATGAGCCAGGCTCAAGCATTATGCCAGGGAAAGTCAATCCAACTCAAAGTGAAGCGATGACGATGGTTGTAGCGCAAGTTTTAGGAAACGACACGACCATCAATGTTGCGGGAGCATCAGGTAATTTTGAGTTGAATGTATTTATGCCTGTCATTGCATTTAACTTGTTGCAGTCGATTCAATTGTTGGGTGATGCATGTAATAGCTTTAATGACCATTGTGCGGTAGGAATTGAGCCAAATCGTGAAAAAATCGATCATTTTCTACATAACTCTTTAATGCTAGTCACGGCATTAAACCCTGTTATTGGATATGAAAATGCAGCAAAAGTCGCAAAAACAGCTTATAAAGAAAATAAAACCTTAAAGCAAGTGGCGGTAGAACTGGCACTAGTGACACCTGAGCAGTTTGATGAAGTGGTACGCCCTGAAAAAATGGTTGCTCCAAATGTGAAATAATCCACATGCTGAACATCAGCAGTTTGTATTGGCGTGAGTTATGCGTACAATATAGCGCTTCTATTTACTGCTGATGATCTTTTTTATGCTCGATATATATTTAACCGATACGCAACAACACGTTCAGTTTCAAGATTATCCGGGTGATCATCCTGTTAAGTTTATTCTTAACTTTAAGAAAATTTTTCCAAGTGTGATGGAGCTTTTACTTCCAGTATTGCCTTCAGATGAAAATTTGGAAGAAATGACATGGGAATCTACCGCACGAGATTTTGAAGTCTTTAAACTATTGCTCAGTGGTTGGGGAGTGGTTGAATTACGTTTAACGGCTGTGGCTCAATATAAAGATCGTGCTTATGCAGATCAGTTTGTTAAAAAAGCTCAAGCAAAACGCCAAGAATATAGTAAGAAGAATACGAAGTTATCGAGTGTGGAACTGGACTATTTATTCCTGCAAGATTTACATGCGTTAATTGATGCGGATTTAATTGAGATAGGTGAGAAATTCTATTTACCAACATTGCGTGATCAATGGAAAAATCAAATTTCTGCAAGCATTTTACAAGGTCAAATCTAAAGTTGACTGATATAAAAAAACCGCATCATGATGCGGTTTTTTTATTTTTAAACATTAAGCTTTTTTAGCTTTGTGTGCTTTCATTGTGGCATCAAATTTTTCTTTGTCTAATGCTTTGTCCCAACGTGCAACAACAACAGTTGCGCAGGCATTGCCTACAAGGTTGGTTAATGCACGGCATTCAGACATGAAACGGTCAATACCAAGGATTAAAGCCATACCCGCAACTGGAACATCTGGAACAACCGATAATGTTGCTGCAAGTGTAATAAAGCCTGCACCTGTTACACCTGCTGCACCTTTAGAGCTGATCATCGCAACAAGTAACAGCGTTAACTGTTGACCAATCGTTAAATCGATATTACACGCTTGAGCAATAAACAGTGCTGCCATCGTCATATAGATGTTGGTACCATCAAGGTTAAATGAGTAACCTGTTGGAATAACCAAACCAACAACTGATTTTTCACAGCCCGCTTTTTCCATTTTGTCCATTAAAGATGGTAAAGCAGCTTCTGAAGAACTTGTACCCAAAACCAACCATAATTCTTCTTTGATATAGCGAACGAGATCAATGATAGAGAAACCATTATATTTCGCCACAGCGCCAAGAATAATTACAACAAAGAGTACAGCAGTGATATAGAAAGTCACAATCAATAACGCTAAGTTACCAATTGAGCCAATGCCATATTTACCAATTGTAAATGCCATTGCACCAAATGCACCAATTGGCGCGAACTTCATCAACATGCCTACAAGTTTAAAAACAGGTGTAGTCAAGTTGTTTAAGAAATCAATGATTGGTTTAGATTGAGCACTTGTTGTTGCTAAAGCAATACCAAATAGGATGGCAACAAAAAGAACTTGTAAAATTTCACCGCCAACCAAAGGGCTAATGAGTGTTTTTGGAATAATGTTCATTAAGAAGCCAACGATAGTCGAATCGTGAGCTTTTTCTACATATTCAGAAACTTTGTCGCCATGTAATGTTGCAGGGTCAATATTTAAACCATGACCCGGCTGAATAACATTGGCAACAATCATCCCTACGAATAGGGCTAATGTTGAGAATGTGATGAAGTAAAGCATCGCTTTACCTGTTACACGTCCAACACTGCCCATATTGTTCATGCCAGCAATACCAGTTACAACCGTGAGGAAAATAACAGGCGCAATAATCATTTTGACAATGCTAATAAATGCATCGCCTAGAGGTTTTAAGCTCTCACCAACGCTCGGAAAGAAGTGACCAAGTATAATACCTAAGGTGATGGCGAAAATTACCTGAACATAAAGTACTTGGTAAAACTTCGGCTTTTCCCCTGGAGCTTTGGTTTGATGTGCATGAATGTCCATTAATAAAAATCCTATAG
>NZ_BKNN01000112.1 GCF_008993995.1 Acinetobacter brisouii
GGGCGGCTGTACACGCTTCGGCATACCTTTTAGACCAACTCGATCACCTAGGAAATGTGCGCGCAGGCATCGAAGTTTTACGCGGTGACGCAACCACGTTTAACGCGATTTGCGACTCAAGCCCTCATCTATGGAAATACACCAGTGGCGTGATTGCATGGTCAAAAAATGATGCGCCTACGGACGAGCAGATCAAAGAAGTTTTAGACGACTTTGAGAAACACGCATTCGCAGGACTTGAGCAATCGCAGTACCACCTTTTTGCTGTGCTACATGAAGATGAGGACGGCTCAAAGCATATTCATGTTTTAGTACCTCGCCTTGATCTGCACAGCGGCAAATCACTCAATATTGCGCCCCCAGGACATGAGAAACATTTCGACTCACTACGCGACTACTTCAACACAAAATACCAGTGGTCACGCCCTGACGACCTAAATTTGACACATACAACGCAAGAGCCGAACTACGTTGCCAAGTTGAACGCACAGGCAAAAAACATTTTTAGTAGTCATGAGCTTGAGACGCTGACAAAAAAGCAGTTTTGCAAGGAAATTGATAACTACGTTCACACACTTTTAAAGACCAAAATGGCTGAAAACAGGGCAGATATTATCAAGTGTATCGAGCAACTGGGCGGCATTGAATCAATCAAACAAAGCAAAGAATTTCTAACAGTCACACTTAAAGACGGCAAAAAACATCGACTAAAAGGCGATTTTTATCATGAACAATTCGAAATTCGATCTTATGCAGAGCATCTCAGAACAGCAGCAGAAAGCCGACCGACTGCAAACGAGCTTGCAGCAACTCTCAGAGACGCTGAACGACTTCGAGACGAGTATCGAGCAAAACGAGCAAGCTATAACGCACAGTATTTCAGCACTCAAAACGAAAGCACACACGATAGAGGGTCTAAAAACGCACATACAAGCGATTTTGAGCGAGATCGGGAACTTATCACCACAAGCCATAAAAACGCTAACAGCGAGCTATACGGAGCAAATAGATGCACTCACAGCACAGTTGTCGAGTATAGATATATCGACAGTCAAATCCGTGCAAACGAGCATCGAGTCGTTTTCAATATCAATGCAGGCATTGCAAAAAGAGATCAACAACAAGTTGCAGAGCATCGAGATCGACAAACAGAGCTTGCAACAGAGTATTCAAGTTCAAGTTCAGCAAGCAATAGCGAACCAAAGCGGACAGATCGACACATTAATCGAATCAGTGATCAAGAAAGAGCGCATGAAAAATATAGTGATCGGGGTTTTTATAGCTCTTATATCTTTGATTTTAATCGCTATATACATGAGCTTTCAAATCGGCAAGAACACAACAACAATGAGCACTCAAAACGAAATGATAAAAAACAACGCAATAACTTTGAAGCAGCAAGCCGACCAGACTCACTTCAACTCACAGAGATCACAGTAAATGAAAACAGAAATAGATCATTTTTTGACAGAGCAAAACAGCTTATTGATGCAACAAAACAGCTTGCTAGCAGAGCAAAACGAAGCATTGACTCAACAAGTGAATTCGTTAAAGAACATCTTGAGCGATTACAGCGAAGTCGAGCAGAGCTTAAAGGTCAAAATCAATCACCTGAATACAGAGAAAGAAGCACTGAAAACCGAGATTTCAAAGCTCGAACAGAGCAACTTTTCGGAGCAGTTACAGCAAACATTTCAGGAAAACTTGAAGACCCAATTACAAACACAATTAGCAAAAGCATTGAATCAACTGGATTTAAACAGCATTGTCAGCAACTTAGTGAAGATCGAATTAAAACCAGTTCAAATGCAAATTTGCACACAACAGGACGACATCGAGAAAGCACTCTTGAAAATCTTGCAATTGAAAGCACCGAGCAACTTTTACGAAGACTTGGAGATGCAAAGCAAGCAGATCAATACGCTTGGGGAAACTGTAGACAGATTGATAACATTAATCGAAGGCTTGAGCGACTAGAATCAAAAACAGCAGAAATTCGGCTCAAGCCCAAGCCAGCCATTAATTTTAGTTATTTACGCAGTGACGGCTATTATCCCGATTATGTGATTCATCACAAAGAGCTATGCGAGGATCAGCAAGCGGCTTTTAATAGAAAGAATCCATTGCAGTTGATTGATTGCATAAAGAAAAAATCAGAGAACATGGAAAAATACATAAACCGAGCAAGTAAAAATATTTACCAATCGGACTATGAAAAATTTGAAAAAATCATCAAAAATGATCAGCGAATGCTGAAATATCTGCAATGTGAGAAGATTTTAGAACCGCAAAATGACCATTTAGGACAGCAGAGAGTCGCATATCAATCATGTTTAAAGATTTTTGAGAATATCAAGAACCATATTCACGAAATTAAAAACCCATCTCAAAGACCTAATATTAGTTATCAAACCTATGAGCCTGACAATAAGCCAAAACCGAAAAGTGATTTTGACTTGGGCTTTTAGTAAATCTAAACAATAACAGCTAGTTATGAGCGAGTGTCTACGAGCGACACAACCAAAATTCGCGCCTAGACTCCCTGAAAAACCGCTTTTGCTCTTGCTCTTAAAAAAGCATCGAGCGAAGCGAGATTCATAGCTGTTTTAAAACGTAAACCTTTTTCATGTACTTAATGCGATTTCGTGTGCTTTTGCTTTTGATTTGGCTTTTAATGATTTTAAATGCTTTTATATTCTTTTAGGTAGGATAGAAGCATTGATATTGCTAGCTTTCAGCTCTTATATGCACACAAATACCTGCATATATGCACACAAATACCTGCATATATGCACACAAATACCTGCATATATGCACACAAATACCTGCGAAAAAGCACTATAAAAAAATATGTGTTTTTAGCACTTGTAAAATATCTGTGTTCATATTAAGTTGAAATTTCTAGCACAACATAATTGGGCAGATGATGAGAACCCGAAACGTGGAAAAACGCGTAGTAAAAACAAATAGATTAGTTGAAGCCATCCAAGTACTTAGCCTTGCTGAGATCAGACTAATTCAGCTCGCAATTGTTGAGGCGCGTGAGTCTGGGCTTGGGCTTGATAAGGACAGACCACTCAAAATTCACGGCAATCAATACGCTGAAATTTTTACAGTTTCAAGAATGACCGCCTATGATGCTCTAAAGGATGCGGAAAGTCGGCTTTTTGATAGACGCTTTACAATTATTGATGATGATGGCGAACTCATCAAAAGTCGGTGGGTGCAGGATGTCAAATATTTGCAAAAAGAGAATGCGATTGAAATCTGCTTGTCTCGAATTGTAGTCCGAGAGACAACGCGCTTGGATGGTCTACAGCAGTTTTTTACAAGTTATACGCTTGAACAGACAGCCAAATTGAAAAGTGCTTACTCTGTTCGTTTGTATGAAATGTTGGCACAGTGGCTAACTGCAAAGCAAACACCAGTTTTTGAGATTGAGAAATTTAGACAGCAATTAGGAATTGGGGTCAATGAGTATTCTAGAATGCATCAATTTAAAGAGCGTGTTTTAGAAAGTGCGATTGATGAGATTAATGAAAAAACTGATTTAGAAACGAAATACGAGCAAGTGAAGACAGGTAGGAAGATTACTGGCTTTAGCTTTAAAATCACTAAAAAACAAAAAAATAAAGGATCATCTTCTAAGCCCACAAGAGATCAAAACACCCCTGACTTGTTTGTGAAGCTCACAGACGCTCAAAGGCACATGTTTGGAGCTAAATTAGCACGAGATCCGCGAGTCCAAAGTGAGTACGCCACAAAACTACCAAGTGAAAACTACGATGCCTTTGGAAAAGCTCTAGCGGACATGCTACTTAATGAAAATCACTTCAAAACTTTTTATCCGATCCTTATTGAGCTTGGGTATGAACAACCAAAACGCCCTAATTCTGAATAATTTTCAAGTAAAAGCCTTCTCCCAAATGTAAACCTTTTTTCCGCACTTTTTCTCGGTTTTATTTATTTTCTAAAACTCAAAATCGTATGATCAATTTGGAATAAGCAAGCCTACCTGTATATACAAAATTCTGCGAATTTTACATATACAGGGACTTGTTAGGGGTTTCACCCCTAAGACCCCAAAAGCGAAAAGCAAAAGCCTGTTAATAGGGTGGTGATCATGCGAAGTAAAACAAAGATTTTTAGACTCAACGAGCTACAGCTTGAACAACTTGAGCAGCATCTCAAAAAAGAAAATACAAATTTCACTGATTTCATTCACTCGTTAATCGAACGTGAAGTCATGCAAGATTCAGTCACGGTAAAACAACCCAGTGAAGAAGAATTAAGACCGAGGACAAAAACCAAAACCGTGGTCGAGATCGTCAAACGCTATCAAAAAACTGACCCAGACTTACTACTGGAACTTTCAAAAATCGGCAACAACATCAATCAAATTGCACGAGCATTGAACATCATCAAAAACGCTGATCAACAGGAACAGCGCAAGCTCGATATTTTCAGCATTTTTTTAGTTTTAAAAGCGATCCAAAACGAGCTAACAGACCTCTTCCCTTCGCTTCCAAAGATCAGTAGACAAACCCATAAACGTCTAAAAAAACAATTATCTTCCATAGAGTTATCAGAAGGGGATGAGAGTGCATATTAAATTTTTAGCGCACGGCAGGGGGGCGGCTGTACACGCTTCGGCATACCTTTTAGACCAACTCGATCACCTAGGAAATGTGCGCGCAGGCATCGAAGTTTTACGCGGTGACGCAACCACGTTTAACGCGATTTGCGACTCAAGCCCTCA
>NZ_BKNN01000113.1 GCF_008993995.1 Acinetobacter brisouii
TTAGCAACAGGAGGTGTTGCTGAATATATATCCATGTTCATGGATTAAGTCCCCACTTGTTTTTAGGTGGGAACTAAATTAAGGCTTATAGGATCGCTTGGTAAGGCTGTGTTAGCCGGATGCTTACTTTATAAATAGAGTTTTGATCTATGACCAATTTATTCCCTATATCTGGCATCAACAATGTACAGAGTGATGATGCCTTAAAGCGTGGTGGTGATTCACCTACTTTGTTTGTACGTGATGCGGTGAATGTTGATATTTCGGCAACAGGTAAGCTGCACTTGCGTAAAGGTGGAGAACTTGTCACGTCGTTAAAATATGAAAACCTATGGCAAAGCCCATTACATCAAGATGTATTTGCAACACTCAACGGCGAACTTGTCAGGATTAATCCACAAACATGGACTTCTGAGAACCTGGCATTTGTTGGGAAAAATGTCCGATTTGAAGTGATTAATAACTTGGTTTATATCAATGGCTCAAGAGGTCTATTTTCTTATAATGGTTTTGCTGTCAGTCCTTTAACTATTGATACACCAGCATCACCATTATTGCAGCAAGATACCGATGGCACACTCAAGACAGGTCAATATAGTGTGGCTATTTCATGGCTCCGTAATGGCGTTGAATCAGCAGTATCAGCAATGACTCATATCGAATTATCTGGCCAGAGTAATTATGACCAGACCAATGACTTGAGTATCAATGTTACTTTGCCTTTTTGCCTTGATGATACCGTAACAGACGTTGCAATCTATGTGACACAACGCAATGGCGGTGAGTTATACAAGTTTGGGACTTATCCAGTATCGACCAACCAAGTCTCTATCCATGAAATTGGGCGATTAGGAAAAATGGCACAGTTTCAGTACTTATCACCTATGCCAAGTGGTAAGTTTATGAAGTACTGGAATGGTCGCTTGATTACCGCAGATCGTAATGTGATTAAGTTTTCTGAACCTATGGCATATCACCTCTATGATGAGCGCCACGGCTATATGATGATGCCTCAACGGATTACCTTCATTCAACCTGTCGATGGTGGGATTTGGGTCGGGCAAACCGATCACGTTGCATTTCTGACAGGATCTCAACCAAAGGATATGACATACACCCGAAAATCAACTCAAGCACCGATTTATGATAGCTGTATGTTGGTGGATGCTGATTTAGTTGGGGATGATGTTTCCCAAAATGCCAACTGTGCTTTATGGCTGGCAGAGAATGGCTATGTATTGGGTACAGCAACAGGACAATTGATTCAATATCAAGCTGGCAAACTTCAAGGCATTACCGCAAATTCGAGTAGGTCTGTAAGGCTAGGGCGAAGGGTTATAACCACAGTAACCTAGGGGCAATTTTATTGCTGACTTAGGTTGCAAACATGAACAACGGACTACGCAAAGAACTTAAACGCTCTCTTGATCAAGAACAATATGATCTTACTGGAGATGGCTTGTATTTCCCACGACAAGGCATCCAAGTCACAGGTAAATACTTTGACCGTGTTAATGATGGAGAATGGTCGTGTACTAAGAACCTTGTGGTTGCTGAAGGTCTCTCTCATATCTTAAATGTTGCTCTAGGCAGCACCGCAAAACCAGCAGGTTATTACTTGGCACTGTTTAATGGAGCAACAGCACCAGCAGCTAACTGGACAGCCTCAAATTTTCCATCAGTTGCATCTGAAATCACAAGTACAACCGAAGGCTATAGCAATGCTACTCGTCCACAGTGGACTCCGAATGTGGCTTCAAGTGGTTCAATTAGCAATCTCTCAGCAATGGCATCTTTAACTATTGCAACAGCAGCAAGCCTGAGTGTCACAGGTGCGGCATTACTCACTAACAGTACTCGCGGCGGAACAAGTGGCGTGTTGGTATCTGCAACCAAGTTTGCATCTGCTCGTACTTTCCAAAATGGGGATGTGTACCAACTTGGTTATGAGCTAGATCTCTCGGTTTAATATTATGTATAGTCCTCAGCCGCATGGTCTTGTGATCAAGGGTGGCGGCAAGCTGACTGCTCAAGATAGTGTTTATGTTGATGCAGTCGTTCGCCGTTTTCTAAATTTCAAACAAGTTTCTAATTTAGAAAACTTGCGTAGATATTACGACCTGCCAAATGGCGGGAATTTTATCGTGCAGCACATGGGGGGTATATTTCGGGTTATTATTTATAAAGGCCCAACTGAAAAAGACAAACAAGAATCAAATTTAGAAAAACTAGGTGTACCTATGTTGTTTTGCGGTTCAATTAGTACCGATAAGATTGCAAATGGTAATCAAGTTCCAATCAAGATCAGTTCACTTACAAGAAAACGCCTTGCTCAATATAGCGAAGATGCAGAGCTACCTAAAGAACAACTCTCTTTAAAACGATTCAATGTCAAAGTAAATGACAATGTTGTACCTGAGTTTTCAAAAGCATCTACTCAATATGAATTGCAACGACCAACATGGTATAGCGGAGCTATGGCTGAGGTTATGCAGATCATTGGCGGGTATGGGAAGCAACCAGAGAAAGTTGATTTTAAGGATAAGACATTTGAAAACATTCAGATGCGACTGCCTAATAGTGTACTTTCAAGCATAAATTCTGAGTTAAGTGGCATGTTGTTACCAGGATACACAGGCAAACCAGATACAAAAGGTCAATTTCAGTACGACTATAAATTCTCAAAGACTCATGCTATTGGTTTTGATGGTGATCAGTCGCCTTGGTTGTTGCAAGTATCCAAAGATGGCTTGTTTGCTATGCCTTTGCCAGTCATACCAGCAACTACTACAAAGGCATTCAAGTTATATATCTTAGATAAAGGGGATACCGAACTTAGCATGATCATTGATAAGTTTGGCGGACTACCAAGTGGAGAATCATTTCCGTCAGATGAGGAAGAATTTAAAGCATGGCAACGCGCTGGAGTGATTATTAAGCTGTGTGATATGGCTGAGTTTTATGAGAATAATCCATATAGTGATGCATGTGGATGGTCATTTAACACTAAGGCTGATACTGGTTTCAATACCTGCCAAAATGTAAAAGATGGTTATAACATTAGCTTATCTTATATTCTTCTCATCACCTTAAAAGCATCAAAATATAAGAATGGATGGGTAAGTAAAGTTAATGTACCACCAGAAAATGCAGAAGCCGTTGCAACGTATATAGCAAGTATCAATAAATTATTGGATGATAAAGTTAAATCCATTGCAATAAAATATAAGATGCGCATGACAATGGATAAGGTGATAGAACGAGCATCAAGTGGTGATACTGGTAGTGATGAGATTGATTATTGGGATAAGTTAGAGATTGAGCCAATAGCAAATCACAATGGACAATTGCTTTTCGTTGATTCAGGAAAGTTTTGTTATGCCGTTGAAAACAATGCTGACCCAGTATCAAGTGAATATATAAAAGTGCTAGATTCAACAGTATATAAACCAAGTTTGGGTGTTTATAGTTCCCCACCATACAAAATGGTTTTGGGTGAAGTCACACGTAATATTAGTCAAAATCCAGAAGATACGCCAAAACTCTATATTCCAAATGTTACAAGTTCTATGGTTTCACATACTGCTATTAGCCCACAAAATGTTAATTGGGAATACAATAAAAATCTTGTTTGCAATACTGTTATGTATGGGTATTTTGTTGGGGATGACTTCAAAGTTGTTCGATATTATTTTGATTCCAATATTAATCGTGATTATAAGAATAACTATAAAGACTACAATGATAATGATCATGCGAAAATGATTGGAAGTTCAAGCACTATTAAACTTAATGTTGGTGTATCAAATATTGCAGGGTTCTATACCACTGATTTTGATATGAAAGGCTATAGTCTTTTACTTGATGCTACATGGAGTTTTAATAGCTCAACAACAGGATTAAGCCCAGGATTTCATGGTTCCCTAGATGATATGGCTTACAAGGCTATTGGATACGCTTGGGAACAAAATTTCAGTGTTACCTTAAATAAAACTCCAAATTTATGTGTAGTTATTCCATGTTTTAATCGCAATGAAAGTTTCTTTATTAAGAAAGAATATACACCTTCAAAATATTCAACTATTAATGGGAAATCAGGCTCAAGTATATCAAGGTATGTTTATAGGTTTGGTTATGATTATATTGATCCAAAAAATAGAAACTTAGGTGTAAATATTAAAGTGACCACCGAGATAGATATAGCAACGAATCAATCATCAACAATCTATAGCCCTAGTATTATTGGAACGTATGAAGATACACCACAGTGGCTTAGTGTTGGTCAGATTGTTTATACAGGTGCAAATTACGATAAAGAATATTTTGCTATTGAAAATGAAAAAAAAATAGCTTGGGGTGCTGGAATTAAAAATAGCTATACAGAATTAAAACTTACATCGAGTGTACAATCCAAACTTTCATCGGTAAAAATTCATGGCACACCCTTAAATAGAGTCACAGAAATTGCTGACGTTACAAGTCGTGACAGCTATAGCTCTCCATATAATCATCCTTACATAGAGAGCTGTAAGATCGTATTTGGCAAACAACAATATGAGAACATTGGTTTAAGCAAAGACCTAAATGATCGTAAAACTTTTGGTTCAACCAAGTTTTCAGTTGACATCCTCCCCGACCTAAAGGACGGGGATTCCCCCTGCGAGACGCTCATGTCCGAGCGCGAGAATATTCAGTGCTGAGTTTATGTCTCGATCATGGAGCGTACCGCACTCCATGCACTGCCATT
>NZ_BKNN01000114.1 GCF_008993995.1 Acinetobacter brisouii
TATCCCCTTACGCAAACTTTGACTTGGATGAAATCCAAGTCGTAAGTGCGCATTTCATGAAAAACACGATAGCATATAGCTCGCTTGAACTCTAGTTCATAGAGCCTTATGCTTGAGTGGTTTTCTACATCCCGAAATTGGACGTTATGACAAAATCAACTGAAAATATTGAAAAGAAAATTGAAGCCCAGTTAGAGAAGCTGAAACAGTTAAAAGCTCAGAAACAGGCTATTGAAGCAAGAGAACGTACCAAGAAAAAAGAACAGGAAAGAAAGGATGATACTCGGCGTAAAATTTTGCTCGGTTCTTACTTGATTAAAAAGATGAATGACAATGAAGCCAATAAAGAAAAAATACTTGCTGAACTTAACGAGTATTTAACAGAAGATCGGGATAGACAGCTTTTTGATTTGCCTAATATTGAGATATCCAAATAATGCGAAAAACACTAGTTTTATGGGGTGGAATTTTAGCGACAATTATGAGTACGCAGAATCTTAGTGCTTGTGAGCCACACTCACCAGATGAGGTATTTATAGCAAGGGTTCAATCATTTGAATCAGGTGAAAATCAGACTAAATTTCAATTTTCTAACCATAATTTTATTTTTCGCCCATTAATGGCTTGGTTTAGATATTCTAGCCCAAATGAATGGAATAGCGATTTTAAAATTAAGAATATAAAAAAAGGAAGTTTGATCATTGGTTTAGCATATCCGCCAGATGGTAACCAAGCAAGAAAGTATCAGGTGAGTTCACTGGCATTACTTCAGTGTAAGAATGATGTTATCTCAATAAGTAAGCCATCCGTTCCTTTTTTAGTATGGAATAGAGAAAAAGGACATTGTTTCTATACGGATAAGAGTGGTCTACTGAACGGCTTTCTTGAAAAAGATCAGACTTATTATTTACATAAAATTCAAGCTAAATATCCGACTTGCCGTAAACTGTACTCAGCGTTCCCTATGACGTAATGTATATAAAATCTTAGTCTTTGAAGTCTGTTTCAGTCCGCAATGCTTTAAAAATCCGCTTTGCGGTTTCCTCTCGGACGGATGTAGGGTCACGTAAAATATTGGCAATCCATATTGAAAAGGCTGGGTAATCTTTATTGTCGGCTAAGTCAGAGATGCTATGAACCTTAGATAATACTGAACTGTAGGTCTTAATTTGACTGTCAGATAAGTTGCTGAACATATCTATAGTTTTTTGATCTCGCTGAGATTCTATTTTTTTAGGTGACAATTTTTGCTTAAATTTTAATTCTATGTGTGTGAACTTACGCCCTGTTTTTAACAGTTTATATTTGATTGTAATGGGAGATTTTTCATTAAGTTCATCAATTGCGGTATCTATTACCCATCTTTTTAAGTCTGCCGTTAATGGATACTTATTATTCAGATCAAGCATATTGCGCAAGTCATCAAGCCTTATTTTTCGATAACCTGTACTCTTGAATTGCATCATTAATTCATAAAATCGAACGCTATACCCACTACTTACTCCTGCTATGTCTTGAAGAAAATATTGTGTGAAGTTAGATGATAAGTTACTAATAAAGGGTAATACAGACTTACTAAACCTTATTGCCGCCAAAATATAATCTTCTGCATAAGGATCGCTCCCTGTCACCTCTTGGATAAATTCAGGATTAGCCAAAGCCCAATCACTATTGTATTTCATGATGTCTTGAACCCATCGAGTTTTAAATGTCCCTGCTTCAGTTGTTATTGTGATAACTCTATTAAAAAGTCGATCACATGCTTCTCTAATTTCTCTGCTTGCTGTTTTTGGGTTAACACCTAACTCAATAAATGATTCCCTTGTGACGCAATAACCTGTGTTATCTGTCACTTCTTCGCCTTTGGGTATACAGGCTATAGCCGCCAAAATTAAGCGCTGTTCATTCAAAGACAGTTGATAACTAGCTTCAATAATATTATTTGCTTTGACTACTAAGAGCTTACTCATTTTTGTATTCCTTATTATTAATTATGAGAATAATATATCGCCTCATAGTTATGCGTCAATCCCTCATAGTTATGCGTCAATCCCTCATAGTTATGCGTCAATCCCTCATAGTTATGCGTCAATCCCTCATAGTTAAACCGTGCAAAGCCACGCACAGCATGGCTTTGAGTGGGGTCTAAAAATATTTAAAAATATTTAAAATATTAAAAAATAGGGAAATACTTAAAACTGCCCTATGTACTCGCTAAAGCTCGTACTCCATTGAAGCTCGTTCCTCGCTTCGTGGGGCAGTTTTTCGTTAATACTATTTGTGAAATCTAAAAGCAAAAGCATTGGTAATGTATTCGCTTCGCTCATACTTTTTGAAAAGCAAAAGCTCCAAAGTTCGCACCCATTCGGGATGCTCTGTATCTTTCGTTGTGAAGCAAAGGGGAGCTTATAATCAGAGAAAAGGCGAGGGCGAAATTTTAATGATGCTCAATCACTCGTAGACACTCGTTCGGTTCTTATTATCTAGGTTTTAATTATTCACTGGAGCTAATCAAAACCGTGGAACATTGCTCAAGAAGTAAGCGTGGAACGTGAAAAATGCATAAAAAAGCCCAATCGGCTGTGATAGGGCTTTTCAAACAAACATAAGACACTGAAATTTAAAGATAAATTTAAAGAATTTCGTATAAGGTGTATTATGTTAATTTTAGGAAATCTTTAAAACAAATCACTTCATGATTGGATGAAAATTTTGGAAAATCAATTAAATTTGCTCAACGACTTAGCTATTGAAATATTTACATTATTAGATGGAAAAGGACTACCTTATAGTTACGAATACAAATTTAATCCTGATGAAGGATGGGCTCAATATGGGCTACATTTCACAAAAGATAGCGAAAAAATATTAGTAGGATTAGAAGTAGATTACCAAAATTTAAATACTCTATGTACAAAATTACATCAAGCTATGATGGAGCATACAGGAGGTGATTGGCGTAAATTTATTTTAGATATTAATGAAAACAAAGAGGTTAAAACCAATTTTATTTACGAAATACAGTCATGTATGGACGAATTTAACGACTGAAATTGAAGTCCATTTAACATAATGGCTGTTATACGAAATTCAGTTGTCAGAAACCATTTATTACATCAAAAGTAATGAAAAAGTAAAGATTATGCCTTATATTATCTTTACTTTAATGGTTTTTGAGTGAGGAAATCATGTCCGCAGTCAACTTCAATATGCGCTTAGAAGCAGAGTTAAAAGAACAAGTCACGCCTATTTTGGAAGACTACGGTTTGACTATGCCCCAAGCATTCAAACTGTTCTTGAATCAAATTGTTAAAACTAAAGCGATTCCTTTATCTTTTGACTATGCGCGAGAAACTGCTTTAACGCCTAAAGCAGCAGCCAAGTTACTTCAATCTTTAAAAGAGATTGAAAATGGCGAGTACACCGAGTACGAAACGGTAGAAGAAGCGATTAAAGCTATGTCGGAAGAAGCACATGGCTAAACGTAAGATTATCGTAACCAGTTCTTTTAAACGTGATATTAAAAGACGTTATTTAGAACTGGTTACGGCTGAATGGGCAGAAGTATTAGATTGTTTAGTCGCAAATAATCCTTTGCCTGAAAAGTATTTAGATCATCCCTTGAAGGGTGGTGCAGAGTTTAAGAATTGTCGTGATTGTCATGTGAAGCCTGATTTAGTCTTGATCTATAGGCTTGTTGGTGACGATATTTTAGAACTGCATCAGTTGGATAGCCATTCCGAAATTTTTGGATGACTATCGCTCGATGCTTTGAAAGATGGCTTTAGCCATGTTTCAAAGTCGGGCAACTTTGCGCTTGCTGTAATTTGATTCGTAATGAGAAAAACCAAGCAAAGTACCGATCATCTAGTATTTTTTAGGGTCGATCTGACACCAGTCATACGTTTTTTCTTTAACGCTATTCGGTTCAAACGAATAGCAGTTTTTCCGCATGATTCTCACCAATGTTTCACCATCACTTTCTCGAATTTGTAGCGGATATTTTTTAAGTGCAGCCATATCAGCTCTACGTTCATCAATTTCATCTTTGCTTGGCACGTATAAGAAGATAGCCAAAATGAATACCATCATCACAGCAACAAATGTACTTGCAAAAATGATGATAAATTTCAAATTTAGCCTGTTGGTAGCTTCGTTCAATTCTTGAATACTGTTATTCAATGCACCTGCATGCTTCTTATTTGCGTTTTCTAGCGATTTTTCAGCTTGGTTGAGCACTCCGCTAGCGACTTGGTTGTAAAACTGCTCTAATCGCTTGTTATCGTCTGCTATGGCTTCTCTGTATTCCTTCATGGATGCCAATAAAATATATAACTGATCGTCTAAATCATCGTTTGGGTTGCTCATAGCGAGTATCCGCCTCTATCCAATTTTTGAGATGCCTTGCGGAGTGCTTGCTCGGCTCGTTGTTTATCTAATTCTTGCTGTCGCTTCATTTCCGCTTGGCGTTCCAGTTCTAGACGTTTGGTTTCTTGGTTCTTCTGCCATTGCTCAAAACCTTGATCGACACGGTTTAAACCACGCTGTAAAACGCTCTCTTTTTGCTGCTTTTCTTGCTGAAGCTGTTGGGCGTTGTGGTGCTTCACCTTGTCATTGAAACGGCTGATTTCAGTGTCTATGCCTTGTCTGCGTAATTGTGTGACTTTGGTGCCTTCATGGATGGTGGCTTGTAGTCCGTTGTTCTGATCGGCATAGCTACGATGGTCTATTTTTTCTCGGTAGC
>NZ_BKNN01000115.1 GCF_008993995.1 Acinetobacter brisouii
CAAGGTCGATCCTGGGCGTTAGTACATGAATATGCTTTGAGCCATCATCGTCAGTGTGCAAGACGGCAAAAAGGTGGTACTGCGATTGCTCTAGTCCTGCAAACGCATGGGCTTCAAACTCGTCTAAAACTTCTTTGATCTGCTCGTTAGTCGGTGCATCTTCTTTTGACCATGCAATGACCCCACTGGTGTATTTCCATAGGTGAGGGCTTGAGTCACAAATCGCGTTAAACGTGGTCGCATCACCGCGTAAAACGTCAATGCCTGCGCGTACATTTCCCAAGTGATCAAGCTCATCTAAAAGGTATGCGGAAGCGTGTGCAGCCGACCCCCTCCCGTGCGCTAAAAATTTAATATGCACTCTCGTCCTCCTCTGCTAACTGTACGGAAGATAATTGTTTTTTTAGTCGCTCAGGGCTTTGTCGGCTTATTCGGGGGAGAGAGGGGAAGAGGTCTGTTAGCTCGTTTTGAATTGCTTTTAACACAAGATAAATCTGAAAAATATCAAGCTTGCGTTGCTCTTGTGCATCAGCGTTTTTGATGATGTTCAGTGCTCTCGCAATTTGATTGATGTTGTTGCCAATTTTTGAAAGCTCCAGTAATAAATTTGGGTCAGTTTTTTGATAGCGTTTGATGACTTCGACAATCGTTTTGATCTTTGTGCGTGGCTGTTTTTCTTCTTCGGGCTGTCGGACGGTGACAGCATCTTTCATGATTTCACGTTGAATCAGTGAGTGAATGAAGTCAGTGAAGTTTGTCTCTTCTTTTTCGAGATGCTGCTCAAGTTGTTCAAGCTGTAAATCAGTAAGTCTGAATTTCTTGATTTTATCTTTTGCCATATTCAACTCACTACTAAAAGGCTTTTGCTTTTGGGGGTTTGGGGGCGAAGCCCTCAACAAGACCCTGTGAACATAAATTTCGGAGAAATTTGTGGACACAGGTAGGCTTGCTTAATTCATATCTGTGCAGATTACGACTATAGCATGAAATAAAAAAAGGATGCTTTTATGATGCTTTTTTGCTAAAAAATGATCCCGAATTCTTCTAATTTGTTTTCCCACAGTTCAGCTATTTCTGTGTTTATGATTTCACTTTGAATGCGCTTCATCATTTGCATGACAGATTCATCGCCTTGTTTAAACCGATCTGCTAAGCCATTCGACATGATCAAGCCTGTAATTTTGCTTGCTCGGTGCTGTAGATCAGTATGATTTGTATCTTTTGGCTGTTTGACAGCAACAGCAGGGGGGGTGGTGATTGCAGTTTCTCGCTCTGGTGCTCTTAATTTTGGTTTTGGCTTCTCTCTCACAGTGAACTTGAAGCCGACTACCGAACGCCCTTTTTTTACGTTCTCATAACTAAGTTCAATGTCTGTATTTGCTGTAATCTCGTCTAATGATGGTTTAATCACACGGTCTTTTAGATTGCAAAGTTTGTCGTATGATGGAGGTAAACCAAGTTCATTTTTTAGATGTTCTAAGGACATTTCAAATTGCCCTATTGCTTGATGCTTTTTAGCTAAATGATATATGTCAAATGAATAATCTTTCTTTAATTTCAATACTATATCTTTCTTATACTTAGTATAAGGATTTACTTTATCGAACTCTTTAAGCATCAATAAAACAATTTCAGGAAAACGAATAGCAATACCGCCATCTTCATAAGTGCAGTCAATCACCCAGTTTGATAAAACCTTCTTACCTCGCTCATTGTGATAAGCAAAATAACGCTTAATTAATGCCTTACTTGCAGTTTCTAATTGCGGGTACGCTGAATGTATTTTTATACCGCACTCTTTGGCAAATTCTTCTGCTGTAATGATTATAGCGTCCTTTTCAGTAGCGTCTTTTGTACGTGCAATAGGACTGGCAAGGATTAACATGCGTTTTTCATCAATACTCATGCTTTTAAAACATTCTTGGATATTGTTCTGCATCACAACCCAAGAGGGCGGATAAGTTTTTTTAATTTCCATAAAACTACAATCTCTATAATGTACCGAATTAACTACATTGTATTCATAGTAGTAAATATAATGTATTGGCTAAATTTTGACTATGATTTTTGTAGTTTTTTAATAAAACAACAACAAATACATTGTAGTTTTAAGTTTGGTAAAAGTAGTTTTTAAGTTTGGTAAAAGTAGTTTTTTAACCCTTAAAAGTTTGGTAAAAGTAGTTTTAAGTTTGGTAAAAGTAGTTTTTTAAAGTCTGAAAGCATTGCTACATAAGGGCTAGAGGGGTGTCTAAAAGCTTTTAAAAGCTTTTTAAAAGAATAAAAAGAGAATTAAAGGCAAAATCAAAGGCTATGGCACTCGCTTTGCTCGTGTCTTTTCAAGAGCAAAAGCTTGATTACTTCGCTCGTAGACACTCGCTAAAACTTGCATTCGAGCATTCAAAAAGCAAAAGCGGTTTTTCAGGGAAAGGATGAGCGAATTTGGCTAGTTCGCTCGTAGACACTCGCTCTGTAAATTGTTGTTATTGTTTAGATTAACTAAAAAAGCAAAGTTGATATGTTGTTAAAAGTCGAGATCAAAATCATGTTTTGGCTTTGGTTTTTCTTGTTCAAACTGCTGAACTGGTCTTTTCTCTGATTTGTGATCTTCAATTGCTGTGATTCGATTTTTGATACTCTCGAAAGTTGATAAGCATTTTGTGTAATTCTCTCTTTGATCGCTTAAATGTGCATTCTGTGGCTCTAAAATTAGTTCACATTTCAAGTATTTAAGCATTCTTTCATCATTTTTTGTGATGCGTTTAATCAGCGCGTAGTCTGTTGCATCAAGCATATTGCTTGCGCGACTCATGTATCTGTGCAAATTTTCAGCCTTTTTTGAAATACTATCAATCAGTTGCAGATGATTTTTTGCTCTAAATGCTGTGTCTTGTTGTGTTGTCAGTTGCTTGTGACGGCCCACGTAATCAGAGTAATAGCCGTCACTTCTTAAACTGATGAATTTCTGGGCTGGACTCGGCTTAAGTCGAATCGTTTGCATGGCTGTTTCTAATCGCTCAAGTTCCTGATTAATATTATTAAATTTTCGAGTGTTTGCTCGATTTTGTTGATCTTGATGTTCTGCTCTTCGCACGTAGTCTCTGATGCTTTGAGCTGTGAGATCTGCAAGAGTGCTTGTTCCAGTGCGTTTTGCTGTGAAGTGATTTTCTGTTGAATCGGTGTGAACGCTGTTTTGACTAAACTGTTGATAATGCTGTTTAAATTGAGTTGAGTGAATGCTTGCGTCAATAGCTGTTGTAATTGAATCGGCAAGTTGCTTTCTAATTTCGAGATTTCTGTTTCTAGTATCTCTTTCTCTGAGTTCAAGTATTTGATTTTGTTCTGCAAGCTCTGCTCTATTTCGATTTGAGAGTTCACGATGTTTTGCAATGAATTGACTTGTTGAGTCAATAATGCGTTTTGTTGCATCAATAAGCTGTTTTGCTCTGCCAAAAATTGATCTATTTCTGTTTTCATCGACTAAAATCTCTGTGAGTTCGCTTTGCGTTGATCTGCTTGTTGCTGCAAAGTTATTGCGTTGTTTTTGATCATTTCGTCTTGTGTGCTGAGTGTCATTGCGTTTTTGTATGTTTGAAAGCCCATATAAATACATATTAAAATCAAGAATATAGAAGCTATCGTTGCGCCGATGATTATGTTCTTCACGCGCTCTTTCTTGATCACTGATTCGATTAATGAGTCGATTGTTGTGTTCTTCTCGAATGCTTGCTGTATCTGTATTTGAACGATTTTGTTCACTGTCTGCTGATCTATTTCGATGTTCTCGATTTTGTTGTTGATCTCGTTTTGCAATGTCTGCACTGATATTAAAAACGACTCGATGCGTGTTTGCACTGATTTGATTGTCGATATATCTATATTCGATAGCTGCGCTGTGAGTGCGTCTATTTGCTCCGTATAGCTCGCTGTTAGCGATTTGATCGCTTGGGGTGATAAGTTCTCTATCTCGCTCAAAATCGCGCTTAGACGCGATTCTAGCGCGATTATCGTCTGCTGCACTTGCTGCAAAAGCGTAGTGCTGTTGATGATAGGCTTCTCGCTTTGCTCGATAATTTGCTCGAAGTTGCTCAGCGTCTTTGAGACTCTGAGCAAGCTCATTTGAAGATGCTCTGCTTGCTGCTGCTGCTCTGAGATGCTCTGAATAAGATCGAATTTCGAATTGCTCATGATAAAAATCGCCTTTGAGTCTGTGTTTTTTCCCGTTTTCGAGTGTGACAGTTAGAAATTCTTTGCTTTGTTTGATTGAGTCAATGCCGTCCAGTTGCTCGATACACTTGATAATATCTGCCCTGTTTTCAGCCATTTGCGTCTTTAAAAGTGTTTTGACGTAATTGTCTATCGCACTGCAAAACTGCTTTTTTGTCAGTGTCTCAAGCTCATCACTGCTCAAAATGTTTTTTGCCTGCTTGTTTAACTTGGCGATGTGATTCGGCTCTTGTGTTGTTCTCATTAACAGCACATCGTCAGGACGTGACCACTCGTACTTTGTGTTGAAGTAATCGCGTAATGAGTCGAAATGTTTTTCGTGCCCTGGCGGTGCGATATTCAGCGATTTACCGCTTTCAAGGTCGATCCTGGGCGTTAGTACATGAATATGCTTTGAGCCATCATCGTCAGTGTGCAAGACGGCAAAAAGGTGGTACTGCGATTGCTCTAGTCCTGCAAACGCATGGGCTTCAAACTCGTCTAA
>NZ_BKNN01000116.1 GCF_008993995.1 Acinetobacter brisouii
TATAAAAGACATTAAATATGCATCTCCCTGTAAGAAAAATAGATCTGTCATTGAATGTCAAAATTCACCTTGAATCATATCTACCACTGATCGTTCATTGAATTTCTTACAATAGATAACGCAAATTTGATGCCAGCTTGTTAAATTTATTTTTAATCATTAATTATCAATTATTTAAATAAAAAATATTCATCTCTTATTTGATTTTAAGTTTCATTTTTATTTCAAAAATATAATTAATTTAAATGGTATGAAACATTTGAAACACCATATGATCTAATGAGGCGATATAGATGATCTGTTTAAAATAATAGCTGACCGCTTAATCGTCTAATCATTTGATGCAATAGGCTTCTTTTATAATTACCTACACCCTCTTTATTTTTCTCCCATAGGGAGAGGCTTTGTTGCACAAAGATTTAAAAGATAACACTCTGCTCATTTGAACAGAATTCAAGTGACAACTTGGGTATGAGGACGACCTAATTCTGTAAATTTGTTCAATACGGCTATGCGTGCATGAATCTCATTCACCTGACTAGAAAAACTCCTTGCTGTTAATTTATCACCTAATAGTTTGATGCAATGCATCTTGGTTTCAACTAAACTTCGACGATGATAACCAGACCATTTTTTCCAAAGCGTTCTTCCTAAACGTTTAACTGTTTTCAGTAACTCATTCCGCTCTAAAGATCTCAATTTCTGATCTTTCCATGGTTTTGCATTTTTTCTTGGCGGAATGAGCGCATGTGCATCTCGATCTAGAATGACTTGTCTGCAGTGCTTCGTGTCATAAGCACCATCGGTATAGACCGAATCAATTCGTTCATCTAAGGGAATTTGAGCAAGTAAATCACCGAGTACTTGCGAATCGCTCACATTATTTGTAGTAAGCTGTACTGCACGTATTTGCAAGGTTTCAGCATCGATGCCAATATGAAGCTTACGCCATTGGCGACGATATTCAGGTCCATGTTTCTTACGTTTCCACTCACCTTCACCTAGAAACTTTAAGCCAGTTGAGTCGACGAGTAGATGTAGCCCATCACTACTTTTTTGATAGCTAATCGCAATATCAATATGTTTTTGTCTTCGACAAAGCGTACTGTAATCTGGTGCGGTCCAATTTAATCCACAAAGTTTAATCAGACTTTGAACAAAACCTGTGACCATGCGTAAAGAGAGTCTAAATAAAGATTTGATCATTAAACAGCATTGAATAGCCGTATCGGAGTAAGTTTGATTTCGACCTTGCTTGTTTTGTGGTTGTGCATACCACTGAGTGTTTGGATCAAACCAAATGGAAATGTTGCCCCGATTAATGAGAGCGCGATTATAGGAAGACCAGTTGGTTGTACGATAAGTTTTAGGAGTAGGTTTATTCATTTTGAAATTATAGGACTGAATAAACCTTATAGGCTAGGTTTGTGCAACAAAGCCACATGAAATTAAGCTTCAAATTAAAACTAAAATAGTTTCAAATAAGTTTCATTTTAGTTATTTTTTTCACTTAACTTCTTTAATGCAAATCTAATAATTCCATTATGTGTTTGACCGTACTTCTCAGCTAACTCAGTCAATAATTGATACTCATGTTCATTCATTGGAATGGTATGTGTCTTAAATTTTCTAGGTGCTTTAGGATCCAGTTTTTGGATGGTCTGTTCATTAGCACCATTGATGAATGCATCCATGTCAGGAGATGAAGAGTTCGCAATTTCCCTTTTCTTAATCATGCTAAAAGCTCCTTCATAAAGGAATCAAATTCTTCTATTGCTTTTGGATTATTTGATTCAATCACAGCTTTTCCTTCAGTTGTGACATCACGATAAACTTTACGATCATGAATCACTGATGCTAAAGCTGTGAACAATGGGAAATCTGCTAGATACTCATTTGCTTGCTGTACTTCAGACACTGATGGATTTGTTGGAGCTAAAGTAAGTAAACCGAATGATTTGAGTTCTTCATTAAAAGATTTGGCTTGATCAATTACTTCAGAAAGATGAGGCAAAGTATCAAGATCGAACTGTGAAGGCCTAAATGGAACAACTAAGTAATGAGCAGTCAACATTGCTGTTCTAAGTTCTTTACTATCATGACCAGCAACATCAACAATTACATAATCATAGCGATTATCTAAGTCTTTTAAAGTATTTTTGATGTCACCATAACGCTGAACACAATGTACTTTAGGTAAATCTGTTTCATCACGATCTTTTACCCAGTTAGCTGAACTTTGCTGTGGATCTGCATCAACGAGTAC
This sequence comes from Acinetobacter brisouii, assembly GCF_008993995.1. GTDB lineage: Bacteria > Pseudomonadota > Gammaproteobacteria > Pseudomonadales > Moraxellaceae > Acinetobacter > Acinetobacter brisouii_A. The sequence goes on from NZ_BKNN01000116.1 coordinate 2,267, forward strand.
AATATCTTTTTTATGTTTGGCAAGATAAGCAGCTATATTTATAGCTATTGTTGATTTTCCACATCCGCCTTTTTGACTTCCAATTAGTATAATCATTTTAGGTTTAATTTAGAACTAAATTAGAATAAATATAGTTTCATAATGAAATCAAGTAAAGAGTTATTTTTTAATAGTTATTAGATCATCCATATCGATACCTTTTCCCTCCAGTTTAATTATTCTTCTACTATTTCTTTAATTCTTTGAAATTTATTTTTTGAATTTTTCAAAAATATCCTTTTTTATTTTTAATATTTTTATTTTTAATATTTTTAGACAAGCTGAAAGCCTTACATACAAAGGCTTTCAGAGGTTATACCGATACCTTTTCCCACCAATACCGATACCTTTTCCCACCAATACCGATACCTTTTCCCACCATTTACATACATGAATTGTTTTAGTATAGTTATTGGTAATAATAATTAGGAAAGCCATTGTGACAAAAGAGTTAGTTGTAAAAGACAATGCCTTAATTAATGCAAGCTACAATCTTGATACCACAGAGCAACGTCTAATTCTTTTGGCGATAGTAAAAGCGAGAGAAGTAAGTAAAGAGGTTGATGCTAATAGCACCTTAGAAGTTCATGCGCAGCACTATATGAAGCAATTCAATGTAGATAGGCATGCAGCCTATGAAGCGTTAAAGAATGCGGCTAATAGCCTATTTGAGCGCAAATTCAGCTACAAGGGTATTCATGAGTCCACTCAAAAAGAAAAGATCGTTAAATCACGCTGGGTTTCAAAAATAGCCTATGTTGATTCAGCAGGTATTCTTGAATTGGTTTTTGCTCCAGATGTTATCCCTTTAATTACACAATTAGAGCAGTCTTTTACTTCGTATGAGCTCAAGCAAATAAGCTCGTTAAGCAGCAAGTATGCAATCCGCCTTTATGAGTTGTTAATCCAATGGCGTAGTATTGGTAAAACTCCAGTTTTTTTAGTTGATGATTTTCGTTTCAAGTTAGGATTAGGTACTGATGAATATAAGATCATGAGTAACTTCAAGAAGAAAGTATTAGATGCCGCTTTAACCCAAATTAATGAGAAAACGGATATTGTTGCAACCTATGAGCAGCATAAATCAGGTAGGAATATTATAGGTTTCTCTTTTTCATTTAACCCAAAGAAAATTAAAGATCATGAATTCACCAAGAAACTCACTGATAAGCAAATCAGGCTCTTTGCAAATAAGCTCTCTCATTATGACCCATTTGCAAGTCAGAGAGCGGCTGTAGGTGAAAGCTATGAAGACCTTGAAAAAAGACTTTATATTGAGTTGCAAGACGTCAAGAACGTGAGGAAGTATGCTGATGTACTTAAAGAACTAGGTTTTGAGGTTTCAATATAAAACCAAATTAGTTTCAATATAAAACCAAATTAGTTTCAATATAAAACCAAATTAGTTTCAATATAAAACTAATTTTTGTTACAGTATCAATAATTTGATAATATAGTAATCCTATTTCAACAATAGAAGTTGTACTTATACCAAAGCGTATAGCGACTGTTCCTAGACAGTATCATGGATAGTAGATCCCTCTAAATTCTTAAAATATTTCTGCTTAAAAGCTTTTGGACTTACCTAGCTATTTGCGGATTACTGTTTAAATTCGAATAAGTCTACATTTAAAAATCTGTTGCATTCTTGAATGAATTTTGTCAAATCTAGATTAATTTAGATAGTGGACTCATTGATATGTCGAATTACATTTTGAGCCAACAAATGAATAAAGGCTCTCAAACTGAATGGAGAGCCTTGAATTCAATTATTTTGCAGGTTGTCCCCATTGATTAGTTTCTGGTTTTGTTTCTGAAACCAACCAAATAAATAGCGGAATAAGTCCAATAACCGTTACTGAAATAAGCATCCACCACCCTGAGCGATTTACATCATGCAATCGACGTGCACAAGCAGATAGGTTTGGTAATAAAAAAACTAATGATACTAGGATAGAAAGATCATTAATTCCTTCTTCACTAAAACCAAGAATTGCAGCAATTATTAAAAGTCCTAAGTTGATGAGAATCTGGAACAGATAAAAGTACCAATACTCTTTACGTCTTGCACGACCGGAGAAATCGACATACTTACGCATGCACTTGATTGACCAATCGAGAAGATTATAATTTTCTTCATCTTTGAATTGAGCAGTTGTACCAGCCGCGGCCGAAAATGCTTTCTTTACTGGTGTTTGAGCTGGATGCTCAATCTCAATATAAATACCAACAGCCTGACCTGATTGATTAACATCAAAATCGACTTGCTGTCCGCGGCTTGGTGAAACATTTTCTTTCCACTCAGCACCAGAAAATTTATATCGATTATTATCTTGACCAGTAATAATCCCTTCATTTGTTTGAATACTAAAATCTAATAATGTACCCTTCAT
>NZ_BKNN01000117.1 GCF_008993995.1 Acinetobacter brisouii
AGGTGTTGTAATTAAATAAGAATATTTCTTTTAAATTAAAAAAACTGACTAAAAAACTCAGATTTTTAGTGGTTTTTTAAAGTAATAATTAGGTTGGTCAAACGGGAAATTTCCCTTATGTTTGGAAACTGGTTAAGCTATATCAGATTGTTGGAATTTTGATAGGCTTATGAAACAAGAAACGGCACTGAAACTTTTAAAAGCAGGCGAAAATGTTTTTCTAACAGGTTCAGCAGGTGCAGGTAAAACCTATACACTTAATCAATATATTCAATATCTTAAAATAAGAAAAGTGCCCGTTGCAATTACAGCTTCAACAGGGATTGCAGCAACGCATATGAATGGCATGACGATTCATACTTGGGCAGGCATTGGCATTAAAGATAGCCTAAGCGAAGATGATTTAAAGCGCATGAAAGAGCGTAAATATCTCAAAGAGCATTTGGAAAATACTCAAGTGTTGATTATTGACGAAATTTCGATGCTGCATGCCAAACAACTCAATTTGGTTAATCAGGTTTTAAAATATTTTAAAGAAAATGATCAAGCCTTTGGTGGTATACAAATCGTTGTCGCGGGTGACTTTTTCCAGTTGCCACCTGTAGGCAAAAATGAAGAGCGCAATCGAGATAAATTCTGTTTTATGTCAGAGGCTTGGGTTGAAGCAAAATTTCGAATTTGTTACTTAACCGAGCAGCACCGTCAAGATGATGAAACTCTAAACCAAATTTTAAACGCGATTCGTGCACAAAACTTACAAAACCAGCACTTTGATGCGTTAACCAGTGTTCGTAAGCAAGATATTGGCGAGACGTTTACCCGTTTGTATACGCACAATATGGACGTTGATCATTTGAATTTTCAACATTTAAATGCGATTGACGGAGAAAGCCATCAGTTCAATGCAGTACTCGATGGCAATGAAAAACTCCTCGAAACACTGAAATCTTCAGTACGTGCACCAGAAGAATTAACCTTAAAAAAACATGCTAAGGTGATGTTTGTTAAAAATAATTTTGATATGGGTTACATCAATGGAAGCTTGGGCGAAGTCATTGGCTTTGAGGAAAATGATGAACATGGATTGCTGCCAAAAGTTCAATTAACCGATGGTTCTGTTTTACTGGTTGAGCCTGAAACATGGTCTGTTGAAAATGATGCGGGTAAAATTATCGCCAGTTTTCAGCAAATTCCACTGCGTTTGGCATGGGCAATCACCATTCACAAAAGTCAGGGTATGACTTTGGAAGCTGCTGAAATTAACTTGAGTCATACCTTTGAAAAAGGTCAAGGTTATGTCGCATTATCCCGTTTAAAATCCCTTGAAGGCTTACGTTTAACTGGGTTTAATGATCAAGCTTTGGAGTTGGATCGTCTGGCGATTAAAGCAGATCGGCGTTTTCAGGAACTTTCGGAAGAAGCAGAGCAGCATTTTGCCAATACGGATTTAGCTGCGCAGCATCAAGCCTTTATTCGTCACTGTGGCGGCACGCTGAATCCGAGTGAAATCGCACGTAATGAACGTAAGTTTGCAAAGAATGGGGATAAAAATAATTATGCGACCAGTACTTTGGAAGAAACCAAAGAGCTGTTTGAAAATGGTTATGATATTTCAGATATTGCACAAGAACGTGGTTTAACGCCTGCCACGATTATTAACCACTTGGCACGTTTACATAAAGAACAAGGTTTAGATATTTCAGTGGCACATCCTGGGGATGAAGTGGTCGAACAAGTCCGTAAAATTTATAAACGCTTGAAAAAAGGACAACGTTCTGAAAACTTTAATGATGATGGTTCGATTAAGTTACGTCCAATCGTTGAAGCAACACAACCCAAAATGGGCTATGATCAAGTGAGGTTAGCGTTATTGTTTATTGAATAATAAGGACAAGCATATGCCACATTTAGTGATCGGATATTCACGTAATATTCATAACTTAAGCCAAGAAAAGCTGCTTAAACATGTCAATCATGAATTGATTCAAACAGGTTTGTTTGAAGCCAAAGATATTAAATCACGTATTCACAAAGATGAGGTTTTTGTGATCGGTGATAATGATGATTCACAAGGTTATATTCATGCGCAACTGTCAGTACTGAGTGGGCGAACTGAAGAGCAGAAGCAACATCTGACTCAGATTTTGCTACAGGCCTTGCTGAGTTTTAAAGATTATGAAGCTTATACACTATCAGTACAGGTCTGTGCTGAAATTTTGGAAATGCCAAAAAATCAATATGCAAAGCAAATTGTTGAATACTAATTATGAAAAAGGGTGGATTGATTTCACCCTATTTATATCCAGTTTTCTAGCTTAACAACTCAATATCAGCATATTTAGCAATTTTTTCAGCATTTAAACTAAACAACTCATCTAGAAATGCGACAGCAAATTGTCCAATAAGCGGTGCGCGCTCAGCGGCTAATTGACCTGCAATCGCAAAATGGACATGTGCAGCAACACAAGCAAGCATCGGTGAAGTGACTGAACAATAAGCTGCAATCAGTGCGCCTAAAGCACAACCTGTTGCTGTTACTTTGGGTTGTAGGGCTGAACCACCATTGATTTTAATCACTTGAGTGCTTTCATGACTCAAAATGTAGTCACTTGCACCCGAAATGGCAACGCAGTCACAGTGTTGTAAAAGATTTTGAGCTTGCGTATAAACCGCATCACTACTGAGCGTACTGTCCACACCTTTAGATGAACTTTGGTTTCCTGCCAAGGTACTGATTTCAGACGCATTGCCACGAATCACGGTTGGATGATACTTCAGTAGAGTATCCGTCATATCACTGCGCCATTTTAAAATAGAGCTATAACCGACAGGGTCGAGCACCCACGGTTTTTGATGTGTTTGAGCCGTTTTAGCCGAGATTTGCATGGCTTGCATTTGTTGCTCAGTCGGTGTACCCAAGTTAATGCTGAGTGCTGAACTAATTTGAGTAAAACTTTCTGCTTCAAATGGATTGTCAATCATTGCAGGGGATGCACCACAGGCAAGTAAAACATTTGCAGCATAATTACTGGCAACCTGATTGGTCATACACTGAACCAGTGGGGCAGTTTGTTGTAATTTCTGCCAAGCGTCTGTGATCTGTTCAATCAGTAATGTGCGTTCAAGCATAAAAAATCCTGTAAATACTGAGTTTTAATGTGTGAAATAATGATCTTGATGCTGGCATTTATGACAAGTCAGCGTGACATAATCCCCAGCATCATATTCGACATCAAGTTCGTTAGAGCCACAATGCATACAACGCTTATCTGAATAAAAATTGAGTCGGGGCTGAATTTTTTTCCAAAGATGCCAAACAGGTTGATTGAAAATTCGTTGATCATAGTTGAGAAAACGATAATATAAAATTTGACTCATTTTACTCAGAGCTAAATGCTCTGGACGCATAAAGCTTGGTGTTTCCCACTTTTCTGCAATAGCACGTTCTCGATACTGCAACATGGTCTTTTTTAAACGATGCGTATTGATAAATCCATCATTACGTGCGGCAAGCGCTTTTTGTTCATATAAATAAAGTAATGCAGTATGTGCCAAGTAAAAAATCTGTTCGACGGAGAGATGATCTAGCAGCCGATAACAAAGCTGTTGGAATGAGGCATGTGAGCTGAATTGCACTTGCCACATTTTACAGATGGATTGAATAAACTGAATAATCTCTTGATACAGCATTTCATATAAAACAGCTTTAACTTCTTCAGCGTTCTTAAAAGGAATGCCAAGGGTTAAGTTGAAATAAAACCAGTGGCGCAATTGCTGCACAATGCTAAATAAACTGGGTTCACTATAACCATCTAAACGAACATTAATATAAAAGGTTGTGGGTTCATCAATAGCTGTTGTTGCAACAAAGATATTTTCTTTTTGTAGTTGTTTGACCAATTGATGCTGAAAATGATAGTTAGGTGAAATATTAAAAAACTTAATTTTTTCCCAATGAATGTATTCATCATGCTGAGAATCTTCACGAATCTGATCATCAAGCAAAGCCAGTAAAAATAATTTTTGTAAAAAGCTGAGTTGTTCTAGCGATGGCGCAATAATTTCTTTCTTTCGGTATTTTTGATGTTCTTGTTGGCGTGTTTCTTTGAGAATTTTTTTACGTTGTTGTTGGCAACGTGGACACTGGCAACTAAATTTTCCTGTTGGGAAAACCCGATGTTCACAATGGCTACATTGATGGAATTGAACGTCCTGATCAAATTGTTCCGCTTCAACCCAAAACATTGCAGCTTGACATAAAGGGCACAGTGTACTGGCATCTAGCTGTTTATTTAAGATCTGGAACAAGGCAATTTATCCATTTGGAAAGGCTGAACTCGAAATTATACACCGCTTATACAGAAAAATATCTGCAAAAGCCGGCCAGTAAATACTGAAAGTCAGCTTTTGGGGCTAGCTGAATGATGCTTTTAAGAGCGTTCAATCGTTTTAGGTTTCTTCAAGCATTTTTTCACAGTATTTACATTTGATGTGTGCTTAAAAAACAGGAGGGTTTAACTTGGTAAACTATACATACTCATTAGGAGTTTACCATGAGCAAGAAACAGAAGACTTACACCGCAGAATTTAAAGCTGAAGCCATAAAAGCCATTG
>NZ_BKNN01000118.1 GCF_008993995.1 Acinetobacter brisouii
TCCACCGATCTCAAAATCCGCTTTTCGAGTGGAGATTGGTCTAATTCGAGATTGATCTCTGCTAATTCCTGCTTCTTGTCCTTGATCTGATAACCCAACCATAGGTTTATTCCTAGAACTACGAGAAATAGCATAGTCAGTCCGCCCAAAACTGCTCCCGTGAGAATATTCAAACGCAAAGCGTTTTTGATGCTCGGTTGTTGGTCTTTGATGATCTGTAGGTTTGATCTCAAAGCGTTCTTGGTTTCTTCGTTGCTTGCTTTCAACAAGGCTGTGTAGCTTTCCAAGTGCTGTTTCGTAGCGTTCTCGGCTTGTTCTTTGATAATCCTGTCCTGCTCGGCTGTGTTCTTCTGCAAATTGCTTATCAAATTGTCGATTTTCATAAATTACGCCCTCTAAACGTATGTTTCGCTTGCCGTCAGGATTTTTGATACTGATTGATCGTTCTGTTTGCCTTGTGATTTCAAAACCTGCATTTTCAAGCGTACTGACAACATCTTGCCGATTTTGGATATTTCCATTACTGATTTGCTCTGCTATCGCTGTACCAATCTGTTGTTTTATTTCTTTAATATTTTCAGGCAGGTTTTGACTGTTTAAAGTCTTTATGGCTTGGGCTTTATCAGGTGCATGGGGGTCTGATAATTCATAATCAAAATTGGTAACTTGTTTCCAATTTTCTACCAATGGACGGTCTACTTGATCAAAATAGGGCTGTAAGCGTTTCCCCGTACTCAATTCCACATTTGGAATAACGAAATTCAGTTCTAAACGTCCTTTGTCTGTATGTTCTATCCAAGTAATGTCGTATTGATCTCGATCTAAACCTGCAAGAAGCATTTCTTCAAAGCTCTGCATAATTTCTTGTTTTTGTTGTTCTTCAATATTGGCTTCTTCAAACGATAAAACGCCCACCGTATAACGGTTTTGAAAATCTAAATTATCTGCCAATCTTGCTGTTAAATCAGGGTCGCCACTAAGTAAAATCGCTCCATCACGATCTCTTTCTTTACCTAGCATGTAATCAATGGCTGCACCTGCACTACCACCGCCTTTATTTCCCAATATTTTAACGATCATAGTCAGCTAAAACCTTTTGTAGTTGTTCCCTAATCATTGCCAACTCTGCAAAAGCTCTAATTTTTTCTATATCAGATTGAACAGTATTCACTTGCCTAGCAATTTGATTAAGGTTTCCTCCAATACGCCCAAGCCCTGCTAAAAGTTGAGGATCTGCAACTTTATAATTCCGTTTTTTATTTGGTTTTTCTTCTAAACAGGTTTGTCTTATCCATGTTGCCAACTCCCCACCTGTCATACGTTCAAGTAAGGCTTGGTGTTCTGCTTCTGTTAAACGAACTTTTATTTCTTTCTGTCTTTTGACGATTTCTTTTTTGGTCATGACTAAATCCGTTTCGTAGATTGGGTCGACTTTTTTATGAGGGACCTGGCTAACTGAAAGTTGGCCATGTTCCCGAAATAAATAAAGTCGAAAGAGGGTTAAGGGATACTTCCCTTACAAGGCACAAAAGGTAACTCTATCGAAAACTTTAGTTTTTGTATAGAATACCCTTTGTGTGTCCTTGCCCATTAAAAAATGATAGACAAAATACAAGGTTTTTTGATTGAATGACTACTGTCTGCCACATGATGAAACAGTCATTCATTGCTATGACTGTTTTTTTAAAAGATTTTGTATTATTTGCTTTAATTGTTTACCACGATTACCAATTTAGTCATGACTAAAAAACTGCTGTATCACTTTAAAAATAGGGCAATCAACTGTTCTTCATTAGACATTTTTTCTCGTTTTAATTTCTGTTTCTCATTTATCTGCCAAAGCTGCAATTCCCTGTTTAATTCTTGGATTGTTGTATTCATAGGCGTTTTACCCCTACGATTTAATTTATCCCAAACGTCCTTTAATTGCCTATCTTGACGATCTTGTTCTGGTTCCATATTAAAATTTCCTCTCGTAAAAAAAGCACCCTAACGGGCGGTTATCTGATTAGGCTTGCACTTTCCGCTTTTTAAGCCAATTCCGGACAGTCCTATCAGATACGTTTAATTGCTCGGCTATTTGCTTCTGTTTTACGCCCTGAATATGCAACTGTAACGCCTGTTGTCTTTGGTCGCTGTACTGTGCCGAACGTGCTTTACCGCCATGACTGGAATCACTAGCTAAACCACCTTTACGCCCTCTTGTTGCCTGTTTTTCGCTAAATCGCTTCTGAAATTCAGCACAACCATGATTACGCCACACCCACTTTGCTATACTTTTCGCTGTCGCCCTGACTTCGCTATATGGTAGTGGCTGTAAAAACGCACCATTTGCGATTTTAGCCCTTTCTAACACTTCACCATACCAAACATCATACCCACCACTTAAAGTCGATCTAACCGCTTTATACGCCCATATACGCACTATATCGAACATCATGCAATTACGACCAAGCCCAGACACTTCAATTTTTTCATTTTTTGGCTTAGTTTCTAACTCGATGTAGTCCGCAAGTTCTGCAAGGTCAAAAGGTCTAGGATTGAGATAAGAAACCTCCCAATCTCTGTCCATTGGATTTTTTGTCAAAAGCCCTGAATAGCGTAAATCCGCCCCTAATTTTTTAGCGTATGTATATTCGATTGAAGCTAGATAGCGTAAAGGTTTTAGCCGAGCATTGGCTGTTTTACAGACTGCTGTTTCTAATTCATAACAGACATGGCAATGACCATTTTTTCTATTTTTTGCTATCCATGTCGGTGTTGGTAGTCCTGCATCGAAAAAATGCAAATATGCGTCACTTTCGTCTATATCGAAAATTAGATAATTGACTAAATGGGGTGGGTTCACTTGGATTAGCGGATACTGTACCGCATGTTTTTTTGAACGTATGAGGGTTCGTTCACCTTTTCCCAACGAACAATAGGGCTTTTTAGGCAATTTTTGATAAAAATTTTCTGAAATTTGAATATGATTAAGCATTAGCAACGTCCAAAGTGTTGCAATGGCTCAAAACATCGGTAAAATATACAAGTATCTAATTTGTGTTTACTGATGCTTTAAGTATTTGTTAAACAAAGAAAAGAAAGCGGGTCGCCAAACCTGCTTTTTTTTCGCCTAAAAGAAAATTTAACACAATTTTAATAGTTTTAAAAGTTATTGATTTTCTTAATTTTATAACTGAATTTTTGTCAAAATAATGGACTGAAATTCATTTATATATTTCTCGAAGTATGCAAAATTCTTAGAATAAAAACTCGCTTGGCTTCTTCATCAATTTGAATAATCGCACGGTATGGGCTGTCAGAAATAAGCATTTCTCTTGTTCCTAAACTTCCTTTTTTTTTGGTGCGATTTGGTGAGAAATAGAGTGTTTCTAGCTGTTCAGTAATTTTTAGATACATGCTTTCAGCTAGTTTTTCGCCCCATTTTTCGATGCCATACGCCAAAATTTCAATTAAATCTTGTTCTGCTTGTGGCAAATAAGAAACGTCATAACTCATCTGCTACGGCTCGCCACTAATTCTCGTGCTTTTTGCATCGCTGTAGCATGTACAGTTTTCATCGCTGTGGTTTGTGATGGGTGAGATTTCAACGCACTTAGAGCTTCAGCAATTTTTTCCTTTTCCCAATCTTCATAATCATCATCCTGAACATCGAAAAGGCTTTCTAAGTGAGTACCTTTTACATCTTTTAGTGATAAGAAGACACCAACAGGACGTTTATTTTTAGTCACTAAGACTGGCTCTCGTTGCATGGTATCGAGTAATTCACCAAAGCGTGATTTTGCATCTTTTGCTGTAATAACTTGCATTTTAAAACCTCATAAAAGTAGGCGTTTTGTCTATTTTAAACTTTTTAATCAGCAAATCTAGAGTTATTTGGTTGTTTCAACGATAAAAACCTCGATCTGCTTTGATTTCAGCCTGTTTTACTTTCATTTTTTCGTCAATTCGCTGTTCAGCTCTCGTAATCTGCTGTTCAGATTGTTTAATTGTCGATTTTGACTGCTCAATTCCTCGTTCTGCACTCTCAATACTTGATTCTGATCGCTCAAGGCTTCGATCTGCTCGGTCTGTCTTTGATTTATTTCGTTTAGCTCGTTCAATTGCGTTTCTAACGAGTTCAAGATGACGTTGTAGCGATTCATAAAGTCGTTGGTCATGTGGATTTCCTATTTCTCGATTTTCATTACTTTTTGGTCGCTGGTATTCTCGAATACTTCCGATTTTTTGCTGTTCTTGGCTACGATGAAATAAGTCTTCTTGTCCTTGCTCTCGTGAAATTCCACCGATCTCAAAATCCGCTTTTCGAGTGGAGATTGGTCTAATTCGAGATTGATCTCTGCTAATTCCTGCTTCTTGTCCTTGATCTGATAACCCAACCATAGGTTTATTCCTAGAACTACGAGAA
>NZ_BKNN01000119.1 GCF_008993995.1 Acinetobacter brisouii
AATCTTTCGCTTCACCGCCGTAAGTTTTCGCACAGATTGTTGCGATCGCAGCAGTAAGAGTTGTTTTACCATGGTCAACGTGACCGATTGTGCCCACGTTTACGTGTGGCTTATTACGTTCAAACTTGGCTTTAGCCATGATGTTCTTCCTCGTTTACGTCGAAACCAAGCTACAGGGGACTAAGCATTTAAAGCAACTCAGCACATCGACATATGGTCTTAAAAAAAACAGACGCCCAATACTTTAAAAGCAGACTAATAAGCCTGCTTCTTTAAAAATTTGTAGATAATTCTACTAAACTGTAATCTGGAGCTCTTATCGAGATTTGAACTCGAGACCTCTCCCTTACCAAGGGAGTGCTCTACCACTGAGCTATAAGAGCGATAATCTTCGATGGAGCGGGAGACGAGGGTCGAACTCGCGACATGCAGCTTGGAAGGCTGCCGCTCTACCAACTGAGCTACTCCCGCATGTTGGTATGTATACCACTTCATTCGAAGTTAAAATATGGTGGTGAGAGAAGGATTCGAACCTTCGAAACTTTCGTAGCGGAGTTACAGTCCGCCCCCTTTGACCGCTCGGGAATCTCACCATTATCACACTTATTTCAGTGTCATTCTTTCAACTTACATCACACTTTAAAATGGTGCCGGCACACGGATTCGAACTGTGGACCTACTGATTACAAGTCAGTTGCTCTACCAACTGAGCTATGCCGGCTCTTTCTTAGCGTTTCGATGTTTCGTATCGGAACGGTGTGCAGTTTAGCAAAACACAGAAATGATGCAAGCGATTTTTTTAAAAAAATCGCGAAAAACTCATAAAATCAATCCATTTGATGATAATTCAACCGCTTTGATCACTGCGCGAGCTTTTATTTGGGTTTCATTCCATTCAGATTCAGGATTTGAGTCCGCAACAAGCCCCGCTCCAGCCTGCACATACACCTTATTTTCACGAATAACGCAGGTTCGGATTGCAATCGACATATCCATTTCACCATGCCAGCCTAAATATCCAACAGCACCGCCGAAAATTCCACGTTTTACAGGCTCAACTTCATCAATAATTTCCATCGCACGAATTTTTGGAGCACCAGAAAGTGTGCCTGCGGGGAATGTTGCCTTAAAAACATCCAAAGCATCGACATCATCACGGACTTCACCTTGCACATTGGAAACAATATGCATGACATGTGAGTAACGTTCGATCACCATTTGATCAGTCACTTGCACTTTACCAATTTTAGAGACACGACCCACATCGTTACGCCCCAAATCAATCAGCATTAAATGTTCAGCAATTTCTTTTTCATCTGAAAGAAGATCTTTTTCTAAAGCCAAATCTTCTTCTTTGGTTTTACCACGTGGTCGTGTACCTGCGAGTGGACGCACCGTAGCAATGCCATTTTCTAAACGAGAAAGAATTTCAGGAGATGAACCCACGATATGAAATGGTTTTTGATCCGTTAAAGTATGCCCTTGCACCAAAAATAGATAAGGTGATGGATTGAGATGACGTAAGGCACGATAAACCTGTAAGGGTTCACCATCGAAGTCCGACACCATGCGATGACCTGGTACAACCTGCATCACATCGCCTGCGCGAATATACTCTTTAACTGTCTCAATCGATTCTAAGAATTTTTCTTTACCCGTAAGCGACTCAAAATGAGGAGCTGTATGCAGCTTGGCTTCTAAACTAATTGGTGTATTGAGTTGCTTTTCGATGCTATCGAGTTGTTGCTGCGCTTTTTGGTAAGCATCGGCATCCTGTGTGTCGGCATGCACAATAATAAATAAAGTGTCTTTTAAGTTATCAAACACGATGACTGTCTTGGAAAGCATCATCCAGATGTCTGGTAAACCGACTGGATCTTCCGCAGGCACATTTTTCAAGCGTGGCTCAATATAACGAACAGCATCGTAACCAAAATAACCAACCAAACCACCTGTAAAGCTCGGCAGTTCTGGAATCTCTTGCTGAGTTGGCACTTTAAACTGTGCCTGAAAATCACGGATATATTGAAATGGATCGCTGCATTGCTGTTGGGTAATCTGCCCATCTGCTTGCTGAATCGTTAGCTGTCCCGCATTACAAGAAAAGATGGTTGATTCACCCAAACCAATAATGGAATAACGCGCCCAGTTTTCACCACCTTCAACCGACTCAAATAAATAAGCTTGGCTATGCTGTTTCAGGCGAGCAAATACCGATAATGGTGTATCGGTATCTGCCAAACGGCGGCGATAAACAGGAATGGTGTTAAAACCTTGTTGTTGCAGTTGTTGAAATAATTCAGGAGTCATCATTTGGAATGCCTTTATCTTTTTAAATCGGGTTGATCAGTCAAAACTCGGAAAAGCGTTTATGAGCGACGCCATCGAAAAAATGTGATCATATTCATTCCAAAATTCCTGTACTTATTAAACAAACATTAAACGATTAAGGCTTCGAGAGTATCAATCACTTGCTGCGGTTGGCAAGCAGAAATGTCCTCACCATGATTATAGCCATAACTCATCACCACACAGTCCACACCCGCACGACGAGCCGCTTCCACATCATTACTTGAATCCCCAATCATCAGGGTTTTTTCAGGCTGAGTTTGAAAGAAGTCCATCGCATGTAATAAAGGCATTGGATCAGGCTTACGTTTCTCAAGCGTATCTCCCCCAACCACCAAGCCAAAGAAGTTATTGACATCAAGTTTTTCCAAGAGGATTTTTGCCAAATGCTCAGGCTTATTGGTCACACACGCCATATGGAGCTGCTGTGATTGGCAATACTCTAAAAAAGGCAGGACACCTGCAAATAACTGGCTTTCGACACACAGTTCAATTTCATACACTTCCAAGTATTTTTCGAGTAAGCATTGATGCTGTGCTGGATCTATTTCACCTTGTAAATGCATTAAGACGCGATCACAGAGTTTAGAAGTTCCCTGTCCAACCCATTCTCGAATTTGCTGCTCAGTCACTAAAGGATAGCCAAGTTGCTGCAAAGTGATATTCATCGCGCGAAACATATCTGCGGCGGTATCAATCAGTGTCCCATCTAGATCAAATAAAATGACATCACGTTGTGGTAAGCGACTCACTGATGACATACATTTCTCCCTTTTAAAGGACTGACTTTGCGCTGCAATTCAGCCCTTTTATACTTTATTTAAAAAATACAAATGCCAAAACTGCCAAAATAATCACCACGATAATCGTAATTAGACCAACAGATGCATTTTTTTGCTGTTCAACTTGTTGTTCAACACGTGAAACAGGTTCCTCGACAGGAACAACTTCAGGTTCAGCCTTGACATGAATATCGACTCCCTCAGGAATCGGGGCAGGTTTTGGTACAGCAACATGCTGAGGCATTCCTTCGCGACTGACAGGTGTTTCAACTGCACGTTCAGTCAAACTTGGCATACCTTGCTCACTCATTTTCTGAGCTTCATTTGGTGCTTCTGGTAATTCTAAGTTTTCATCAATAACTAAATCTGTATTTTCTGCCAATAATGCAAATTTCAAATTTGCAAACTGCACAATATCACCTGCAGCCAACAAAGTTTCTTGCACAATTTTTAAATCATTCACAAATGTGCCATTAGATGAATTTAAATCACTTAACCACAATTGATCATCACGTACAGCAAGTGCCGCATGACGACGAGAAATTGCTGATGATTGCAATACCACATCACAGTCCTGATGACGACCAATTAATACATCGTGTTTAACTTCAACTTCCTGACCTTGTAATTCATCAGAAATCGCTTGTAACGTCCAACTCATATTGATTTCTCATTTTTTGGTTTGGCATAGAATAACATGTTTAATTCGATCTGCTTGTTGCACAATTTATGTGACGTGAATTTTCAGCCATAAAAAAAGCTGAATTTATTCATTCAGCTTTTTTATGTTTCTTAACCTAAATTAGATAAGAAAATCTTCTAGGCTCGCACCTTTTTCCAACTCAGTCACTAACCAGCGAGGTTGTTTACCACGACCTGTCCAAGTTTCTTCTGGGTTATTTTTATTACGATAACGCGGTTCAACAGTTTTGCGTGTTGGGCTTTTACGTTTTTGAGCACCATATTCAAGAAGCTGTTCAATTGTTAAATCTAAACCTGCAGCGATTTCGATTACTTGATTATAAGCATCTTGAATTGCTTGTTCTTTTTTAGAAGCAATTAAAACTTCTGCTTCACGTTGTAAGCGTTTTAACTCTTCAACAGATAATGCGCTAATGTCTTGCACGATTTTTCTCCCAATTTAACTTGAAGCATATTTAAAATATAAACTTCTATGTGCGAAATATATTAATCTACTTTTGATTATTAAGTATAGTGATAACTGAAATAAATAACGTGTTTTTACAGTAATACCGTCTATTT
>NZ_BKNN01000120.1 GCF_008993995.1 Acinetobacter brisouii
TGCCATTAAGTAGCAGCCATTTTTTGGACCTAAAGCATTATTTTCAGTGCATCCCGTTGCTTTTTCAGCATCACCACTCATTTAAAAAAGTTTAAGCAATTGTTTTTATTTAATTAATTAAGAATAGCTCTCTTTTTGGCATCAGCTTGCTCGATATTCATTGCTATGCGGTCTCATGATTATTTTATAAAAAAAGAAAACATTATTTTTGAGAGATTGCTACATGACTGCGCTGGAAAACAATCAAAACATTACCTCTATACCCATCATCGATATTTCTGGACTTTTGGATAATGACATACAAACGCACCAAAACATTGCCTCACATATTCGGAAAGCATGCTTAGATAAAGGTTTTTTTTACATTACGGGACATGGAGTTTCTAAAGCATTACAAGATAAGGTTTTTGAATATTCCAAATTATTTTTTAGTCTTCCCCCAGAACAGAAAAAGCAGTGGTCCAAAGAGCTTTCTGAAGCAAATAGAGGCTATGAATCATTAAGAGCACAAACACTTGAACCTAATTCTCCGCCTGATATAAAGGAAGGCTTTTATATCGGGAAGGAACGCTCACCTTCAGATCCTTTTGTCATCCATAAAGCTTTTAACCAAGGCCCAAACCAATGGCCAGATATTGATGGATTTAAAGAGGTAATGGAGGAATATCAAGTTGAATTGATTAAAGTCTCTGAACGACTCATGCGTGCTATTGCATTATCTCTAAACTTGGAAGCTGACTATTTCACAGAGTTTTGTAAGGATGCAGATTTAGTCACTTTACGCTTATTACACTATCCCCCTCAACCAGCTAATGCTCAACCAAATGAAAAAGGTTGCGGGGCACATACTGATTTCGGCGGGCTTACTCTATTACTTCAAGACCATAATCGTGGTTTACAAGTATGGGATCAGTCAACAAACCAATGGATTTGGGCAGAGCCTATTGAAGATAGTTATGTCGTTAACCTAGGTGACCTAATCTCTATGTGGACGAACAATACATATAGATCCACCCTCCATCGCGTCATCAACATCTCAGGTGGGGAACGATATTCTGTTCCATTCTTCTACAGCGGTAATCACCAGTATCAGATTGAATGCATTCGAGAGTGTTTGGAGGAAAACTCAGAACCGCTATATCCACCAATCAGTGTTGAACAGCATTATCGTAACATGTTCAAAAAAACATATATCTAATAATAAGGAGTTTCCCATGAAAAAATTACCAGTTATCGACATTGCACCTCTTTATGACGTTAACCATCCTGATTATGCAGATATATGCAACCAAATTGACCAAGCATGTCGTGAATGGGGATTCTTCTATATCAGTGGTTATAAACCGAATCACCTTGCAGAAGTTCAAAGTTTAGCTAAAGAGTTTTTTAGTAAGCCTCTACAAGAGAAATTAGAAATAGATATTCAAAAGAATAAAATTGCACATAGAGGATATGGTGCATTAGGAGTAGAACAACTGAACCCTGACTTACCTGAAGACTTTAAAGAAATATATGACATGGGTGTCCATTTAGAAGCTAATCATCCCGAAGTCATTAATCAAGAACCTCTAAGGGGACCAAATGTTTATCCAAATATTGAAGGGTGGAAAGTAGCTACAGAAGAGTATTTTGATGAAATGGTGGATTTAGCAAAAATATTGCTTAATGCCATGTCTCATGCCATTGGTCTTCCGCAAAATTATTTTGATCATTGTCTGCAAGACAGCCTATGTTTTCTCCGGTTAATTCATTATCCGCCTACCTTAGACAATACAGACTCTCAAGGTTTTAAAGCGGGAACACATACTGATTATGGGTGTGTAACTATTTTGGCTCAGGATGAAGTAGGTGGATTACAAGTTCAGGATGTAAATGGGAATTGGATCGATGCTCCTCCTATACCTGATACTTATGTTATCAATATCGGCGACATGATGGCACGATGGTCAAATGATCTCTATAAATCGACACCTCATCGTGTTTCAAGTCCTAAAGGCAAACAACGTTTTTCTTTCCCATTCTTCATCCAACCGAGCCCAAAAACTGTAATCCGTTGCCTGCCTAACTGTTACAGCGAATCCAATCCACCTAAATATTCACCAATTACTAGCATGGAATATCTACAGTCACGCTTTAGTGCAACCTACAAACATCGTGCTGAAGTTTGAATATGGCTTTGTTGCACAAAGCTATTCTTAAGGGCTTCTTCAGCGATATAATTTTCAAATGAAGAAGCCTACACAATTAAATAGATTTACCGATTTAGGCAGACCTCACACCCGAGTTGTCACTTAAATTTGAGTAGATATGGGAAATCCTAGTTTTTAAATCTTTGTGCAACAAAGCCTTTGAATATCGGAAACAATTATATGAAAAAAAATGCGCCCTATCTATTTTTAAGCACATGTTTAATAAGCACTTATTCTTTTGCTGAGGAATCATGGTTAAATTGGCAATCCAATAGTATTTCTGCACTTTATGGTAAAGGTTTCGAAGTAGAGCCGGATACACATGAAACCATTACCTTCGAACATGCGAGCAGTTGGAAATGGGGGGATCTCTATCTATTCGTCGACACTTATTGGTTTGACGGTGAAAAGACTGCTTCCCAAGGACATAATGCTGTCTATACAGAAATAGCCCCACTCTTTTCAATAGGAAAACTAACCAATACGAATTTGAGCTTTGGGCCAGTGAAAGATGTCCTAATAGCTACGAGTTTTGACTTAAGTATTCAAGATCAGCCTGGCTATGACGATATGTGGACTTATTTAGTTGGTCCAGGTTTTGACCTAGATATCAAAGGCTTTGATTATTTCACCCTTAATTTTTACTATCGCATTCCAGACGATGGAAACACCCCAAGTGGACAATGGCAAATCACTCCTTTCTGGTCATATACCGTCCCATTTCTTAAATCATCAATCATTTTTGATGGATACATTGATTGGGTAGTCAATTCCAAAGGTAATAACTCTTCCGACTTTCACTTTAACCCACAAATCAAATATGACCTTAGCCCTCATCTAGGCTTAAGCCCAAAAAAATTAGTAGCAGGTATTGAATACGACTATTGGAAAAACAAATTCTTAATCGAAGACACTCCATATTTTAAAACTAATCAAAATGCTACTAGTTTCATCGTCAAATATACCTTTTAGGCTGAAGGAGAAAAACATATATGACTAACACAATCACAGCCAATAACTTAAAACCAAGCTCCATGATTTTTCTCAGTATCCAGCACGTCTTGGTAATGTATGCAGGTGCTGTTTCAATTCCCCTAATTGTTGGAGGAGCTTTAGGGTTAAGCACTGCAGAAATTGCTTTCTTAATTACTGCAGATCTATTTGTTTGTGGCATTGCCACCCTCATTCAAACTATTGGTTTTAAAAATGTAGGTATTCGCTTTCCCATTATGATGGGAGTTACCTTTACTGCAGTAGGCCCAATGATTGCAATTGGGACTAATCCAGATATGGGACTACTAAGTGTATTTGGGGCAATCATTATCGCAGGGATCTTTGGCTTCCTGATTTCACCATTTATTGGAAAGTTAATACGATTCTTCCCTCCTGTGGTGACAGGAACTCAAATTCTTGTGATTGGTCTATCTCTCATTGGTATTGCAGGCACATGGTCCGCTGGCGGATATGGGGTAAAAGACTTTGGAAATCCATTGTACTTATCTATCGCTGCCTGTGTTCTATTAAGCATTATTATCATCAGCCGTTATGTTAAAGGCTTTTTGGGCAACATTTCAGTTCTAATCGGGATGGGAATTGGTTATATCATCGCTGCATTTTCTGGCCTCATCTCTTTAGACAAGATAGATGAAAGCCCATGGTTAGGTTGGGTGATGCCATTTCACTTCGGTATTCCAGAGTTTAACTTTTGGGCTGTCTTGACTATGTGCGTAGTCATGCTGGTTATTTTCATTGAAACAGCTGGGATGTTCATGGCTGTAGGTGAAATTGTTGAAGAAGAAGTGGATCAGGAAAAATTGACTCGCGGTTTTAGAGCTGACAGCCTTGGCACAATGATTGGTGGGATTTTTAATATCTTCCCGTATACATCCTATGCTCAGAACATCGGTTTGCTAGCGATCACAGGTGTTAAGAATCGCAGTGTATGTGCTTTAGCTGGTGTGTTTTTAATCCTTTTAGGTCTATTTCCTAAAATAGCTTACTTTGTTGTGAACCGTACCGGGTTTGTCGGAGACTTTTTTATTTAAGTTAGGCCACCTGACCTAACGGGTTAATCTTATCATAGTACATTGCTTCAAACTCAAAAGGCGATACATAACCCAGTGCACTGTGTACACGCTTTTTATTGAACCAA
>NZ_BKNN01000121.1 GCF_008993995.1 Acinetobacter brisouii
TTATAATCAACGAAGAATTCAAAAAGGCTTGGATTTTAAGACACCAAATCAAATGGCAGAAGACTTTTATCGGTTAGCTGCCTAGAATCTCCCAAGTGAAAGTCTCCTGCTAATTCAGCACACATCAGATATTATAAAATACATTGAGTTATTTTATAATCATCGAAGAATTCAAAAGGGTTTGGGTTTTAAGACACCAAATCAAATGGCCGAAGACTTTTATAAGTTAGCTGCCTAGAATCTCCCAAGGGAAAGTCTCCTGATAATTCAGCGTATATCATAAGCCTATGATGATAATGTTGAGGATATATGCAGAGGTGCAACATTTAATTGTTGAATGAGATGATCAGCAATAAACTCAGCATCTTTAGCAACATCCATAAAACGTCCTGAACCCCATGTGTTTAACCAAGGTAAACCAATAAAGCTTACTTCAGGGTCAACGGTAATACCGCGATCATGTTTTGGATATCCATTTGTCTGGAATATGTCTAAATCAATCCAAGAATAGTCTGGTCTAAATCCGATACACCAAATGATCGAAGTGATGTTCTCTTCAACTAAATCAATATGGGTAATTTCCTGTTCTGGCTGCCAAAGTGGCTGATATACAGATGCTGGCTCTTCAGTAACAATATTATTTTTCTCTATATAGTCATCAATAGAGGCATTAATACGATTGTAAGTTGCATCTGCCATGTCTAGGTTCTGGATTAAATCTGGACGGAAGACAAACTGACCTTCCTTATAGTCCTCAAATCTTCCAAGCAATCTCATACCTTCTAATGCAAATTTACGTAGATCAATATCACGACCACCATCTCGCCCAGTCACATAATGATTAGTGCTGTTACGAACCTCTTCACTATATCGGTGATCTTTGACAGTTGTTTCGTAATAACCCATTTCATAAAGCCACTTCACTACGTCTTTACCACGATAAAAACGCGCACAACGTGGTGCATCTCCTGTAGATAAATAAACTTTTTTGCCAGCAAGATGTAAATCTTCAGCAATTTGCGCACCTGACTGCCCAGAGCCAACCACCAAAACATTGCCCGCAGGTAATTGCTCAGCATTAAAGTATTGTTCAGAATGAATTACCGTGACATTTTCAGGTAAAGCAGATGAAAGCTTTGGATAAATTGGCGTGTGATACCCTCCTGCAGCAACCACTAACTGCTTCGCAGTTGTCGTCCCCAGATCTGTCTCAATCACAAAAGACTGGTCTGCAACTTTTTCAACATGCTGAACTGCAACACCTAAAATTGCAGGTGGATTGAGCTTTTCAATAAACTGATCCAAATATTCAACAATCTCATTTTTTTTCATAAATCCATCAGGGTCATTACCGTTATATGGATGCTCTGGAAGCAAACATTGCCAATTGGGGGTAACCAAAGTGAAATTATCCCACCGTTTACTACGCCAGCTATGGGTCAACTCTGATTCTTTTTCTAGAATCACATGATCAATCCCTGCTTTTTGTAAATAATGACTAATACATAACCCTGCCTGACCACCACCAACAATCACGACGTCATAATTTGGTTGTAAATCTTGAATTTGCATATTAAGCATCTTGTTCCCCTTATTCATTGTGCATTTCAGTAATTTCAATTTGGTCTTCGTCTTTTAAGGCGAATAAGTTAGCTTGGCGTTTAATCGTGGATAGGCTGTCCATGGCTGAACTACATGCAAAGCCATAACGTACTCGTACTCGTTCTGATGCAGCAGATAACCCATCTTCAGCCAACTTTAAAAACTGTATTGCTGGATATGAATGTCCTTTAGCTAGATATTCATAAATCACAGTGGATGGAGAGTAATATTGAATCAGCTCGCCATTCGGCCATTTCACGGTAAAATTCACGCTAGGCATATGCTGCCTCCTTCTCTATCGGCTCAATCGGATCCGACTGAGCCTTTAACTTTTTTAAAATTTCAGCATAGTTAAAACCAGTAAATGTTTGCTGATGAAAATCCCAAAATTGAGCATTTTGCTTCTGATCATGCACATAAACTTTTCCACTGGCATTAGTTTCACCAATCACTGCACAGCAGATACCCTGACTGTCAAATAATTCAATGATTTCTTCGCATTCGCCTTCATCAGCTGTCAGCAAAAAACCATAACTAGGAAAGATTTGCAGCCACGTCTGCCAGTCCACATTTTGTGGTTTTGGAATTTTTTGAAGGTCTATGTCTGCGCCACTTTGCGTTGCCTCAAGTAGCATGAGCAGGCTGCCTAAAATGCCTGCATTACTAATGTCGCGTGCGGCATATACCACTCCTTGTTGTGCAAGTTGCGGCATTACTGAGAGCTGTGCTTGTAAAATACGTCCAGATACTCGTTCAAAGCATTTCCAATACACAGTGTTGGGATGAAATTGACCTTGTAGATTTAAAGCAATCAAAATCTTTTGCTGTGGTTTAACATGCAAAACCGACAATAATTTCTGTGCTGTTCCTTGAATGGCAACGGATAAAGCAGGCTGATAACTTTCAGCGATATTGCTATGCCCACCAATCAATGCAACATCATAAGCAGTACAAGCATCTTGCATGCCTTGCATTAATAATTGAGCATGCTCAACATTTGTATGCCAAAAGCTATTCACAACTGACAATGCACGACCACCCATTGCTGCAATGTCACTGATATTTGCCATGACTGCAGACCAACCCGCAAAATAAGGATGATTAGCAACAAAACTAGGTAACATCCCTTCACACGCATGTAAAATATATTGTCCTTGGACGGCAATAGCGGCAGTATCATCTCCAGGATAAGCGTATAAAGCTTGCAGAGAGTTCACTTTATCCAGATTCGGGATCTTTACACTTTTAGCAATCACCTGTTTTGATTGCATCGCTGGGGTATGTCTTAAATATTCAAGAAGTTGATTGAGTGACATCATCATTCCACCTCTTTTTGCATATAAGCCTGCATGACCACATGCTGTAGCGGATAATGTTCAATTTGAGCTTGCATCATCATATGTGGAATTTCAGCAACCATTAATTCACGGACACTGTCCCAACATAATTTCTGAAAATAACGCTCATTTTGTTGCTGTACAGTCGCTAAGAATGTTTTACATCCTAGATTTTTTGCCGTCGTCACTGCTGCATTAATCAACGCTTTACCAATAGCATGATGATGGCGGTATAATGGCTCTACACATAAACGCCCACCCCACCATGTATTTGTTTCATCTGGGAAGATACGCACAGCACCTATGACACGATCATGCTCACCAAACATTTGTCCGATCGCAACAATACCTAGAGCTTTAAAGTCATATTCATCACGGTCTTCTTTTAGGATTTTTTGTTCATCACGAAAAGTTGCCTCTCGCAGGCGATAATATTGACGTCGTTCCCAGTCTTCAGTGACCACCTTGATAACAATGTCATCTGTGACAAACTGTTTTAGGCCTTCATTTAATTCTAATAACCATGGATAACCAGAAAGTTGCATACTGTTTCTCCTACTCATAAGCTTTCAGTGAAGAACATGCTCCACATTTGGCACAACCCGCTTTAGTGTTTTCTGAATGCAATCCATTTTGACGAAGTTGCTCACCAATTTTTGGATAGAGTGCCTGCATAAAGGCTTGCTCTGGTTTTGAATGATGTTCAAGTGCCGTTCCTTGAATTGGTACAAATGGCACCATGAACCGTACCGGGTTTGTCGGAGAGTCAATATTCTGAGAGACTATCCCGATGACAAAATTAAAATATACCCCTGAAATCAGAGAAAGAGCGGTTCAATTATTGATTGAATCTGAAAAAGATTATCCTTCTACTTGGGCTGCAATCACAGCAATTGCGCCTAAGATTGGTTGTACTCCTGAAACACTTCGTGCCTGGCATCAAAAGCATTTAGATCAGCAAAATCCTATTAAAGTACAACAGATATCTGATCAAGAAAAAATGAAGCAAATGGAACGTGAAATTAAAGAATTAAAGCGTGCCAATGAAATTCTACGTAAAGCAGCCGCTTTTTTCGCCCAGGCGGAGCTCGACCGCCCACACAAATAATGGTGGATTTCATCCATAACAATAAAGACTTATATGGTGTTGATGCGATTTGTAGGATTTTACCGATCGCTGCTTCAACCTATTACCGGACTTTAGATCTCACAGTAAATCCAGAACATCGAGCGAAACGAGATTTACATGACTTGCAGCATGCTGAGGAGATTAAGCGAA
>NZ_BKNN01000122.1 GCF_008993995.1 Acinetobacter brisouii
GTCTAATTTATCAAGAAAATATAATTTGGTATGACCAATTTTTTAAAATGAATTATTCAGAGTAAATTACTCAACTTAGACGTAAAAACTATTTTTCAAAAAAAAACAAATATGTTCATAATTAATTATGTTCTAGGACAAAAGATTTTATTATCTTTCATTTAAACCCTCTAGATGTGAAAACATCACATCTTTTCTGCTCAGCCTACTACTTTTTGGCTGAGCTTTTTTTTGTCTATTTTTTATCTAAAAAAACACTTAATCTCGAATAATTTCCCCTGTTACCGCATCAATAATTCGACTTGGTAAAGGGCTTTGTCCAAGTTCCCCAGCCAAATAATTCAAAGATGCACCAAAATACTGCTCAGCTTGTGTTTGGTTACGTGCAGGGTCTAAACCTGCGGGATTGGCGCTGGTTGAGACAATAAAACGACCAAACGCGCGACACAGTTGTTGGCACAGTGGGTGATTGGTAACGCGTACAGCGACACGAGGATGCTGACCTGTAATCCATTCAGGAATAATATTCTGATTTGGAAGCAGCCATGTCAGACCACGTTCATTTGCTTGGCGATTGTGCCAGCTGGCAATAATTTCTTGTTGACGAGAACTTTCGAGAGGAGCAAGTAAGGTTTCGACTTGTTCGATATCACTCGCGAGGAGAATGACCCCTTTTTCGATCGGGCGTTGCTTCAATTCTAAAATACTTTGAAAGGCATCTTGGTTCATTGGGTCACAGCCTAGACCCCAGACTGCTTCGGTTGGATAAGCTAAGACCTGACCATGCTGCAAAAGTTCTGCGGCATGTTCCACTGAATAGGTGATCATGTGTTTATGCTCTTTGAGGGATTTAAGAAAAGCAGGGTGCAGTTGCTGCACGGCAACGACTATAACGCCCTGCTTGCTGTAAACACAAGCCTAAAAGTTCTAATTCCATGAGCTGAGCCAGTAAAACATCAACGGCTAAGTTTGTTTTTTCAGCCAAGTGATCAAGGTCTTGCCCAACCCAGTCGAGTTGCTGATATAGATGCTGTAGATGAGTTGGAATATCGGCTTTGGTCTGGGTTGAGTGATCTTGTTGTTGTATTTGCCATTGAGTGGGCAACGCCAGATCTTCAATAATTTGCTCAGGATGGTCAACTAAAGTTGCACCTTCACGGATCAGTTGGTGGCATCCCCGATGCTGTTCACTATAAATATGTCCAGGAATGGCAAAAATCAGTTTACCTTGCTCGGCAGCCAATTTTGCCGTAATCAGAGAGCCACTTTCCAAAGCAGCCTCAGCAACTAATACCCCAAGGCTTAGTCCGCTGACAATTCGATTACGCCGTGGAAAATTGCGCTGTAAAGGTTTGGTAAAAGGCAGAAATTCAGTAATGACACAACCGCCATGTTCAACAATTTGCTGGCGTAGTTGAAGATGCTGTGATGGATAGGTTTGTTCAATGCCAGTTGCCATGACTGCAATCGTACGTTGATGTTTTAGCCCAGCATGATGTGCAGCTTGATCAATTCCTTGAGCTAAACCACTGGTAATAAAAAAACCTTTATCTGCAAGATAATAAGCAAAATCATAACTGAGTTGTAAGCCATGTTGGCTTGCCTTGCGGCTGCCTACAATTGCAATTTGAGGTTGGCTTAAATTAAAAGATTGTCCTTGTCCAAACAAAATTGGAGGACGGTCGGAGTATGGTAATAATTGGGCTGGATAATCAGGCTCATTGGCTAAACAGATAAAATCGCAATGCTGAGTCAGACAATCTAAAATTTTCTGAAAATGTTGTTGTTCGGCAGCAGAATAAAATTGTTGGGCGCGTTGAATGTGATTTTTATGAATGCCTAAGCTTGACCAGCGTTGTAGGTTTGCTGGTGTGACAGCTTGTTCAGCACTACCAAAATAATCAATCAGTTGTTGATAGCTAGATAACGAATGTTGAACCAAATACCACAAGCGAATACTTTCTAGCTGAAGTTTGCTGATCTGGTTCAACATCATCCCATTACTCCGATGCAAGTGGTGATTGAATCGATGCACCGACTTTGATTGGTATAGTGCTGTCCAATACATAAGCATAACTGAGATGATCAAACGTTTTGAAAATCATTAAAGATCCAATTTCTTCTTGCGGTAAGGTAATCGGTTTTTTGGTTTTTACATCTTGAACCACTTCGCCTTGTTGGTAAATATTAAAAACTTGTCCTGTTTGGGCACCATCCAATATACCTCTATCAATTGTCACTACACTACGTTTTGCGGCATCTCCAATTGAACCCAAAACGCGAACAATTTGCCCGCCATCACGAACTTCATGTTGAGCTATTGGATAAAAAATAGAAGGGAGTTCATTTTTGTATTCAGGTAAAATGAGGTCACCACGACGAATTTCTTGATCATAACTCTGAGTCACTTCTAAAGTTGTCATATCACCACTTGCTGTAGTTGCAGTTGATACTGCACTTGCAACTTGTAGTAATTCAATACCTGCTGTGTACTTATTGCCTTTAGCATCTTTAAAAATATAAGGCTCAGCTTGACGATAGATACCGTATTTTTCACCAATCGCTAGGCCATTGCCTCGTGCATAAACCTTTTGTTCACTTGCTGCAAGGAGACGATGATCATTTGCTCCGACAATATAAGGCGTATTGGTCAAAGATTCTGGTGCAACAATATTGGCACGGTATAACCATACATCAATATCACTCAGGCGGATTGGAGGAATCGCCTCCCCAAGTGACTCAACACGAACCTGAGGTTTTAAATTAATACTGCCTGTATGGCGGCGAATAATCCCTTCACAGCCATCTCCTTCATCTCGACCAATCAAGGGCTTACCATTAAAAGAACACAGTAATAGGCGATCACCAGGATAAATCCAGTGTGGATTTTTCACATGTGGATTGCTTGCCCAAATTTCACGCCAGCGCCAAGGGCTTTTTAAGAACTTGCCTGCAATATCCCAAAGAGTATCGCCTTTACGTACCACATAAACATGTGGCGCGCTCGCTTTGAGGCTCGGTGGTGATACATTTGGTGAGGCAGCATGAAGCATAGATAAACTGCCTAGTCCTAACCCAACGCCTAGAGCCATGGCAAGGGCATGCTTTTTCAACCCCAAGACGTTCCCCTGTAAAACTTTTTTCATTATCATAATTCCTAAATGGATATTTCTAATTGCGTTATAATAACCAACTTTCCTAACATCTTTCTATGAAGCATGTTCTTCATAGGGCTGTTAATAAATGGTATTTGTGAGGAGGGCATATGGCCTTATTACCCATTTTAAATTTCCCAGACCCACGTCTGCGTACCATTGCACAACCTGTTGAAGAAGTGACTGATGAAATTCGTCAGCTTGCTACAGATATGTTTGAAACAATGTATGATGCTCCTGGCATTGGTTTAGCGGCCACTCAAGTTGATCAACATATTCAGTTGATTGTCATGGACTTATCTGAAGAAAAAAACCAACCTTTAGTTTTTATTAATCCTAAAGTCACGCCATTGACTGAAGAAGTTCAGCCTTATGAAGAGGGCTGCCTTTCAGTTCCTCAAATATACGATAAAGTTGAACGTCCGTCACGCGTCAAAATCGAAGCTTTAAATCTTGATGGAGAAAAAATTGAGATTGAAGCCGATGGCTTATTGGCGGTATGTATCCAACATGAAATGGATCACTTAAATGGCAAACTTTTTGTTGACTATTTATCTCCGCTTAAACGTCAACGGGCACGTGACAAAATTGAGAAACTTATACGTAGTCGAGAACGTGAAAAAGTCGCTGTAAAACGTTAAGTTCAAATTATGCGCTAAACAAAATTTTAGCGCATAAATAAAAAATAAATGAATAACAGTTATTTATATATTTTTTGGTATAAAAAAAATACAAACAATAATATTGAGATGAAAAAAAGCTTGCAAGGGGATATAAATCCTCTATAATGCGTATCCATCGGCGGTGATGCAGATAAAAACTTGTTGATTAACAAGGGCTTAGCTAGATAGGTAAGTTTTTGGTTGGATTGAATGGGTTTTAAAAAATATCGAAATTACCTGTTGACTTTGTTTTAAAATAGAGTAACATAGCCGACCTAGCTTGATGATGACGAATCATTAAGAAGATCATTAAGAGAATTGGAAGAACAACTTGTGTGGAT
>NZ_BKNN01000123.1 GCF_008993995.1 Acinetobacter brisouii
AACGCTTGGCTCGTTGGGCGTAAAACAATTTCATTAATATCTACATCCGCAGGCTGTTCAATTGCATAAGCAATTGCACGAGCGACTGAGTCAGCTGGTATAGCTTGTTTGTAGAAATCGGTAACAAACTCTGAACTTTCTTTATGAGAAGAACCAAATTTTAGTTCTGACTCAACCGCACCAGGCTCAATAGTCGTCGTTCTAATTGTTCCCCCAACTTCATGACGAAGTCCTTCAGAGATGGCTCTTACAGCAAACTTAGTACCGCTATAAACAGTACCTCCTGGACTAAATACTTTTATCCCTGCAACAGATGCGAGATTAATAAAGTGTCCAAAGTTTTGTTTTTGGAAAACAGGTAGGGCAGCTGCTATACCATAAAGAACACCTTTAATATTGATGTCAATCATACGATCCCATTCATCAACTTTTAGCTCACTTAATGGTGCAATAGACATTAATCCAGCATTGTTTACCAATACATCGATTTGACCAAATGCGCTTAATGCCTTTTCAATAAGTGCTTGTACTTCCTGTGGTTTGGTTATATCCATACCAATAAATTCAGCTTGACCACCTTCAGCACGAATGTCGTGAACAATAGCCTCTAATTTTTCAGTACGTCTAGCACCAAGTACAACCTTTGCACCTTTTTTAGCAAGTAAGCGAGCAGTAGCTTCACCTAAACCACTACTTGCACCAGTGATAACAATAACTTTATTTTCTATATTATTCATACAAGTAACCTTCAACCTATCTGTCAATCATATTTGATGGGTTAAGTATTACAGCCTTGTTAGGTATAATAAATGAATAATATTATCTTTCAGAATTCCTATTTACGGAATAATTACCATAACACAGGATTGGACATGCAGAACAAATTGGAAATGATGCGTATCTTTTGTGTCGCAGCAGAGTCTCGAAATTTTAAAGAGGCAGCAACTCAGCTGGGTATTTCCCCACAGGTAGTGACACGGGCAATAAAAGAGCTAGAAGAGCAGCGCGGAGAGATTCTGTTTTACAGGAGTACGCGACAAATTAAAATTACCGCTGATGGTGAGCGTCTGGCAAAGCAAGCACGTTTTGCGGTGGGATCGATCGATGCTTTGTTTGTAAAAGACACCAAGGAAAAACGAGATGAAATGCGTGGGACTGTCCGTCTTACTGTGTCGTCTGTGTTAGGGCGTAAATTGGTCGTACCCGCACTAGCAGAATTTGCCACACGTTATCCAGATCAGATATTGTCGTGGATTGCGTGCTCACAGATTCACACTCGGATGTGATCGATGAGCGGATAGATATCGGGATCAGATTTGGATTTTTGCCGGACAATCGATATGTGGCAAGGGAATTGGCTAAAGTGAACTTTTATTCTGTGGGAACGCCAGAGTTAATTGATAAGGTTGGAATGCCCAAAAAAATTATTGACCTAGATAAATACCCTCTAACAGCACTAGTCGATCATAAAACAGGGCGTTACTGGCCATGGACATTCACCGAAAGTCGAAGCTTTACGCCATCAAATCCCCGTTTTATTACAGATGATCTTGAAGCTGAATTTCAAGCTATTCTCGCTGGAGTTGGATTCGGACACATGCCTGGATTTCTAGTTTTGCCGTGGCTTAGGAGTGGTAAGCTCATTCAGATACTTCATGAGGAAACCTCTCCCGTTTGGCGCCTGTATTTATATCGTCCACAGCGGGGCCCGACACCTTTGCGAATCCGAGCATTGTTTGATTACTTAGTGGAAGTGCTGGGCCATATAGAAACCTGAATCAGATAAGACCATCATGTATCTAGATTAACTACAATTTTTCCTATTTGCTGATTTGATTCAAGATAGCGCTGAGCGTCATGCATGTCCTCAAATTTAAAGCAACAGTCGATCACTGGACGAAGATATCCTGCACCTATACTGCTAAGAATAAATCGTCTGGCTTGCTCCCTTAGAACAGGGTCATGCAGAACCTCAAGGAATAAAAAACCTCGCATGGTTAAGCTCTTGCGTAATGCAACTTTAAGGGGAAATGGTGTGATCTCAGGGCTAAGTGCACCATGCATAACCATAGTTCCTCCAACAGACATCGCTTTTGCAATCTGTTCAATATGAGGCCCTCCTACAGCATCGAAGGCGACATCAAGATGTTCTCCACCTAAACGTAAAACAAGCGCCTCATACAAATCTGGTTCATCTTCAGTGGCTATAACATTTTTAACACCGAGATCCAGTAAACGTTGCTTTTTCTCTATCGTCTGTGTACTTGCAATGACCTTAGCACCCGCTGCTTCAGCGATCTGTATCGCAGCTAGTCCTACGCTACTTGAAGCTGCTGTGATCAAGATCGTTTTTCCTTTCGATACTCCACCAGCATGGATTACACCACCCCAAGCCGTCAAATACTGCATCCAGATTGAAGAAGCTTCTTCCCAGCTTAAACTATCGGGTTTGTGAACTAAAAAAGTTTCTGGAATCAGAAGCTTGTCCGTATATGTCCCATATTTGGCTAGATTGTCAGTTGGAAGAATCGATACTGCATCTCCTGGAGAAAATTGGCGTACACCTTCACCTATTGCCAGAACTATGCCTGCTCCCTCATATCCCAGACGAGAAGGGAATACTGCCTTTTGAATATAAGTACCACGCCGAAACATTACATCAGCCCGGTTGAGTCCGATCGTTTTCATCTGGATTAGAACTTCTCCTGCTGCTGGTAAAGCAACAGGAAGAGTTTCTAATGTCAGAACATCAGTATCTCCAATACTATTGAAACGCCAAGTCTTGGCCTGAAGTGCGTTAAATGACATCAATCACGACCTTAATATTGGCAGAGCGATCTTGAACAGCATCATGAGCCTCAATCGCTTGGTCTAGAGTAAAATGACGAGGATCAACAATAGGACGCAGTTTACCTTCCTCAACGAGACGAGTCGCGATCTTAAGGATATCACCATGATGAGCACGGCGATTGCCTGTTAACATCGGCATTAGGACGAATACGCCAGACACTGTGGCACATCGTAGAGATGAACTCGCTAAATTATGATTACCAAATGCAGCACAGCTGGTAATGTGGCCATAGTGAGTTGTCATGGAAAGTGAAGCTTCGAGTACTGGACCACCCACAGTGTCGTAAACAATGTTAAAACCTTGACCCTCAGGGCTTGCAGCAATAATGTCATCGGAAGATGCTGTTGTGTAATCGAGAGGTGTTGCACCGAGTTCTGAAATCAGTGATTGATCAGCTGTACGACCAGTCGCCCAAACATTTGCATCAAGTGCTTTTGCAAGCTGAACAACCATATAACCAACGCCACCAGCACCACCCTGAACCAGTACAGTTTGCCCTGGTTGGACCTTCGCATTATCCACTAAACCTTCCCAAGCGGTGAGGAACGTCAATGGTAGTACTGCTGCCTCGCGCATAGAGATATTGCGTGGCTTTAATGCGATCAGATCAGCATCTGCTACAACATATTCTGCTAAAGATCCTTGAAGACCACGAACGCCACCAATCAGACCGTAAACTTCATCTCCGACGTTGAAGTCGGTGACACCTTCACCAACAGCAGTGACAACCCCAGCCATATCCGTTCCCAACACGGCAGGAAGCTCTGGCATAGCATATGGTGCTTCACCAAGACGAATTTTATAATCAATAGGGTTTACACCACTCGCATGAACACGTACTAGAACTTGCCCAGCCTCTGGTTGAGGTATAGGCAGTTCTACACGTTTAAATTTATGATCACCAAAATTTTCTAGGATAAGAGCATTCATCATCTTATTCATAGTTGTTCCTTATTCTTAACTGGGGGATGATGTGCACAGTACCAAAGTGAAATAATCCAATAAATGATATTTATAGGATTTAATAATTCCTAAATAATGAATAATAAATATCATCTGCTCACTAAAAATATTCTAGTACAGTCTGTAAAGGCAGTTTAATCTAAACTGTCGGTAGTATTTTCAAGGCTTGAAACGTTCAAAATATCTACAAGGTGGCTAAAATTTGAAACATAATTTGAAAAGGTCAGAGCATTACAAAGCACATGAGCCAAAATTAAAAATGGGAGCTAAAAG
>NZ_BKNN01000124.1 GCF_008993995.1 Acinetobacter brisouii
TTAGCAACAGGAGGTGTTGCTGAATATATATCCATGTTCATGGATTAAGTCCCCACTTGTTTTTAGGTGGGAACTAAATTAAGGCTTATAGGATCGCTTGGTAAGGCTGTGTTAGCCGGATGCTTACGACTCGGAAACAAGTCGGCTGCTTTTTAAGCACTTTTGTCACTTTTAGCCAATAAAATTGGTTAAAAAATATTCAAAAATCCAAATTTTCCTGATTTCTAAAGGCTCTCATTTCTGAAATTATCCCCATTTCCTGCGGACAATTCTTGGGATAATTTGAGGATATATGCATGTACGTTCTGGCGTACAATCATTCAGGAAATCGACCAATAGGCAGATACCCCTAGATTGCATATCATGGCTTCATTGAGAACAGGATGTTCCAGATAAAAATAAGAAGATCAGCGACAGGACGCGAGGGATGACAGGAGTTGACCCTAGTACCAAATACGAAAACCCCCGACAGGATGTCGGGGGTTTTTTATTATCTAAACTTTTTAAATTAGGGTTGGATGGGCATCCAGAATGCGAATTAGAGTCGCTGCAGGACCAGTCGGATAGCGACGGCCTTGTTCCCAGTTTTGTAGGGTTCTCGCGCTGATATGCAAACGTGCAGCAAATTCAGCCTGGGTTAAGCCTGTTTTCTCACGTACTTCTTTAATATCCGGTAATTCAAGCTCTGTGACTCGACTTGCCTTTATCTCCTTACGCTTGATGGCACCAGCTTCTTTGATTGAAGCAACCAGGTCATCAAATAAGTTGTTATCCATGAAATTGCTCCTTTACTAATTGACGTAGAATCGAGGTTTCTTTGTCTGTCAGATTATCTTTCACAGACTTTGGATAAGCCACCAGGAAAAAGATCTGATCATCTTCTGTAACCCAATAATAGATCACACGGATACCGCCACTTTTGCCTTTATTGCCCTGAGCACAACGTACTTTACGAATTCCACCACCATTCTTGATTAAGTCGCCCTTATCAGGCTGTACCAAGAGATCTTGCTGGAGCTGACGATACTCTTCATCACTCACAAGCTCTTTGATTTGCTTAGTAAAAATACTGGTTTCAATGAATAACATAGGTTTAAGTACGTCAATGGCGTATAAGAATTTTAGCAGTTTTAGAATAAAAAAACGAGAGCTGTGAACTCTCGTTTCGCATAAGCAAAGGCTTACAAATATAAATATTAGGTATAAAAAACCCGCATGATAGCGAGTAGGTCCTGATATTTCATTCAGACTATAGATTTTATAAAAACTATATTTCTAGATGATTTTAAATATTTTTCCACTTAAGGTACTTTGAAAAAGCATTTCAAAACTAGGTCGAATATCTTCACCATCAACGGTGATATGTTTTATATTCAAATGAGATTGTGTGTTGGCAAACTCATGATCCACTGTGGCTTGAATAGCGTGTTTAACGCCAAACTGGTCTTTTACGCTGAGAGTCTGTTTAAACATATATATTTCCTTAAAAAAATTGCAGTGGAAATCCCACATAAATTATTGATGTTTAAAAATTTATCGCTAAGCAACTTTATGATTTAATTTAAATAGCTGATTTAGAGAAGTGTAAAATGTACGGCCATCCAAATTTAAATCAACTTCGATTCCAGATTCCAGTAGAACTCTTTTACCTACTTCAATTTGTTTTAAACCTTGACGTGTATTTTGCATTTTATGTAGAGGAATTAATGAAACAATAATTTCAGTACCATTTTTAGATTTTGCAATTAAATCATTTACTTTTAACAACTTATATCCTATTTTTTAGAGATTTTTTCAATTTTGAAAACATTTTAAAGCTTAAAAAAAGCACTTATGAGTGCTTTTTATTACTGCTTATTATTACTTAGATAGCAACAATATTTACAGCATTCGGTCCTTTTTGACCTTGAGCTACACTGAATTCAACTTGCTGGCCTTCAAATAAGGTCTTGAAACCTGAACTCGCGATTTCGCTGAAATGAGCAAAAACGTCTGGACCTGATTCTTGTTGAATGAAACCAAAACCTTTAGTTTCGTTAAACCACTTTACAGTACCTTTAACAATATTTGAGTTTGACATAATATATCCTACTGATTTTTAATAATTTTGAGTCATTTTATTGACTGGGTATAAACTTTGAAAATAATAAAGAAGCGACTTAAAATCTGAAAAAACGAAGGATTATGACTAAAACTGCGATACTTAAAGAAGATTTACCGGAACAAGACTTTTTTCTAGTTAAAGTAACTATACACTAAAAATAGGAATAATCAAGTTTTCTTATATATATATTTACCAAACCCATAAACAACCAAAAAAATAGTCAAAAAATATAATAAAATCATATTTTTATTGTAAATGTAACAATATAAGGTTAGTATATTGGTCTAGTAAGATTGATAAGTAATGAATGCGATTATATAGTTCTGTAATAACAATATTGATGTTTTTAATTTCGGGAATGATAATTTTTTCCCAGACACAAATCATATATCAACCACCAAATTTTACCGTTTTAAATATCTCTAACTAGAGATATTTTATAAAAAACCGCCTAATAGGCGGTTTTTTTAATTTTTGAAGAAATAATGAATCTCTCTATTTAACATAAAATCTCTTATGCGAATCTGGAAGGATTAAGCTATTTCGTAATATTTTATCCAATAAGCATTGTCGAAAATATCAGTGTAATAGCTTGGCCTATTACAACGTGAAAAATAGTCACAGCATAAGTCTCTAATAATTTCAATTTCTTCTAGGCTATCGGCAGCATTGACTAAAAATATAAATTTGTCCAGATTAACAAGTAATTTAGTAATATTTTTCAAAGGTTTATTATTAGACATTAAATCCTATGTGTTTTCCTGTTGGAAGCTCTACATCAATACGAAGTTTTCCGCCCATTGCTTCAACATACTTTTTCATCGTTGAAATTTTAAGATCATGACCACGATTTTCGATTGCTGACAATGACGGCTGTTTGATTCCAAGGGTTGCAGCCAGTTCTTTTTGAGAAATCTCTAACTCTTCACGAATAAGGTGAAGCTGAGTTTCCAACAGTAATTCATCAGCCATTTTTTGAATACGAGCTTGACTCTCTGGAGAGCGACTAGCCAATAATTCTTGTAGGGTCTTAGCCATTAGATTGATCTCCTAAAGTTGAAAGATGAAGTTCGTATTGCTGATCGGCAATATCTAACATCTCTTTATAAAAACGCTTTTTACCGCCTTTATCACCGATACACAGCACAATAGCTTGTCGTAAAGGATCAAATGCGAAAAAGGCTCTCAGTGGTTTACCTCGATGCTGAACACGTAGCTCTTTCATGTTGGTAAATTTGGAGTCATAGACGGTATCTACTAAAGGACGACCTAAACTTGGTCCCTGTTGCTGTAGAACGACCAACGCTGCGAGTACTTTCTCTTGTGTAGATTCATCTTGCTGTACAAGCCATTCGTTAAACAGATCCGTTGTAATGACTGTCCACATATTACAACCACAATATAGATTACAGTCTATATTTTATACTTAATTGAATTATTATTCAAATGACAATAAAAAAACCCCGACATCCTGTCGGGGTTTTTCGTATTTGGTACTAGGGTCAACTCCTGTCATCCCTCGCGTCCTGTCGCTGATCTTCTTATTTTTATCTGGAACATCCTGTTCTCAATGAAGCCATGATATGCAATCTAGGGGTATCTGCCTATTGGTCGATTTCCTGAATGATTGTACGCCAGAACGTACATGCATATATCCTCAAATTATCCCAAGAATTGTCCGCAGGAAATGGGGATAATTTCAGAAATGAGAGCCTTTAGAAATCAGGAAAATTTGGATTTTTGAATATTTTTTAACCAATTTTATTGGCTAAAAGTGACAAAAGTGCTTAAAAAGCAGCCGACTTGTTTCCGAGTCGTAAGCATCCGGCTAACACAGCCTTACCAAGCGATCCTATAAGCCTTAATTTAGTTCCCACCTAAAAACAAGTGGGGACTTAATCCATGAACATGGATATATATTCAGCAACACCTCCTGTTGCTAA
>NZ_BKNN01000125.1 GCF_008993995.1 Acinetobacter brisouii
TCCTTGATCTGCAAGTTCAAAGCGTCCAGCCCGATCACGCACTGCTCCCGTAAATGCGCCTTTAACATGCCCGAAAAATTCACTTTCAAATAGTTCTGAGGGGATGGCTGCACAGTTAACACGTATAAGAGGTTGTTGTTTACGATGACTAGATTGATGGATTGCACGTGCAATCAGTTCCTTTCCTGTACCAGATTCGCCATAAATCATGACATTGGCATCAGTAGAAGCAACCACTTTAATTTTTTCAATGATTTGTAAAATTGAGGCACTATTTCCCACAATTTCATGATATTGATTCTCTTGTAATATCTCTTCCTGTAAATATTCATTTTGTTGTTCTAGGCGACTTTTTAAGTCTTGTAGTTCGTTAAGAGCATGGGTGAGTTGTTTTTCTGTATTTAAGCGTTCGCTGATATCTCTAAAGATTACAACTGCACCAATGATCTCGCTTTCACGGATGATTGGTGTACTTGTAAATTCCACAGGAAAAAAACTGCCATCACGTCGCCAGAAAATCTCTTGTATTCCTTCATGTACTACACCATCGTGTACAGCTGCGTAGATTGGGCATTCCTCGACAGGATAGTGCGTACCATTCTCATGAGTATGGTGGTGTATTTTATGGATATTTTTACTAAGCACATCTTCTGGTTTTAATCCTAGCATTCTCGCACCAACGGGATTTATAAAGGTACATAATCCTTGTTTGTTAATACTGTAAATGCCGTCACCGACTGAACTGAGCAATAAATGTTTGCCTGTGTCCGAGTCAATAAAAAGTTCCTGTAAGGCTTGCCATTCTTTTAGTCCTGCGCGGATGACTTTGTCTGCATTTTTATTCAGTTGGCGTAGCTCCAGATCTTTGACATCGACCAATGACCAAATAAGTAAAGTTTTATTTTTATATGGAATTGAAACAGAACTGACATCGAATTGAATTTTTTCTCCATTTTTATCAAAAGCATATAGCTCATTATTCCATGCATAGCCTTTAGCTAGTGTTTCTTCTGTAAATGCCACTAAGTCTGGGAGTTGACTAAAATGACCAAAAATAGAGGTGATAGTTTTTTGAATCAGCTCATGGCGTTCATAGCGGAGTAATTTAGTAGCACTAATATTTACATCAATAAACTGATTTTGATGTGGGTCTAAAACGAGTAAGGCTTGAGAGGTGTGTTCAAATGCAAGTGGACG
Organism: Acinetobacter brisouii; assembly: GCF_008993995.1. GTDB lineage: Bacteria > Pseudomonadota > Gammaproteobacteria > Pseudomonadales > Moraxellaceae > Acinetobacter > Acinetobacter brisouii_A. The sequence continues at coordinate 1,198 of NZ_BKNN01000125.1, forward strand.
AATTGAATTCTCAGTAGTTACCCAATCGGAAATGAAGTCAGTATTATTCACGCTACGAAATTTCATAGAATAGGTTATGAAATTTCATAATACTACGAAAAATCATAACCTTCCAGCACTATATTTATCATCTAAAAGAGCAGTTTTGAAAATATTAATTATTATATTTCAATGATATAAAAATTAATTCCTACCAGCAAATAGATCTTGACACAGCTCTCGCAATAACACGGATAGACCAAAACAGTTGGTTGAATCGAAACCGTAGATATGAGGAACGGCTATGCCTAAAGTAGATATTGAACAATACAAAGATGGTGATTTTCTTGTCGATTATGAAGAAAAAGTATTTGAGGATGTAAAAGCTCAGCCGGGTGAAAAAGCATTGGTGACTTTCCACACCGTTGCCTTTGAAGGTTCTATTGGCTTGGTCAATGTCTTACAAGCAAAACGATTATTACGCAAAGGTTTTGAAACCAAAATTTTGCTCTACGGTCCAGGTGTTCAGTTGGGGGTACAACGTGGTTTCCCAACTTTAGGTGCTGAAGCTTTTCCTGGACATTTGGCGGTCAATAATCAGCTTAAAGCCTTTATGGAAGAAGGTGGTGAAGTTTATGCCTGCCGATTCGCATTACAAGCGCTATATGGTCAAACCGAAAAAGCATTAATGCCAGGGATTCGTCCAATCAATCCTTTAGATGTAATGGACTTGAAATTACTGATGCGTCGTGACAATGCACTGATCATTGATACTTGGACTGTTTAAAGATTTAAGAAAGGGGAATAAGACATGAATCAGATTGTAAAAGCAGCAGCAGTACAGTGTAGTCCAGTGCTTTATAGCCAAAAGGAAACTGTACAAAAAATCTGTAATACGATTTTGGAGCTAGGTAAACAAGGCGTACAGTTTGCTGTTTTTCCTGAAACGGTAGTGCCTTATTACCCTTACTTTTCTTTTGTACAACCACCGTTTGCAATGGGTAAGGAACATTTAAAGCTTCTCAATGAATCTGTGGTTGTCCCTTCTGAAGCAACCTTTGCGATTGGTCAAGCATGTGCTGAAGCAAAAATGGTGGTTTCTATTGGGATTAATGAGCGCGCGGGTGGAACAATCTACAACGCACAGCTGTTATTTGATGCTGATGGTTCAATCATTCAGCATCGTCGAAAAATTACCCCAACTTATCATGAACGTATGGTGTGGGGACAAGGCGATGGCAGTGGGTTGCGTGCGATTGATTCTGCTGTCGGGCGTATTGGGTCACTGGCATGCTGGGAGCATTATAACCCTTTGGCACGTTTTGCCTTAATGGCAGATGGAGAACAGATTCATGCTGCCATGTTCCCTGGTTCATTAGTCGGACAGGTGTTCGCTGATCAGATCAGTGCCACCATTCAGCACCACGCTTTAGAGTCGGGTTGTTTTGTGGTGAATGCCACAGCATGGCTTGATCCAGAGCAACAACAACAAATTATGCACGACACTGGTTGTGAAATTGGTCCAATTTCAGGTGGATGCTTCACTGCTATTGTATCGCCTGAAGGGAAATTTCTAGCCGAACCTGTTACTCAGGGTGAAGGTTATTGTATCGCTGACTTAGACTTTTCATTAATTGATAAACGTAAACGCATGATGGATTCGGTTGGTCATTATAGCCGTCCAGAATTATTAAGTTTATTGATTGATCGTCGTCCGACACAGGTACTACATGAACTTAAAGTCGAATCTTCAGATTTAACAAATCTTGAAAAGATTTCCAGATTTACGGAAGAGCAGGTTTAAGCCTTATTAAACCAATTCTATAGAGAGGGGTGAGTATGTCTGCAATACAACTTTTGACTGATTTGCAATGTAACGGTCTGAAATGGGATGGTGAATTTGGTCTATCTCGTAAAGGCGGTGCAGGGCCAAGTGATCATAAGGCACTCAGCCTAGATGGGCAGACGATGATGATTCCAGTGTTGAATCTAGCTGCACAAGAGTCTCCATACAGTGCCAAAGCTGATCCAGATTCTGACCAAGTGATCGTATTTAAAAACCGGATTCCTGTAGCAACATTAACAGCCCCATCTCGTCCAAAGTTTTATGACTTAACTACAGACGAAGGTATTCCATATGAGCAAATTGCAACTTTGCATAGCCACGATGTCTTGGCAACAACAGTATTACAACATTGCATTCGTATGAATGATAAAGCTACGGCTTGTCAATTTTGTTCGATTGACCAATCTTTAAAAAGTGGTCGTACTTTAATTCGGAAACGTCCTGAACAGCTCGCAGAAGTTGCAAAAGCAGCTGTGGAACTTGATGGTGTACAGCAAATGGTCATTACCACTGGCACACCCAACACTCCAGATCGTGGAGCAGAGATTTTATATGACAGTGTGAAAGCTATTCTGGCTGAAGTGAATTTGCCTATACAGGTGCAATGTGAGCCACCCGATGATTTTGCATGGTTTCAAAAGTTAAAAGATGCAGGTGCGGTGTCAATTGGTATGCATCTTGAAGCGGTAAGTGATCGGGTACGTCATAAAATTATGCCGGGTAAAGCAGAGGTTTCTCTTGATACTTACTTTGCAGCATTTAAGGCAGCTGTAGAGGTATTTGGTCGGGGGCAAGTGAGCACCTATATCTTGGCTGGATTGGGTGATACCGAAAATGAAATTATCGAAATGACTGCCAAATTGACAGAGATGGGCGTTTATCCGTTTGTGGTGAACCGTACCGGGTTTATCGGAGACTTTTTTATTTAAGTTAGGCCACCTGACCTAACGGGTTAATCTTATCATAGTACATTGCTTCAAACTCAAAAGGCGATACATAACCCAGTGCACTGTGTACA
>NZ_BKNN01000126.1 GCF_008993995.1 Acinetobacter brisouii
ACATAGATAAATTAAATGAAGAAATTAAATTAAAAAATAAAAAACCTGAAAAAATTTTAATTGGATATAAGGTTTATGCTGAGTTAATGAATGAACGTCAGTTTATGCAAGAAGTGGTTGGATCTGCAATGAATCCAAACAAACGTAAGTATAAGAATATTAAAATTAAAGTCACTCAAGATGGGCGACAACTTGAAATTGTTTAACTCAATAACAAAGAAGCTCACAGTATTGTGAGCTTCAAAAATAAATTAAATTTTATGAAATAATATAAGAAATTGATGTTTATTTTTTCTTATCAATGATGATCCTGTAATAAAATATTTGGAATCTTGCCTAGAAAAATATCACGAGCAATATCTCCTTGCTGCTCAATGTTATACGCTGCAAATGCTTTGCCTTTTTGTAGTGTATAACGGTAAGGGTTGTAGTATTTTGCTGTGAGATAATAGGCCGTTTGTAGTAATCCACCTCGCCATAAGACTGATAAACCTTGCTGATATTGTAAAATATGAGTCATTTCATGAATAAAAACTGACTGATAAATCAAGGACTCTTTGCCATAATCGAGTGAATAATTTTCAGGATTGACAAAAATAGTACCGTTGGGTGCCATAAACATGCCAATCGGTTGCCAAGGTAAAAATGGCGCACTCAAAATTTTAACTTGCGTATAATCAATTAAATCGGCAAAAACTGCTTTCGCTAAAGTCATTTCTGCATGAGTCAAATTTCGTACTTGTAATGTCCAAATCTTAAAATAATCAAAGCAATACAGCAGTAAGAACCAAACCAAGCGCTCTTTTAAATTCATACTGGGCTAGGCTCCTAATGTCATGTATCAACCAGTAAAGGAAATGAAAATGAAGAAGCAAGTCGGCATACCGACTTGAGTAATCAAATCATACCTTATATTTTGATACAGACATTTTAAGGTATATGGGTTTAAAAAAAAATTGGCAGTCTAAAATGCTATTGTGATGCGCTGTATGACCAGCCAAGGTCATGATGATTGGCTTTTTTGGTCTTCTGAAGGTGGCATGCCAAAAAAGCGTTTATATTCTCTGGAAAATTGCGACAGACTTTCATAGCCGACCTGTAAACTGGCAGACGAAATATCTCGACTTTCGGTCAGTAACAAACGGCGCGCTTCAGTTAAACGCATACTTTTTTGGTACTGAAGCGGGCTCATGTTGGTAATGTCCCGAAAATGCTGATGAAAGCTCGATACGCTCATTCCCATACTTTTGGCCAGTTCTTCAATGCTTAAAGACTCGGTGAAATTGTGCTTAATCCAGTCGATGGCACGAATAATCCGATGCCCCGTTGTGCCCATCGTGATAATCTGCTTGAGTCGTTCACCTTGCGGGCTGATCAGCAGGCGATAAAAAATTTCCTTAATAATTAAGGGCGCGAGTATTGCAATGTCTTATGGTGTATTGAGTAAATTCATTAGGCGAATAAAGGCACTGATCATATCGGGTGTGAGCTTTCCAACCGCAACGCCTTTACGGTCTTTATGTGCAGGTTTAAAAGGAATCTGCGCTTCAAGCATGATTTACGCCAGTAAATGCGGATCGAGTTTGAGTAACACACTAAGATAGGGACGTTCTGGCGAGGCTTCAGTAATTTGTGCAATTACGGGAAAATCCACCGCGGTAAACAGAAAATGACTGGCATCGTAGGTATGATTTCCTGACCGAGCATGACCTGTTTTTGTCCTTGGGCAATCAGGCACAGACTGGCATCCATGACATAACTGGTCGGTTCAGTCAGATGTTCCCAACGGCTTAAACTCAAGTCAGCAATGGGTGTTTGCACATGGTGCTGACCTTGCGTCCACTGGGTGATGCTACGTCCTAAAATTTCATTAAGCCCCATTTCCAAATTTGACATTGCCCGACCTTTTTACTGCTGTAACTCTGCTCAACATAGTCGTACTTGGGCAAGAAACCTAGAGTCTGTAATATTTTTTTGGAGAATTAGGCAAATCTACAAGAGGAATGGAACAACCGTTTTAACCCAAAATTTCTATACTGGTTTTACGGTTCTGATGACAGTTGTATTGGTGGGTTATTTGGGTGAAATTCAGCTACATACTGTGCCAATGATTATGGGTCGCCGTTCGGTTGCAGGTTCGGTCATTGGCGGGATTTAGGAAACCCAAGAGCTGTTGGATTTCTGTGGTGAACATAACATTACTGCTGATGTGGAAATGATCGAGACGTGATCTCATTTTTAACCAATACCAATCAGCAGCATTATGCAGGTCCGACCACGTTATCGTATTTATCCCAAATATTGAAGATAGATGTCATTATCTTATGGGCAAGATCAAGGGAAGCAAAATTTTTTCGAGGAATATTTCAACAAATCAACAGTAAACGATATTGATCTTCTTCATGCGGTGCTCTGTGAATACAGGGTAAAACCTGTTGCGTTGGATGATCGACTGCCAAGCGCCATAAATGTCCTAAGCCTAAATTGACAGGTTTGGCATTAGGCTTCGGTTGATAGTGCAAATCAAAAAAATATTCTGCGAGGAAATTTTCAAATTCGGCTTCTGCGCCGTCATGTAATGCTTTAAGTTTTTCTCTGATTTCTGGAATCAGAATTTTTTGTTCAACCTGATCATTAGGCAAAATATCACTTGTAGCGCCGTAATAAGTACATAAGAAAGTATCTGTTGCGATGGGAGACCGATCAACATGATAGGAATAAACATCTGTCGAAATGAAGTCTAGCTCGTCATCCCGTTGGTAATTTTTTAGCAAATTTAGAGCAGGAGAGGCTCCAAAACCTGTTAACAGCTGTAGATCTGTTAAGATAATTTCCCTTGCTAGATTGCCTTTTTCTGAAAGTTGTAGTGCTAAAAGATCTTTGATAGAAACTTCTGTAATATTCTCTTTTAATTCAAGTTTATCTACAATTTCTTTAAAATCACCAAGCAAATTGCGATGCCAGCACATGGCATTCATGACGCCATGAAAATCTGAATTTACAAGTTCAGCAAAACTTGGAACCACTTTGATTTGCGTATTGTCAGTAAAAGCATTCTTCATATAAGAATTAAATCAATGAGAAACGATATCTAATTATATACGCGCGGCTTTATAGAAACGGAGAATAATGAATGACACAAGTCAATTTTTAAAAATTCTAGGTTATTCCTGTACGAACTTTGCTCATCATAAACTTTAGTCATTTATTTTTTTATTCTGAAAAATCTCAAATAAATTGGCATGATTCGATGCAGGCTGTCTATTGAGAAATGCACTGGCGTAATCTTCTAAATGATTTTCCATAAGCGAAATCGCTAGCTGTTCATCACCATTTTCAATGGCATTGAGAATGGCAGTATGTTCTTCAACCGAACAACAATTATGCGTAGGGGTTTCATACATACGAATCAACAGTGACGTTCTGGCGATCAAGGTTTGAAGATAATTGGTCACCAGTGGATTATTGTTGATTTCACTCAACTCAAGGTGGAAGTCGCCTGACAGTTTTACCCACTCCTTCCAGTTGCCATTGGATAAGGCATTTTCCTCTTTTCGTACAAGTTCCCTGATATTTTTTAAATTGAGGGTTTTTGCTTCTTTCGCCAGTTTTTTTACAGTTCCAAGCTCCAGCATACTGCGAGCTTCAAATACCGCTTTGGTTTCTTCAATATCATGTTCTGCGACAATTGCACCACGATTGGGCTCAATTTTAATGATTTTATCATGAGCGAGTTTGACAAAAACTCGTCGGATAACACCACGGGTCACACCAAATGCTTTGCATAAAGGTGCTTCCACCAAACGTGCGCCAGGCGTTAATTGACGGTTTAGGATGGCATCAAGAATGGCATTGTAGATGTGCAGATCTATATCTTTTTTATTAATAACATTGTTCACATTTTCTGTAGGCAATGACATTTTTTGAATCTCCTTAGTGCATTCAAATTTCAAAATGGTGAACATTTTAAAA
>NZ_BKNN01000127.1 GCF_008993995.1 Acinetobacter brisouii
TGTACACAGTGCACTGGGTTATGTATCGCCTTTTGAGTTTGAAGCAATGTACTATGATAAGATTAACCCGTTAGGTCAGGTGGCCTAACTTAAATAAAAAAGTCTCCGATAAACCCGGTACGGTTCAATGTTTCAATATATTCAGCCAAAAAGTTATTAGGACTATATGACACTTTTAATAAAGCATTAAGTAACCATTGAGTCGCCGAGTATTGATAAAATTCAAATTTGTGATCATAAAAACTTCGGTAATTTTTATCACTAATAAAATTAATTAAATTAGATAACAATTCTCTTTGCTCAAAATCGCAAAGTAACTTAATGGTATGCGCCGCTTGCCATTTAACAGTATTGAAAGGAGATGCTAGGCTAGACCAAATATAACCTGAGATAGATTCTAGTATATTCTCTGGTGGTGCTAATTCCTCACGCCATTGCCCATCAGCGATATCTGAGCCCAAATCACCTTCTAGTAAGCCTAGACCATACTCTAAAACCTCGCAGGATTGATTTGGTGCAATCATAGGTGTAAGTAAATGAGCTATCCTAAATAAGCTTTCACTTTCTAAGGTAATGGTGCTTTCACTCATGCCCTCTAAGAGAGATTGAATATAATCAGTCTTAGGTTTCCCTGTTAATTCACTTAAAACGTGTAATTTCAGATTACTTCCATAGGTATCTATATAAAAATCAGCATAATGTGTTTTCAGAAATTGTTTAACTCTCGAATCTAACACTTCTAAAAATGACATTCTACTTTTAAAGCGAGATGGTATAGCTTTTAAAAGATCATCTAAGTCATACATTCCATTTCTAGGATTATCGAACCACCAATTGATCAATGATATTGCTTGTGATGGACTTATTTTTTGAAAAAGCTGTACATAAAAAGCTCTTTTAATCCAATGCTTATTTTCCAATTTCTGAAAATCATTATAAGCTGAGTCAAAGTCTACACTTCGATTTGAGTCAGTATAATTTTCAAAAAATACATCCCATTCAAAATTTTCTTGGTCGTAGGTCGAAGAGTGAGGTTCTTCTTCTACTTGAATATAAACGTCTGAATTACTCAGGGATAAGAAAAAATCTTGGATAGTTTGATCTGTTATATGAAATGCCTCGACCAAATCTCTAAGGCGACTAATATGCTTTTCTGATGGATTAGGTACAACAATATAAAGATAAAAGCTTTGTAAAACCTTTCTTTTTAGTTCATCACTTAAAGCTAATGATTTAATAGAGCTTAATAGATTATCTAAGTCATATGTAGCTCCCATCGCTTTAAAAGCCAAGGGTATCAATGGTGATAAAAGTTGTTGTTTAAGTAACTTATCCACCAAATTGCCCAATATTCTATCTTCATCTCCAAATCTACGATCGCGCCAACGGCTAGCAATAGCAAATGCTGAATTAGGATCTAAATCATAAATTGCATCAACTGTGTAATCCCATGGAAAATGTTTATCTCTATGTACATATTTATATGTCAATTCAGCACATTGACTAAAACGATAGCATAACTGTGGTTTTCTATTATTTTGCCCTTTTCCAGCTCTTACGCCATAGCAAAGTAATGCATTCCATCGTTGTAGATTTTCTTCACCTAGTTTACTACTTACCTCAATTGCTTTATTTAATATTGCAGTAGCTTCTTCTTGATCTAGAGGGAAAATTGATTGAGCAATAGACATATAGTCACTCACCAATGTTTCTGCATGATCATCACTCTTCTCAAGAGTTTTTAAGTTTTTTTCTATGTTTTGATAGCAGTACTCTTCTAATTCGCATGGTTCTTGCAAAGCCAAAATAAGCGTAAAATGATTAAGTGTATTTGGATAAATTTTTTCCCGAAAATGACTTTCTATCTCTGGATAGGTTTCTTGGTTAAGATGATTATTTAAAATTAAAATATCAAACCAAACTTTTGCAATTTCATTTTCTAGATGATTGCCATATTCCCGATATGAATATCCTTGACCTTTCTGGAAGTCTGATTTCGCTTGTTCAATTAGTTGATCGAGTTCCTTAATGCAAATCTTTTCTGTAATTGACCGAGCATATAATCTATACCATGGCAAAACTGCTGCAACATCTCGTTTTAGCGTGGTGATTTCTTCTGATGAGCTATAAGATTTATCCTTTAAAAACTCATCTTCTAATCTCTTTGGTACTAAATCAAGTAGTTCTAATGTCTTATCATCCCATGCTTTATGTAAAGCATAAGCTTTCATGTAAATGATTCTATCTGAGTTTCCAAAACTATCTGTAATCTCATATGGTATTTCAGTAGGCAGATATCTTGATAAAATTTGATATGCCTCAGAGGAAGAACAAAGCTGTTGATTAAAAACTACTTCTAAAAAACAAAGAATTGGGGCTAGACCAATATCAAGTTTTACTTTGTCATAGCTCAGTAGTTTTAAAATTCGTGAAAAATTCTCAGAATGGATAACACAGTGGTTTAATTTCAGTATCTGTAGAGTACCTAAAGTTAAAAACAGGTTATTACCTGATTTATCTAATATTTGTTGTATAACTTCATGTTTATTAAGTTTAATCAACTCATTAGTTGCAATTTTAGCTACTTTATAACTTACACTTTTTGGACGCCATCTACGTAGCCAATTAATTGCATAGTCAACGCCTTCTAAAGTTATTAGAGTAATAAAGTAATCACTGAGTTCTTTATATTCTACATTTTGATTACGTCGTTGTTTTTTTGGAAGTTTGAACCAACTAGTTAACCATTGATTTGCAATACGAAGCTTGCTACGTGATTCTCCATGGAAATCTTCTCGATATGAGAGAAGTTTAGCTTCAGTAATGTATTTCGAGCCATGCCATGAACCACCTTTGAATACTTTTTCAGAAATTAATTCTAAAATTTGATTGTCACTAAAAGTAGTACCAACTAGGTCTATATTTTCTTCAAGTAATTGATGTTGCCTAACTTCTGCAGCAACCTCTCCACCAGCTTTTAATGATAATTTAGCAACCTCTGTATATTTACCAAGTTTTAGGCCAGCTTTAATTGCAAATTGCAGGCGTTGTAATTCAACCTTTCTTTTTTCTAAGGTGGAATTCGTTGGTAACATTTCAGAATTTAAAGATAACTCAACTAACTCCTCAAAGTTACCTGCATCCATCAAGATTTGGGGTAGTACAGAAGCTGCATATACAGAATTTACAGCGAGAGGTTTAAGCTTCTGAATAAAATCATTCAGCAAGCTAGTATCTTTTGGCTTATAAATTTCACGGAACCAAGATTCAGTTGGCTCATCAACAAATTGAATATTATTGTCACTAAGACGAATTGGATGGCCACCTATATCAGAAATAATACTTCTTATTTGATCAGCTCTGATATTAGTTAAGTCAGATAAAATCTGCAGGGGAATTAATGGACGTAAAATAGCAATTGAAGTAAGGAGTAAATCAATTTCTGCTGATTCGGAATAGTTTTGTTCTTTAAAAGTAGAAATTGCCTTATTTAACAAATCCTTAATTGTATCTTCTACGTTTTTAGGCGTTGCACCGAAAAATGAAAGAATCTCATGCAAAGTCAAATTTTGTTCTAAAGCAATACTTTGGACTCGTGGATTGCCACTGGTAAGTCGATGAAATTCAATCACGTCTTGTGTCGAAACATCAGGATAATAGTTTAATAGATGTTGTTTTGTTTCATTTTCACTAAAGCCTTCTAAATCAAGAATTTCGATATCTTGTTTAGGCAATAAAAGCCCAACCCTATAAGGTCTCGCTAAAGCAATTATTTTAGGGGCATAGGAAGTTAAGCATATTAAAAAGTATGGTAACTTCCTTATATGAAAGCAAAAAATAGATATTATTCCCGTTCAAGAATCACAGAAGCAAAATTCAGGCAAATTATTCGCTTTTTTGCCA
>NZ_BKNN01000128.1 GCF_008993995.1 Acinetobacter brisouii
ATACTATGGGGTACTATAGTATTAATGCTAGCAAGTAAGGAGGTCTGATGCCTAATCAGGTTGAAGACAAAAAAAAGATTCTTCTACGCGTCAGAAAGATCAAAGGTCAGACGCAAGCGATTGAAAAAGCGTTAGAAGACAATGTGGAATGTGGTGCAATTCTGCAACAAATATGCTCTGTGCGTGGTGCTATTAATGGTTTAATGAATGAGATGTTAGAGGTTCATTTAAAGGACACTTTAGTATCAGGTGAAACCACAGAACAACAACGAAAAGAAGAACTGGCTGAAATCGCCAAGATTCTAAAATCATATTTAAAATAGATCTGTATAAGGAATTATTCCATGAAGTCACGTGCTGCTGTTGCGTTTGGTCCTGGTCAACCTCTTCAAATTGTTGAAGTTGATGTTGCACCACCAAAGAAAGGTGAAGTATTAATCAAGATCTCCCATACTGGTGTGTGTCATACAGATGCATTTACTTTGTCTGGCGATGATCCTGAAGGTGTTTTTCCGGCTATTCTCGGGCATGAAGGTGCTGGTGTTGTCGTTGAGGTGGGTGAAGGCGTGACTAGCGTCAAACCAGGTGATCATGTAATTCCACTTTACACCGCTGAATGTGGCGAGTGCGTATTCTGTAAATCTGGAAAATCTAACTTGTGTATTTCCGTTCGCGAAACTCAAGGTAGAGGCGTAATGCCAGATGGCACCACTCGTTTTTCCTACAATGGTCAACCGATTTACCACTATATGGGCTGCTCAACGTTCAGTGAATACACGGTAGTGGCAGAAGTATCATTGGCTAAAATCAATCCTGAAGCCAATCACGAACATGTCTGCTTACTAGGTTGTGGTGTCACAACGGGTATCGGTGCAGTACACAACACGGCTAAAGTACAAGAAGGTGATAGTGTTGCGGTCTTTGGTTTAGGTGGTATTGGTCTGGCAGTCGTACAAGCCGCACGTCAAGCTAAAGCAGGACGTATTATTGTGGTTGACACGAATCCAGATAAATTTGCGCTGGCAAAAGAGTTTGGTGCAACGGACTTCTTGAATCCTAAAGACTACGATAAACCAATCCAGCAAGTCATTGTAGAAATGACTGGCTGGGGTGTAGATCATTCATTTGAATGTATTGGTAACGTGAATGTAATGCGTGCAGCCCTTGAAAGTGCACACCGTGGCTGGGGACAATCCGTAATTATTGGTGTAGCTGGCGCAGGTCAGGAAATCTCTACCCGTCCATTCCAACTGGTTACTGGTCGTAAATGGCTAGGTTCTGCCTTTGGTGGTGTAAAAGGTCGTACGCAACTTCCAGGAATGGTTGAAGATGCCATGAAAGGTAAAATTCAATTAGAACCATTTGTGACACATACGATGGGCTTGGATCAGATCAATGAAGCCTTTGATCTAATGCATGAAGGTAAGTCAATTCGTACTGTAATTCATTACGAATAATTGCGTCAGACCTTATACTTTTCCATGCATGTGCATCATGAATGACATGCATGGAATCCTCTAAAACGGCACATCATCTGTAAAACCGATCTATCTGTGTAGGCATCGTGTATAGGTTCAATAAACCTGCCTACATTTTAAATCTTTATCACTATTCTCTGTGGAGAATATAAGACTCTTTGTTTACTTGATTTCTCATGAAGTCTTGCTCAACATAGGTAATTGATTATGGAAATAATTGAGAAGCATGCTTCTTTTGGTGGATCGCAAGAAGTGTATCGCCATCAGTCAATAGCATTAAACTGTTCAATGAAATTCTCAATATATCTGCCACCTCATGACAAAGATGAGCGGTTGCCAGTGTTATATTGGTTATCAGGATTGACTTGCAACGAACAGAACTTTATTACTAAAGCCGGAGCACAAAAGTATGCGGCTGAACATAAAGTCATTATTGTTGCACCAGATACCAGCCCACGTGGAGAGGATGTACCAGATCATGCAGATTATGATTTAGGCCAAGGCGCAGGATTCTATGTGAATGCAACACAAGCACCCTGGTCGCAGCATTTCAAAATGTATGATTATATTGTGGAAGAGCTCAGAAATCTGATTGACCTGAATTTTCCGACCAATCAAGTCCAAAGCATTATGGGGCATAGCATGGGGGGTCATGGTGCATTAGTCATTGGGTTAAAAAATCCTGAGCTGTATAAAAGTATTTCTGCTTTTGCACCAATTGTTGCACCTAGCCAAGTACCTTGGGGGAAAAAGGCTTTTACACACTACCTAGGTGAAACCGAAACTTTATGGAAAAGCTATGATGCGATTGAATTAATCAAAAACGCTGAAGTTCATTTACCTATTTTAGTCGACCAGGGAACAGCTGATGATTTTCTTGAAGAACAGTTAAGGCCTAAGCTTCTTAGTGATATTTGTTTGGAACAAGAATATCCTCTGACACTTAACCTAAGAGAAGGCTATGACCATAGCTATTACTTCATTGCGAGCTTTATAGAGAAACATATAGAGTTTCACAGCAAATTCCTAGCTAAATAACTTTCATAGTTATAAGGATGTACATGTTGTTCTTGAATGCTTCTTGAGCAATATTTTTTGATTCAAATGTTAATGATATTAACTTTAATAAATTCATAGCATTATGCCGAAATAAACATCCAAATTTTGGCTCTGCTATGGAAAATTGTTTTTAACCTTTGTACAACAAAACTTTCTGATATGCATACATTAGTAATGTCAGAATCAGTTTGAATTCTAATCAATTGTGGAGTTTTAGTCATGCTTAAAACAGCTTTATATGTCCGTCTTGAAGCTAAACCAGGTAAAGAAGACGAAGTGGAAGCTTTCCTTAAAAGTGGTTTACCTATTGTAATGGAAGAACCTGCGACAGTTGCGTGGTTTGGCCTACGTCTTGGACCTACAACATTTGGTATTTTTGATGCATTTCCTGATGAGGCGGGTCGCCAAGCACATTTATCTGGCAAGGTTGCAGCTGCGTTGATGGCTCAGGCCGAAGAGCTATTTTCAGAGCCACCGTCTATTGAAAAAGTAGATGTTTTGGCGAGTAAACTACCAGCTTAAACCGACGCTTAAATGTATGAGTGTGCTGCCTGAAATTTTGAATGAAAGGCAGCACTTCAACCCTGTGAGGTTTGTCAGAGGCTTTTTATTCAAGTTGGGCTACTTTATTTATTGGCTTAATCTCATCATTTAAATGGATCAATATCCAAAACAGGGCAGGGTAAATAAACGAATGCACCCATGTACATGCTTTATATTGAACCAATCTATCTAATTTACTGTCGCATTTGTACATCTGATGTGGGTCTAGGATTTTAGACCATGCCTATAAGTGATAATCTACTCCCCAATAAGCATGGGAAATGCTTGTTTTTGGAATCAACCATGACACGAAGAAAACGTCGTAATCATTCAGCAGAGTTTAAAGTTAAAGTTGCTCTCGCAGCAATTAAAGGCGACCACACACTCGCTGAACTTTCTACTCAATTCGATTGTGAAATATGGTTGTCCTGAGGTGTTTAATACAGACCAAGGCAGTCAATTCACAAGCGAGGCATTTTTGAATGAGTTAAAATTGCGAAATATCCGTATCAGTATGGATGGGAAAGGACGATGGATGGATAATGTGATGATTGAGCGTTTATGGCGCAGCGTGAAGCATGAGGAAGTCTATTTGAAGGCTTACGATACAGTTAAACAAGCGAAACAATCCATTGCGGAATATTTGGATTTTTATAACATGATACGTCCTCATTCAAGTTTGAATAAGGCCACACCGAATGAATTTTATGATCAACATTTACTAAAAGTAATGGCAGCATAATTTAAATATTTAGAGCGGATTTATCACTTATAAAACTGAATTGAGTGGTCTAATTAACGGAACCACATTAAT
>NZ_BKNN01000129.1 GCF_008993995.1 Acinetobacter brisouii
TGAGTATTATCAATATATTGAGGCATACGCCTTTAGAGTCGGCAGGTAATTTGCCTAGACATTTAGAGCATTTATTAGAAAGTTCAAAAATGTATGTATTACCTGAAAAAAGGCATAGGCTGTGTCCAAGAGTAGTTAAAGCAAAACCTGCAAAATATCCAAAGAAAAAATGCCAATCAGCTTAACTGACTGGCATTAGCTTTTATAGCGGCTTTTTTATTACTGATATTTCACCATCAATAAACTTTGCGAGTTCAATGCATATTTGATTGAGCTAAATCGCTTTTTTATATATCTTTTTGATTTTTCTGACACGGTATTCAAATAAACTCCAATTTGCTGAGAGATAAGCAGAAAAAGGGTACAAGTCATCATAAAAGAAGCCGCACTAAACAGATATCACTTAATTTTGAGACTTACCATTTTGCAGCTAAAAGTAAATTATCTGTTGTCTGTTTGGATTTTTAAGTTGTTACTGCCTTGAAAATAACAATGCCTAATATCAGACATTAGGCATTGGGTTGGTTGTTTATTTAGTGCGTTTAAATCGCGATAGCAGGCTTAGAATGACACCATCTTGCCTGGATTCATCATGGCACCTAAACCATAAGCACCTTTCGCCATAGGAATGACTAATGGCGCTAATGCACGCCCAAACGTAATGTCTTTATGCTGGATTTGTGTGAGCATTTCAAAATCCTTGGCGTGCCCAACAAAATCATCTGCAATGGCTTTACCAATTCTGACAGTTTGAGCGACACCGTGACCACTCCAACCATGCACGGCATAGATTGGGAACTTTTCGCCAAATTTGCGACTGTCCGTTGCGCCATTTACGGTTAAATCTGTCGTCCCACTCCAGACAAAGTCGAGTTCCACCTGTTTAAGTTGCGGGAAAACGCTATTTATACGTCCTAATAGGTATTGATAGGTTTTTTCAGGGCTCCAGCAACTTCCAGTGCCTTGACCACCAAAAAGCAAACGATTTTTGCTGACACCACGATAATAATCGATCTGGAACTGTGTGTCGTAGACAGGATGATCACTGGGTAATAGCTCAGTTAAATCGACTTCGAGCGGTGCAGTTGTACAGACATAGGTGTAAAAAGGAATGGTGGTCTGATTATGCTGTGGCAGCAATTTAAATGAGGCATGATGCACGCCAATCACAACACTCTTACGCGCTTTAATCGTGCCATTTGCTGTATGTACATAAATTCCATCATCACGTTCTTCAATTTCAGTTACTTCAGTACGCTCATAGATCGTTCCGCCATTTTGCAAGAAGCCGTAAGCAATGCCGCGATTGAGTGCTAATGGATGAATATGCCCACCTAAACTATCCATCAGTCCACCAAAATAGCTTTTCGATTTGACGTGATCGAATAATTCATGTTTGCCCACGACACGGGTATGATTTTCACCTAGATATTTACGGGCATCTGAGCCTTGTGTCAGTGCTACCAGATGTCCTTCATGTACAGCGGCGGTAATGTGCCCACGTTTACGTTGCAAGTCGAGTTGATATTTTGCAGCGATGTTGTCAATCAGTTGCATGGCTTCAACGGAAGTAAAATTCCAGAGACGTTTGGCATCTTCATGACTGAAATGTTCGATCATCTCTTCGGCTTCCCAACGCGCAAGCCCTGGCGTAAGTTGACCGCCATTACGACCTGATGCAGCACTACCAATACGATCTTTGTCGAGCAAAATGGTTTCTACGCCTTGTTCAGCAAGGTGAAGGGCGGTAGATGAACCCAAAAGTCCAGCACCAATGACCACAACATCGCATTCTGTATGGGTTTCTAGCGCATCAAAGGTATGCCATTCTGCTAAAGAGCTTTCGTAATAGTTGGCTGGGCTTTCAATTTGCCCATGTTTAGGGTTAATCCAGTTCCAGTCTTTGCCGTTAAGTTGATTGATACTGACTTTAAATTCAACATCATTCAGCAAGGTTGGTTTGTTGACCAGTTTTTGCATTTTCATACTCACTTGACTTGATTAATAGGCACTTTCAATCGCAATAGATTGTTTACGTGCCTTTTTATAGATAAAGAACATGATGCCAATACAGAGCCATGTGCCACCAAACGTCAGTGCGGATTTTTCAAGATTCATCCATAAACAGACAATTGCAGCCACAGAGATCAGCGGAAGAATGGCATTGAAGAAAAGATTTTTGAGTCCTTGGCGCTCTTTGTTACGTACATAAAATTGCATAAAGACTGAGAAATTCACCGCAGTAAATGCAACCAAAGCACCAAAACTGATTAAGCTCACGACTTGCGCAAGATCAAGAAAAATGGCACTCAGAGAGACGAGACCGATGAACAGGGTGGCGTATAAAGGCGTGCCGAAGCGTGGGTGAATGCTGCCTAGGGTCTTTTTATGGAAAATACCATCACGGCCCATAATATAAATCAGACGTGACGCACTCGCATGGCTCGCTAAACCAGAAGCAACGGTATTCATGATTTGACCTGTTAAGAAAATAGATTGAAATAATGCTCCACCGACATATATGACAATTTCAGGAAGCGCTTCATCTGGATGTTTGAATTGAGCATTGGTCGGGAAGTACAGTTGGATAAACCATGCTGCTGTAAAGAAAATCACACCACCGATCAGCGTGGTGAGCATGACCGCACGGGGAATATTACGTTTAGGATCTTTGGTTTCATGTGAAAGGGTTGTGACCGCATCGAATCCTAGGAATGAGAAACAGAGAATAGATGCACCTGCAATCAGGGGTAAAATATGTGTATTTCCATGGACTAATGGTGCAAGTGTTAGCACATGCTCGTAACCTTGAGTGGTTCCAATACCATGAATAACAAGATACACAAAGAATACCATTAACAGTACAGGTGCTAATACAAAGATGAGGCTTAGATTGGCTAAAAGGTTGACTCTAAAACAGTTAATGAGTGTGACCACACCAGCTGCAACCAGTACCCATGCCCAGTAAGGCACACTTGGAATAATCGCTTCCAGATAAATACCGCAGAGTAGTGCATTGATGAGTGGTAAGAGAATGTAGTCGAGCAGAGAACACCAACCAACAAAGAACCCAAGCGATGATCCACAACTTTCAGCAGTGTACGTATATGCTGAGCCTGGTTTTTCAGAAACACGGCTAAAGCGGGCATAGCTAAAAGCAGTTAGCAACATAGCGACCAATGCAAACAAATAAGCAAGGGGAACATGCCCTTCAGTTGTTCCTGAAACGATACCAAAAGTATCAAATACAGTCATTGGGGTCATGTATGCAACGCCTATGACGATCACTTGCCAAAGTGATAGTTTTTTTAAATGAACTTCATCTTGCAGCATAATCTAATCCTTGTAACAATAATAATCCCTGTAGGGAATATATAACCATATTTTTATTTGTGCATAAAGTGTGCCATTAATATTTTTTTTGAGAGGGTTAATATGCCGAAATATACAATTGAAATTAGAAAAGCTGCATTAGAAGCTTATCGAAAAACAGATTATAAAGTTGCTGTATGTAAACAATTTAATATCTCTAGAGTAACTTTAGATGCATGGATTAAGCTCGAAGAGGAGACGGGGAGTTTGCAACCAAAGCCAAGTAAAAAACGTGGTGCACCGTCGCATATTAGAGACTGGGAAGCTTTCCAGAATTTTATAAAAAAACATAAATTTCAAAATATTAGTGACTTAATTCCATTATTCGAACAAGAGTTCGGCTACAGTGTTTCTTATGCTGTTTTAGTTCGTGCAATCCATGTTTTAGGACTTCGTCGCCGTCGTGGCAGGTTCTATGCATAAGTAAAATTTGTACAGATGAATTGATTTATATAAATATAAAAATGTCTATTTTAAATGGTAATAAAGTAAAG
>NZ_BKNN01000130.1 GCF_008993995.1 Acinetobacter brisouii
GAAAAACATGGCTTTGCAGATCGTGTCGATCACCGTAGTTACAAAGATCAAGGCATAGACCTTGAAGCCACTCAACATGAGGGGCCACACGTTACCCAACTTCGCAGACAAGGCATAGACACCGAAATCAGTCTATCCAATGATGCCATCCGTGAACGCAACCAATTTAGCCAACACATCAAAGGTTTAGATCAAGAAATACAAGCATCTGAACGACTGTTGAATAACTTGATTCAGACCAGGGAAAAATTAGACCAGGAACAACGCCAAAAAGAAAAAGACCAGGAACAACGTTCCCCTGAAGAATTAACCAAAATCGCATATAGCGTTATTTCGCAATATAACGACGCTGTAGCGACGGAAGCAAAAAACATAGCACTAACTACCCAAAAAACAGAAATCGAGCAAATAAACGCTGTTTTGGAGCAAATAGAGCTATCAAAAACCAATCTTGAACACCAAAAAGAACAATTAGGCAAAAGACCTATGTTTTTTGGTGGGAAATGGGATGCTGCGAATGCAGAAATTCAAACCCAATGGCAAGAATTGGACAGTCAGGAACGAGATTTAAAGACCAAAACCCCACGTTTAGAACCTGAACGCTATACAGATCGGGCAAAAGAGATCGTAAACAAAGCTAATCCGAACCTGAAAGCCAAACATGATCGAGCAAGACTTCACCTTGAACGTGAACAACAACGAAAGTTAGCCGAACAGGAAAAGCGGAAACAGGAAGCCAAGGCACAACAAGAACGAGAAAGACAGGCATTCCTTGCACGTAAAGCCTTACGTGAGCAAGGAAAACATGACGAAGCCAATAAACTACTGGCTGAATCAAAAACACAAAGCCATAAGCCACGTTCACGCTAAAATTTAAAATTTCTTTTTTGGCGTTTATTAAAATTATCTAAACAATACATGGTCTTATAGAGCGAGTGTCTACGAGCGAACTAGCAATATTCGACCCTCGACCCTCTGAAAAACCGCTTTTAAATGATTTGAACCCTAGAAAATCTATATTTTCATGCTGAAATCCGCCCCTAGACCGAGCGAAGCGAGCATAAAGCTTTATGAGCGAAGCGAATTCATAGTTGCTTTTGCTTTTAGATTTCACAAACAGGATTAACCGAAAAACTGCCCCTCGAATCGAGCTTGCGAGATTCAATAGAGTTTGAGCGAAGCGAAAACCTAGGGCAGTTTTGACCACTCCCCTACCCCAAATGGGCTTTTAATAAGCTTTTAAGCTTTTAAATGCTTTTAGACAGGCTGAAAACATTGATATGACTGCATTACAGAGTTTATAAACGTACATTAGCTCTTATATAAACGTACATTAGCTCTTATATAAACGTACATTAGCTCTTATATAAACGTACATTAGCTCTTGATTAAAGTACATTAAAATATTAGTATTTAAACATACATTAAAAATAGTGTACTTTAATAATGAAAAACGGATTAGTAGTGAAAGATAATGCTTTAATCAATGCCAGTTACAACTTGGAATTAACAGAACAGCGTTTGATTATGCTTGCCATCATTAACGCCAGAGAATCAGGGCAGGGCATCACAGCGGATAGTAAGCTAGAAATACATGCTAGTGATTATGCAAAACTGTTTAATGTGTCAATTGATGCGTCATATAAAGCCCTTAGAGAAGCCGTAAACAACTTGTTTAATCGACAGTTCAGCTACACCGCCGAATATAAAAGAACAGGTAAAACAGGCATTGTACGGTCACGTTGGGTTAGCCGAATTTTTTATGTTGATGATTTAGCATTGCTAGAAATAACCTTTGCGCCTGATGTTGTGCCACTGGTGACACGACTGGAAGAACACTTCACAAGCTATCAAGCTAAACAAGTCGCACACTTAACCAGTAAATACGCAACAAGACTGTATGAGCTTCTCATTGCGTGGCGTGAAGTCGGCAAAGTTCCACAAATAGAAATTGGTGAGTTTAGAAACCGTTTAGGACTTTTAGATAATGAATACACAGCTATGCACAACTTTAAAAAGCGTGTATTAGAACCATCTATTCAACAGATCAATGAACATACAGACATTAACGTAACGTATGAACAGCATAAAAAAGGGCGGTTGATTTCAGGCTTTTCATTCAGGCTTAAACAAAAACAACAGCCAAAAATTGAAAAGCCAGTTGACCCGAAACGAGATCCAAATACCCCTGATTTCTTTATCCCTATGACCGATGCACAACGGCATTTATTCGCTCACAAGCTGTCTGAAATGCACGAAATGAGTGAGTATTCATTAGGTACTGAATCATACGAAGACTTTGCAAAACGTATTGCTGATATGCTTTTAGAGCCTGAAAAATTCAGGACGTTTTACCCTCTATTGGTACAAGCAGGATTTAACTATTAGGATATTGAAATGACAGATAGACAACAATTACTGGAAGCCTTTAGAAGTGCTAAAGGCATCGTAGATCATGAGTTTACTCAGGAAATAATTGATTCTTGCCAATCAAAGGATCAAGCAAGGCAGCAGCGCATCCTGAACGGTGAAACCACCTTCGAACAGGAAGATGCAGCACTCATGGAAGAATGGTACAAATTAAACTCGAAATAACTAACCAGCGTTAGAAACAGGTTGTAAACCGAATAACAATCTATCTCTATCTTCTGTTAAATACTCGTTCAAGTCAGCAAGAATTTTTGCCTTTTCTGAATCATCTTGCATTTTTTTTAACGCCAAAGAACCAAGCAAAATTTTACGTCTAGTATCTTCTTTTCGCTGTTGATCCGTTGCTTTCTTTTTTTCACGAGCCAAAACAGCTTGCTTCTGAGCTTTAAGCTGTTTCAAACGTTCTTCTTGTTTAGCAATTTGCTGTTCCAAAGATTCGACTTTCATTACAAATCCAATGCCTAAAAAAACCACAGTTAGCATAAGCGTACATGAATTGAAATTCAAGGTACTATCTGCTATCGTGGTTTTCCCAAAGGGCGCACTTTACCATTGAAAAAAATCTTCGATTTTTATTCAATGGAAGTACGGCAGGGGATTCCCCCTACAACCCCAAACCAGCTTATGCAAGCTGGGAAATTTGGAAACCCAAATTTAAGAGCAAAAGCAAAATGGCAATCTTTCATTTTTCAGTCAAAGCGATAAGCCGAAGTGCAGGGCGTTCAGCCGTTGCATGTTCTGCCTATCGTTCGGGTGAAAAACTAGAAGATCATTATCAAGGTAAAATTCAGGACTACACCCAAAAAACAGGTGTGGAATCTAAAAAAATCTATGCACCTGAAAACACCAAAAAAGAATTATTAGACCGTCAAGAATTATGGAATGCAGTTGAACAGGTTGAACGTAGAAAAGATGCAACCTTAGCAAGAGAGTTTGAAATTGCCTTTCCCCATGAGTTTAATGCAGAACAAAGACAAGACTTGCTCGATGAGCTATGTCAGGAAATTGTAGAAAAACATGGTGTGATCGTGGACGCATGTATCCATGCTCCACATACCAAAAGCGGAAGTGATGAAAGAAACTTCCATGCACACATCATGTTCACCAGTCGGCAGATTGACCCACAGACAGGCGACTTTGCCAAAAAGAAAAATCGAGACTTCAACAAAGAGCAATCCAGTGAAACCGTGAGCCACTGGAGAGAACACTTTGCAGAATTGACCAACCGCCATTTAGAAAAACATGGCTTTGCAGATCGTGTCGATCACCGTAGTTACAAAGATCAAGGCATAGACCTTGAAGCCACTCAACATGAGGGGCCACACGTTACCCAACTTCGCAGACAAGGCATAGACACCGAAA
>NZ_BKNN01000131.1 GCF_008993995.1 Acinetobacter brisouii
GGATTTTTTGATGATATACAAGTCTAATATTGATTGAATATGACTTATCCACTCGTCCAAGAATTCGACAACTGCTCAGCCTGCTTCATCACCAACTCAATCGCTTCAGCTGCTTTATCAGGCGGGTACTTCCAACGCTGCAATGTACGACGCACAAGAATTTTAAGCTGAGCACGCACACTATCCCGAACCTGCCAATCGACCGTCGTTGATTTCCGTAGCTTCTCTGTAATCTCTCGTGCGATCTGTTTCAGCGTATCGTCTCCAAGCTCTCTGACAGCACTTTCATTGTTTGCCAAAGCATCATAGAAAGCGATTTCATCTGGATTTAACCCAAGTGAAGCTTCACGCTGCATTTCGGCCTGAAACTCTTTTGCCATTTGAATAAGTTCTTCAATGACCTGAGAAGTTTCAATCGCTCGGTTATTGTATTTCCTTAATGTTTCCTGCAAACGATCAGAGAAGCGTTTTTCCTGCACGACATTGTTTCGTGTCTTTGCTTTAATGCCGTCATTCAACAACTTTTCTAGAAGTTCAACTGCCAAATTACGATATGGCATCTGCCGTACATCTTCTAAGAACTCATCTGAAAGCAAGCCAATGTTGGGTTTATCCAAACCACACATTGCAAAGACATCTGTTACGCCATCAGCAATGACAGCATTATCCAGAATCTGTTTTAGCGTACTGTCCTTTTCAGCTTGCGACAATTTACGATCTACAGAGGTATGCTTGCTAATGACCGCTTTAATGGCTGAGTAAAAGGCAATTTCTTTATGCAGGTTCTTCGCTTCATCCAAGGTACTGCATAAAGAGAAGGCTTTATTGATTGCCAAAACTAAATCAAGAAAACGCTTTTTACCATCCTTTAAGCTCAGCACATAGTTAGCTGCGGGGATAATCAGTCGGTGTGCCTGAGTTTCATAAGCACTTAAATCCATGCCTACCTGTTCATTGGTTTTGGCAAACATTCCCCGTATCGCATCCATCTTTTCAGCAAGAACCGCATAAGCTTCTTCTGCACGTAATGTAGGTTCTCCTTTACCTTTAGCATCGGTATAGGTTTTTAAGGCTTGCTTCAATTCATTCGCAATGCCGATATAGTCAACAACTAGTCCACCCTGCTTATCTTTAAAGACACGGTTCACACGTGCAATGGCCTGCATGAGGTTGTGCCCCTTCATCGGTTTGTCGATATACATGGTATGCGTGCATGGTGCATCAAAACCTGTAAGCCACATATCGCGTACAATCACCAGTTGTAAAGGATCGGTTACGTCCTTAAAGCGTTTCTCAAGGCGTTTTTTAGTTTGCTTATTGTAGATATGCGGCTGTAATAATGGTTTATCTGAAGCTGAACCCGTCATCACAATTTTGATTTTGCCTTTTTCAGGATCAGGGTCATGCCAATCTGGGCGTAAAGCAACAATCTCATTGTAGAGATGAACACAAATCTCTCGGCTCATCGGGACAATCATGCCTTTACCCGCCATAGCTTCAGTTCGGGCTTCAAAGTGTGCGACTAAATCCGCAGCAATCTGTTTCAGGCGTGGCGTTGCGCCGACTAACTTTTCCAATCGGCTCCATTCACTCTTGGTCTTTTCCCGGTTACCAACATCTTCTTCATCTTCGACAATGTCATCAACTTGATCAGATAATTCTTCAATTTCAGTCTGATTGATGTCCAGCTTTGCCAAGCGTGATTCGTAGTAGATGGGTACAGTTGCCCCATCATCCACGGCATCTTGAATGTCATAGATGGAAACATAATCACCAAAGACAGCTCGAGTGTCTTTATCTTCACTTGAGATCGGAGTTCCAGTAAAGCCAATAAAAGCCGCATTCCTCAAGGCATCACGCATGTGCTTGGCATAACCGAACTTGTACGTGCCATCGTTACCTAGTTTTGCTTTCAAACCATATTGGCTACGATGTGCTTCATCTGACATCACCACAATATTGTGGCGTCCATTCAATAATGGATGCTCACTCTCACCTTCCAGTAATGCGAACTTTTGTACCGTGGTAAAGATAATGCCACCAGACTCACGCTCAGCCAAAAGCTGTCTTAGCTCATCGCGGTTATTGGCTTGTACTGGCGTTTGCTTTAATAATTCTTGAGCATTGCTAAAGGTTTCAAAGAGCTGTCCATCCAAGTCATTACGGTCAGTCACGATTAACAAGGTTGGGTTGTGCATAGCGGGCTGCTGTAATAGCTTGCCTGCATAGCAACACATAGAGATACTTTTACCCGAGCCTTGGGTATGCCAAACAACGCCTGCTTTCTTATCCCCATTCGGATTGGCTGCCGTAATGGTGGCTTGTACGGCTTCACGTACTGCATGGAACTGATGATAGCCTGCAATTTTCTTAATGGTCTTTTCGCCATCTGTTTCAAACAAGATAAAAAAACGAATATAATCAAGGAACAACTCCCGATCAAAGAAACCTCGAACAACCGTTTCCAATTCCCATGCTAAAACGGGTTTATCATCCTCATTCTTGATAGTCCGCCAAGGTAAAAAGCGCTCTTGATTCGCCGTGAGTGAACCAACACGGGCTGTTACGCCATCACTCACCACAAGGGCTTCATTAAAAACAAATAGATCGGAAATTTCTTCTTTATAGGTCTGTAGTTGGTTAAAGGCATCCCAAATATCGGCATTCTCATCGGTTGGGCTTTTCAGTTCGAGTACAGCAAAAGGAATACCATTAATAAAGCAAATAATGTCAGGTCGTCGTGGTTGCTTTGTCCCTAAAATCGTAAATTGGTTAATCGCCACAAAACGATTATTAACAACTTGGTTGAAGTCGAGCAAAAAAGCCTGATCATTGACCCACTCATCGTCTTTTTTATAGCTGACAGGTACACCTTCTAATAGCATGCGATGAAAGGCACGGTTATTCGTCACTAAGTCTAGGCTTTCAGGTTTACTGAGTTTTTGCCAAACTTGTTCAAAACAACTGGTTGGCAAATGTGGATTCAACTGTTCAAAAGCGGTCTGTAGATGTGCCTCTATCAGAACTTGTTTATAATCTTTGCGTAAAGGGTTATTGCTGTCAGGGGCAATATCGACACCATGAACGACTTCCCAACCATTTTCAGCGAACCAGTCAAGGCAGAGATGTTCTAATTGTGTTTCGTTCATGGTCAAATTCACCTATCTAGCATTTTTATCAATTTACAATGAAATAAAAAAATAATTATTAATCAATATTTTAAACTTAAAATTAGAAGCTACTTTGATTTGCAATGAAATAAGATGTGATGTCTAGTAATTCTTAACTTCAAGAACCAAACGTCCACCACAGTCATTAATACTCATGCTCAAGCCACCTCGTCCTGCACACCTGATACATCTAACTCACCCGATAACAACTTTGGTAATAAAGCATCCCTCAAATTACATAAACTACTAGATTGAATACATTGTATTCTCATAGCTTCTAATATCTTAAAAGCTTGAAGATCAAATTTTTCAATAACCTCTTGAGTTGGAACTAAAATCACCTGATTACGTAGAATATCCGTTTTTAAATTTGTAAAAACACTACCATTACCTTGTGCAACCAGTTGTGACCTTATTTTTAAAAATAAAAAGTATAAGTAACTATCTGAGAAGTGTTTTTTTTGAGGAAAATACAACCAACCATCATGAATACAAGCATCCAGCTCTAAAAACTTTGGCAACCCT
>NZ_BKNN01000132.1 GCF_008993995.1 Acinetobacter brisouii
ATAATCTTTTTCAGATTCAATCAATAATTGAACCGCTCTTTCTCTAATTTCGGGGGTATAGTTTGGTTTTGTCATCGGGATAGTCTCTCAGAATATTGACTCTCCGACAAACCTGGTACGGTTCACTATCAGTATTAACCGTAGCACTATGGTTATGTTCTTCAGTAATAAAATGCTTCTTACCAATTTTTTCCGTAAGAAATTTTTTGATATAGCTTCTTTGAGTCGCCCTAGTGGTGCTGAAACTCACATTAATAAAATCAATTTGGGATTTAATCTTGATCAGGCTTTGTTGCACCTGAATGGATGCACCATTTTTGAAGCTGAGGATTTTTGGTTTCAATTTCTTGCGATCAAATTCATAGTTATGAATGTTACCCTTTTCGATAACACTCTGATTTTCTGCTTCTTTTACAGCATCATTCAATTTAGATTGATAATGGTTTAGAAGATTATGTAGATGATCGATGCTAGATGTCATGGTGACATAGTTTGGACTATTGTCCTTTACAGATTCTAAGTGCATACCAGTATTTCAAATTCGTTCAAGGAAAGCATGTGCACTATCACAATGCACATGCTTAGTTTGATTACTCGACTAAATGCATATTCTTATATAACTCTACCATCCATTCCTGTTCATTCTCTACCAGTCGTTCCAGCTTTAAGTAAGCCATCTTAAATTTGTTATTGAATAATTGGAACTACCAAAAATTTAGATATTAGATGGAAATAAAAATTAAATTCTTCGATGTATGATTAAATTTTTTATTGAAATTATCCTTCCATCAAAATACCATGAGTTAGCAGTATCTTAATTAGAAGCATATTTCATATAAGAATTTAGCCAAATAAACTCTATGCTAAATGCTTATCATTTTCTATAACAGAAATTGGCCATAGCATTGAAAATTATCACTTCTGAGAGTTTTATATATGCCAACTAGAAAGCTAACATCTGAGCGTGATATCGCTAAAGCAGCTGCTTATATATTGCGAGAAAGCTTTATTAAAGCCGCCCGTAGTGGAAAAGTACTTTACGTAGAGAATAATATTCTCTGGAGTAAGACTCCAAATGGTCAACCAGTTTTCATTAAAAAATTGTCTGGTCGAAATCCTAGTCTTTCCAAAGAAATTACTAATCGAAGAACATTTAAAATTAAAAAACGGAATGTTAAAGTAGTAACTTAGTAAATAAATTAAATCGAGATAATAATTACCTTAGGACTTTATTTGCATATTCTTCTTAGTTTGAACAAGTAGTCTCTTAATTAAATGGATACCTGTTCTTATCTAACCTAGACATTCTTAGACTATAAAGTTAACTTTTCCTCATAAGCACTTTTTAATTCTGTCAGGGCATTTATCAAATCCTCTACCTTTGAGATATTTTGTGCGATGTTCCTCTGTTCTTTGTCGTGAGTAGATTGTTCACTATAAAAATTGCTAAACAAAGTTTCATATGCATCTAACGCTTCTAATTGTTCTATTAATTCGGTAATTTCTTGGTTATCAATTTCAGTGATAGCATAGCCTTTGAGGATACAATTTCTTATCAAGAAGCGTGATGCTTTATCGAGCTCTAGCGCATATCTGTACCAATAGTCAGGATTACTCTGATCTAAAGTACTTTCTGCATTTCTAAAATCCCTTAACCCTGAGTAGAAAACATCATCATTGTCTAAATTCAATTTCTTTAATGTTGAAATTAAAGACTCTGTATTTTTGAAACTACTCTGAGAATGGGACTGTTGATGTCGAAAATCCCATAACTTGAAAATAGTATCTTTTATTTCTAAAGCTGCTATACGCTTTTCTTCTGGAGAAGTAGATAGATTATATCGTTCAAATAATTCTGCTAAATAATGAAGCATCCATTGAGATAATGTATCGGTTTTATCCTCTAACTTAAATTCTTCTACTAGTCTTTTCCCTAGTTCAATAAGACTTTCAGTGGACATGCACATCTCCATTCTGTTTCATTAAATATACTCGTTTACTACTTGGTAAATACTCATCCAGTCCTTTTGAATCTTCTTTTGATTGGTAACTGCCATATTTATATCTACGATTGATATCTACAGAAATGATCATATCCATATTAATTTTTTGAAGTAGATCGAGGATAAATTTTTTGTTCACTTTCAGTTTATAACCATTTGAGTATTCATAATCCTCATTTTGATATTTCCCCCAAATGATAAGTTGTAGCACTCTTTCATTTTCATAAAACCAATTTTTCCCTAAGGCATCAGAATACAAATTCATTAAGGAGATAATCTCATTTGATGGTTTTGTCATATCATATTCCAAGGATGCCCCCCATAAATCATCATCAAAATTCGATAAATTAAGTTCCTGTTCTGCAATCCAACCTTTTAACTTAAATTTATCATCTTGAAATTCAAGTCTTTCATCATTTGAACTAGGTAAGTGATAGTCCTGACTTGATTCCGCACTTTGTAAGCTTCTCAATAGCGCATTAGATGTTTCGGGACTAACTAAACTTGAACGGATACGAATACGTTTTGCCTGACTATAACTATTTACTTCAGACCATATGCCCCATAAACAAAGCTCTACATCGCTGTGATAAATCGCATCGTTATAATCAATAGAAGCGCAACTGTAAGACCAATTTATAGGACTTTCTCTATCGTCTTTAGGCCATTCTGTTGTTATTCGAGGACATGGATCTCTGAAGTCACTTAACCAATAAGGTTCGAGAGAGGATAAATCATGTCGTTTAATCCAATCATCAAACTCCCTCGATGAATATTCACTTTCTAGTAATGGTCGTGTTTGGAGTAATTTATCTGCTGTAATCATCATTGCATGGTAGGACAGATAAAAATCTAAATCTTCAACTTTTGGACTAGATCCATGACTATGACTTGTTTGCTTCCAATCATAAATTTCCATTTTATGACGTGTATCATTGGCCTTACGCTTATCTGTAAATCCAATTTCATTCTTTAATGTTTGGGTTGTTTCAAAGTATATATGTGTAGGGTGTAAACCAAACATGTGACCTAATGGATCAAGCCAGTAAGGACCAAAATCAATACCAAATGAATCAATTTCATCTTTAGTAATAGATGAATATTTAGAAAGATCAATAACTTCTCTCTGCACTTTACTAAAAGTAGACTTACCCACACCTTGATAAGCATCAATTTCTTCTTCATTAAGCTTTATAAGCTTTGAATTCAATAAATTTAGAAGAATTTTTGAAGCCAGTAGTCTAATCATCAAATGCGGGCGATTTGGATCTACTAATTGCTTAAATGTGAACCGTACCGGGTTTATCGGAGACTTTTTTATTTAAGTTAGGCCACCTGACCTAACGGGTTAATCTTATCATAGTACATTGCTTCAAACTCAAAAGGCGATACATAACCCAGTGCACTGTGTACACGCTTTTTATTGAACCAA
>NZ_BKNN01000133.1 GCF_008993995.1 Acinetobacter brisouii
GTACACAGTGCACTGGGTTATGTATCGCCTTTTGAGTTTGAAGCAATGTACTATGATAAGATTAACCCGTTAGGTCAGGTGGCCTAACTTAAATAAAAAAGTCTCCGACAAACCCGGTACGGTTCAACCTCTAGAATTTCACTGTGTCTTAAAATATCTGCAAAAAGTTCAGTGCTGATAATTGTTAAATTCATCAGACTTTACTCTGCGGTAAGCGACGAATTAAATTTTCTTTTAGGTCGAGTGCATTGGTATCGACTTTATTGAGAATGAGGTAATCAACCATATAGTTGACAGCCACATTGATCCCTTGTTCTGTACTAAGATCAAATGTCCCATCATTCTCTTCTAATAGATTATGAATCGTATCATCGATGATCTCTTGTTTTAGCTTAGCTAGCTCTTCAGAGCATTTGCGGTTCATTACTTCAGTCATGTTGGTTCCTTTGTTTTGGTTCACCTGAGCTTAGGTGAGAGGTTATAAATGCCACTAATGTGGTTTTGGTGTATCGTCTTTCGCCGTTGATGACTTGGACATTCAGTTTGTATCCATCTTGATGAAGGTATTGAGAGGGATTAATCATCAGATACCGATACCAAGCCTTTTGAGAGCGTAAAGGTAGCCATTGGGCTAGAAACCTTGCGGCTTCCCAAGTTGTAAATAATTCGTTTTGCATTACTGTTTTGACTCAAGCCATTCGATTAGGTCAGTGGTACGCCACGCGCTCACACGTTCGCTCAAGCGTACAGGCGCAGGCATATCTCCTTTACGGACTAAGTCATAGATGGTTGACCTGCCTAATGGTAAGATGCCTGAAGATGGAGGGCGGGCTTTGATTCTTCGCTCTAAACCGTCCTTGGTTTTATAGATGCGCTCTTTGTGTTCCGCGGTTGTGGCGAGTTGACACATTCGCCAATAATCACGTGCTAGTAAGCGTTTGTAGATGTTAGGATCTTGGGGGGACATGGATAATTCCTCATCATTACGGTAGTGTTTCGTAGTGATGAGGAGTTTAGAAGGATTTACTATTAAGGATGATTTAGAAATAATTTTCTCAAAAAATACATAAATTTTTTAATTTAATCATTTGTTTTTATTAAATATTTCAATTATATTTTTTCTTAAAACTTCATTGGCGTGTGTGTTTGCTTCATGCAAAATTTTATTAATTTTACTTTCATGCAATTTTGAGCCTTTAGGTTTCAGTAGTTTGATGATTTGATCAGTAAGTTGTTTTTGGGTAGCTCCAGACTCTTGCATAATAATATGTTTAAGTATCAGGATTAATTGATGTAGATCTTGCTTTAAATTTTCTTCAGATCTATCAATAGCATCTTTTGTCTTTGGTTTACGTATAAATTTATTCCAACTACGAGTAGTAATAAATAACTCATCTCTTGAAATTTTTTTTCTTCCCCATGTTAAATCTAGTTTTTTGTGGGCTTTCTCTATATCAGAGTAATCGGTATAGAATTCGGGAAATAATTCAAGTTCATTGACTTTGGTTCCAGATTCTAGTTTTCCTTTTAAAAATTCAATACGTGGATGGTTTTCTAGAAATACCCATTTGAAGACTGGTCTATGAATCAGCTCTTCAGGGGAAGGAAAATTTCTATATTTTTCTTTATCGTTGGCAATCTGATTTTCTAGATGTTTTAACTTTAAAGCATTCTGTGTTTGGGAAACACTAAGAGTATTTTTGGGATCTAAAATTACTTTTTCTAATTCTTCTGTATTTTCAGCAATAAATATTTGATTACCGTATTCAATTGAATGAACCAGTCCTGAAATATCATCAACTGAAGCAAAATAATTATTCACACGGTAGCAAATTTCCAATTCGCCCGAAGAGACTAAATTGGAAATTTTGCTATAACTACCGAGTTTATTTTTTACTTCATCAATTGGTATGTATTGCATTTGCAGCTACGATGCCTTTGCTCCTAAATGAAATGCAATGATATTGTCTTCACTCTGAGGTTTAAATACAGATACGTCTCCACCTTGACGTAAAGTATCCAAATAGTCAGCCCACAACTGCATCAGCTCACGTCTACGGCGTAAAAACTTAGTACGGTTGTAAGCAGTACCATTGGGATCACGTACTGTATGAGCTAATTGATGCTCAATAATATCTACTCGATATTCAAGCTCTTCACCTAAGATTGTGCGCGCCGTTGCTCGGAAGCCATGCGCCGTGTGCTTGCCTTTATAGCCAAGTCTATTGAGTGCTTGACGAATCGTGTCCTCGCTCATGCTTTCACTTGATGACTTAACACTTGGGAAAACAAATACAGAAGTAGTCCGCATATCTTCGAGCTGTTTCAAAATGTCAAAAGCTTGGCGAGAGAGGGGAACAATATGTTCTTGGTATGTTTTGGATGCACGAAAGCAAAGACGCTGATTCTCAAAATCGACGTGCTCCCATAGCAATTCACGGATCTCATTTGGACGTTGATAGATGTATGCTGAAAGCTTCAACGCAAGCTCTGTTCTTAAACGTGCACGAGGACTCTCCGCATGATATCGCCAAATCTTTTGGAGCATTGTTTTAAGCTCTGATTCGCTTACTACGGCGTTATGATTACCTTTAATAGGTTTGGGTAAGGTAATGTCATAAGCTGGGTTATACGTGATTAGACGGCGTTTAAACGGAAGTTTTAAAACCATACCCATAATAGATTTAACACGGCGAGCCGACTCAAGAGCACCACGCTCTACAAGGCTATTCGTTACATCACGCTCAAGCTGTTCGACACTTAAATCAGTCACAGGTAATTTGCCAATAAAAGGCAAGATATCACGATTGAGTTTGCGGATTGTCTCTCGGTCTACTTTACCTTCAAGCTCACGAATCTTTAGCCATTCAGTAGCAAATTTTTCAAAGGTATTCTCAAGCTTCGCTCTGAGTTCATCCCGATAGTGATTCCGTTCCTCTGCGGGATCAATGCCATCAGCAAGCATACGCTTTACTTCATCACGTTTTAGACGTGCTTTCTCTAGGGTGACTTCATCATAGACACCCAAAGCTAAGGTATTTCGTTTTTGACTGATTGGACGGCGGTAATCTAAACGCCAATATTTTGATCCGTTTTTATGAATGAAAAGATACAGCCCACCACCATCAGCATGCTTATTACTGCTTTCAGGATCGTAAGCTAGATTCTTAACGGTTTTAGCTGTCAGTTTGTTGGATTGCTTAGCCAATTTTTAACCTCATTTGACGGTATAAATTTCAGGAAAAAACGAAACTCCCCTCATTAATAGTAATGCCAGTCAGTTAAGCAAAAAAATGCAAATTGCTGTAAAAATGAGTGTATGCAAATACACTCATTTTTTTTATGAATTTATCACATCATTTAGATTTAACACTCCAACAAACATTACCCTCACTCTCACATTTCAATGAACTCATTGATTTAA
>NZ_BKNN01000134.1 GCF_008993995.1 Acinetobacter brisouii
TGCTCCTCGGATGTTTACGCTATCTACTGGTTTTATTGCCTGCCCTCTTTTTCATTCGTATTCCAAGCATCGGGTGGAAATGGTTATTACTTTATGGCTTTATTAGTAACTTTTCTCAATTTGCATTTATGTTCAGTGCAATTGCGACTGGAATGCCTACAGGTCTAGTCGCTTTGGTGGTTCAATCCCAAGCATTTTTTACTGTCATGATTGCAGCATTTTTATTACGTGAACAAGCCATCTGGAACCAGTGGTTGGCCATAGCGATTGCCTTTATGGGCTTAATGCTGATTGCATTCGGTCAACAACATAGTCATGTGCCATTAATGGGGCTGGCATTGGTTTTATGCTCTGCAATTTCATGGGCCTGTGGCAATATCGTAGTCAAAAAAATGGGGCCTGTTAACCCAATTGGTCTGGTCGTATGGGGCAATATTCTTACCCCTTTATGGTTTTTACTTTTAGCGGTACAAAATATTGGCTGGCAAGGCGTCATAGCCGATTGGCACGCGCTGACATGGAAAGGATTTGGTGCTGCAGCATTTCTCGCTTACTTTGCCACTATTGTCGGATATGGCTTATGGATCTACCTACTGACACGTTATCCTGCTGCTAAAATTAGCCCATTGTCACTCTGGGTACCTGTTATAAGTATGATTTTTGCCTATTTATTTTTAGATGAACAATTAAATACTTTGCAGTGGCTGGGTTCTTGTATTGTTATGCTGGGTTTAATGGTGCATTTATTGGGGCAAAAAATTCAATCACACATCACTTCACGTAAACTTGTCCGAACAACATAAAATAATTAAATAAGAGGCTTAGGAAGTTAAGCATATAAAAAAGTATGGTAACTTCCTTAGGCTTTATTGCATAAATATTTTGAAAGTTACTGATTTTTAATGTTTTTGTTGAATTTCAATAAAAATAAACATAATAAAATTATAGTGTTAGGTATTTGTGCAACAAAGCCATGTAGAGCATTAAATTGAAATTGATTTTTTCTATAGTTTCTTTAAAAATGAATGTATAAAAAATATATGAACTAAAGATTACTACTGTAATCTTTAGTTCCGTAAGTGTCCGCTAGCGAATCCATTTAAATACAAGCTAGTACAATTAAACAATTAACAAATCTTTCTCGATGTCACTTTCGGCAGCATAATTTAAATATTTAGAGCGGATTTATCACTTATAAAACTGAATTGAGTGGTCTAATTAACGGAACCACATCATTTTAAGTTTATGTATAAAAGTACGATTTTCACTTACTAGTACTTAAATAATCACCCCACCACTGCATCATTTCAGTCCGTTGAGCTAAATAGTCAGCATGATTATAGCTGGCACGGGTACGGTTCTTATCAATATGTGAAAGTTGTGCCTCAATCCAATTATCTTGAAACAAACCTGAGTCATTCAAAATGGTACTAAAAGTGGAACGTAGTCCATGAGAGGATAATTGATGTTTGCCATAGCCCATCTTACGAATAGCCATATTTAGAGTATTAAAATGAATCGGTTGATTGTGTTTCCGAGGGCTTGCAAAAATATATTTTTCACCGTATGACCATTGCATGACGTCTTTTAAAATCTCTAAAGCCTGATCTGAAAGTGGTACTAAAAAGTCTGGAATCTCATGCCCTAAAATGACTTTACGTCGAAACTGTTTAATATGCAAGGCAGGAATTTTCCATATTTTTGCATTTAAATCAAAATGATGAGGCTCAGCCAATAACAATTCAGCCCCTCGCACTCCAGTATGTAATTTGAACATTAGTGCTTTTTTAATAATGGGATGGGTATCCAATTTTTGTAAGTTATTCTTAAATTCGGATATTTCCTCCGCTTTTAAATACGGATAGTTCTTCTTAATTTTACTGTTGATTACAATTTTATTTAAACCATGGGCGATATTGTATTCACAATAACCCATCGCTACAGCGTAGTCATAAATTTGGTTCAAATAACTACAAGCTTTCTTGACAGGTTCTTTTACTTGGCGTCCCTCTATTTTTTTGATTACTGAAACCAGGTCATAACGCTTGATGTTTTGAAAAGGTAAATCCTGAAGGTCTGGATAAATATCTTGCTGTAAGCATCTTTCTGCTAACTGTAGTACACCACAGCGGGGTAGATCGTTGAAGGCATTTTTCAGTTTGAACTGTAACCACTCCTCCCCGACCTTACCAAAGGTGATGACATTAGAGGCAGTATCATGTTCAAAACAGAAATCATTGTCTTTAAAGTCATCTCTGACTTGTCGTGCCTTTTTCAGCGATAAATCAGGATAAAGACCTAGCTGAATGCGTCGACGTTTTTTAGTTTGTGGATCTGTATAGCGATAGCACCAAGATTTTCTTCCACTCGGCTCAATCTTCAGGCTAAGCCCATCTTCATCGGATAAAAAACAGGTTTTTTCCTTGCAATGAGCTTGGCGAACTTTAATTTCAGTAAGACTCATGGAATTTAAATGAAACCTAATAAGGGGTTGATTGGATCAATTATATCAAAATAGAACGCTTTATATATGATGCGTAGGCTACGCATCATATAAAATTGTAATACACTGTTTTATATATTTATTGTTATTAGTATTTTTATTTTAGTAACCATCTTAAGTCCCATCTCTACTTAATATGTAAGATGAGATAAATAAGCAGCTAATTACACTAACCTGAGTTAGATATAAAAAAGAGTAGAAAAAAATCCGGTGGTGTTTTAAAAAGTATGCTGACATTAAATGAAGCCATTATTGATGTAAAAGAAGGTTAAGTCGAAGGCTTTAAAATGGTTTTCAAGCTTTTTGGAGAAATTACAACTTCTTCTAAAACCACGTCTTATTCGATGCCTTATTTTGCAAGGCTCTAGACTAGCAGATTTGCACTTAGTTTTACCTAATGAGGTCCCACAACTCTGTTGCTAGCTCATTAGGCTCCCTCATCCAACGCCATTCTGTTTCTTTAAGATGATAATCAAAATACTCTTTTGATATACCGTTGAACTTTGCTAGCCTTCTTTTACAAAAGCTCCAGAATGATTCTATTCCATTTATATGACATTGTCCTCTAGCAAATTCATTCACTCCATGATTTACTCTAAAATGCTTTGAGTAACCAACATCTACCAAACCATTGTATCCACGCCAACCATCACTATAAATTACACTTTCAAGTGCAACTTTACCTAAGATAACTGTAAGCATCCGGCTAACACAGCCTTACCAAGCGATCCTATAAGCCTTAATTTAGTTCCCACCTAAAAACAAGTGGGGACTTAATCCATGAACATGGATATATATTCAGCAACACCTCCTGTTGCTAA
>NZ_BKNN01000135.1 GCF_008993995.1 Acinetobacter brisouii
TCATACTTAAATTAATCTACATGATTCATATCATCATTTTTTAAGTATTAATTTCAAGGAAGAAAGCATATGGACTTAAAACAGATGCGTTACTTTATAGCGCTGGCGGAAGAGCAAAATTTTGGGCGTGCAGCCGAGCGTTTGCATATTACTCAGCCACCCTTAACCCGCAATATTCAAGCTTTAGAACAGGAACTCAATGCTGAACTGTTTTTACGTAATAGCAAAGGTGCAGTGCTCACACCCGCAGGAGAGCTATTTTTAATCAAAGCACGGCATATTTTATCGCTTGCTCAAGATGCCAGTGAGCAAGTCCGTTTAGCGAGTCAGGGTTTTATCGGACAGCTTGATGTCGGCATTTTTAGTTCAGGCATTCTGAATATCATTCCGCAGTTGCTTGGGGCATTTCACGTACAGCGCCCTGAAGTCAAAATTCATTTGCACTCTATGGGGAAAGCCGAACAAATCACCGCACTTCGCGACCAGCGGATTTTAATTGGATTTAATCGCTTAGTGCCCAAAGAACCCGATATTGCTGTGGAATGGGTACGTCGTGAACCGTATATCGTGGCACTGTATGAAGGGCATCCTCTCTGTGAAAAAGAGGTGATTACTTTGGCGGATCTCGACAATCAACCAATGATTATGTACCCAAATGCGCCAATGCACGGCATGATGCAAGTGATTAGTCAGGCCTTTCAACAAGAAGGTGTCAAATTACGTATAGAACAAGCAGTTGATGATGTCATGACCTCAATGGCGCTCGTGGCTAGCCGTTTTGGTTTATGTATTACCACCGAATCTGCATCAAACTTACGTTTACCAGGTATTGTCTATCGACCATTACGATCACTAGAATTACAAGACATTGAACTCAGTTGTTTGTACTTAAAAGATCACGACTCGGTCATTTTAACTGCTTTTCTGAATTTAATCCGTGAGATGCGCCGCAGTTTTTAGACTCAAAATCCGCATAAATATGAATAAAATAGAATATAAAAACCCTTCAAATCAGATACCTAACTTGAAGGGCAAAAAATAGAAATTTTTAACTAGGGCGTGTCCTCATTTGGCTTTGCACCAAATTAACATGCAAGCAATGTAAACCATAGACTGGTAATTTCGTGCAAGCTTGTCAAATCGGGTTGCTATCGCTCGGAAATGTTTTAATCTCGCAAAGGCATTTTCAACTACATACCTTAAACGATATAAGTAGTGATCAAATTCTTTATTTTCTCTCTTACTATTTGACTTCATTGGGATGATCGGCACAATATTTTGCTTTCTTGCCAACATCCTAATTTTTTCTGAATCATAGCCTTTATCCGCAATCAAATAATCTGCCTGACCAATCTCACCAATCAACTGCTCCGCAACTTGGCTGTCATGGACTTCACCTCCAGTGATCTTAAAATCAATCGGTAATCCATTCGCGTCGGTTGCAAGATGGATTTTTATGGTTCTTCCACCTCTAGACTGTCCAATTGCTCGCTCGAAACCATGCCGAGCTCCACTTGCATGCTGATGCGCGCGTATGTAGCTTCCGTCAATGAATACCCATTCTTGATCCAATACGCCTCGTAGTTTAAAAAAAATTTATCCCATAAGCCTTTAGATGCCCAACGATTAAAGCGGTTATATGCTGTTTTCCAAGGACAAAATTCTTCAGGAATATCACGCCATGTCGCACCTGTACGTAATTTCCATAAGATGGCTTCCATGATATTTCTACTGTTCTTTGAACAATAACAACCATGAAATTGCATTGTAGACTGAATTTGTTGCCAAATATCATCGGTGAGTAGAGTACGTGCCATTGATAAATATACAAATGAAAAGGGATTAAATAACTCTTTTAAACCTTTAAAACCAATTTTTCAAATGAGGACACGCCCTAGGCTTAGAAAGAATATTTAAATCCAACTTTTACACCATAGTTACGATAGTCATTGCTACCAAGCTGAGAGGTTGCATTGAGCCATACGCCTGCATTTGGGCTAATCTGACCATTTACACCCAGTTTAAACTCAGCAATATTTTTTGAGCCATCTTGCTCAACTTGACCATCATCCATACTAATTGCGTAAGGGTGACTATTATGCAACCAATTAATTTCTACAAATGGTTGCAATGTTGCAGCCTGAGCAGTAGAAGAATTTGCCATATAAGCTTTTAAACCGACACTTGACTGCAAGTTATTGGCATTTCCTACAACTTTTGTTCCATTCGTTTCAGTATGCTCATCAGCATCAATTCCTGACTAGATTAACTGTGCTTTTGGCTGAATAAAATACGCATAGGCTAGGTTAGAGGCAACTTTAAAGGCATATCCTATTTCTAATGAAGCTGACATGCCTGAAAGATTATATTTTTCTTCGACCAGACTTGTACCATTTACACGTGCATTCAAACTATTCCACAATGCCCAGCCATCAACATAAAAACTTGACTGATTGGCTTGATCTCCAGACAGTGTTGCATAAACACCAATATTATAGCCATCTACAGTTCCTGTAGATTGATAACCACTTATAGATGAATGACTATCACTGGTTGCTTTACCATAACCTGTCATTAAACCTGCTGCAAAATGTT
>NZ_BKNN01000136.1 GCF_008993995.1 Acinetobacter brisouii
CGCGACTCATGAGTGCTCGGTTATATGCGGGCCAATTGGTTGTACGGTAGATTTTGTGTGTAGGCTTCTTCATTTGAAAATTATATCGCTGAAAAAGCCTTTACAGATAGGTTTGTGCAACAAAGCCATGGATTACTATAGAACGCTCACAATACCCAAAAAGAAAAGGAATGCAGGATTTTGGTTTAGTTGATTTACCGTATCCTTTGCGGAAAATGAGCTTAAATCCTTTGGGTTGTTTGATTTACGACAAAGAAGAAAATGATAGAGTTTATTATAAATTTCAAAGAGGTGTAGAAAGCTACCCCACAGTGGGAGCACCTGTCATTTTACCAACTCAACATCAATTACAAGATATAGTTGAATCTGGTGATAATCGAAGAGTTTGTATTGGCACCAGTCCATTGGCAAATGGTGCAAAAGTGATGATTGATCCAGATCGTCTTTTTGGTCGTCATTTAGCAGTATTGGGCAATACTGGAAGTGGTAAATCTTGTTCTGTAGCTGGTTTGATTCGCTGGTCACTTGATGCAGCAGAAAAAGTTAGACATAGTCAGCCAAATGCCCGATTTATCATATTAGATCCAAATGGCGAATATTCAGAAACTTTTAAAGACAAAGTAAACGTTCGAATCTTTTCTGTAGAACCCAAAGATGAGGACATACAGCAACTTCAAGTTCCTTTATGGCTTTGGAATAGTTCTGAGTGGGTTTCTTTTACACAAGCAAGCCTTAAGACCCAACGTCCTACATTAATTCAAGCTTTACGTTCGGTTCGGGAAGGTGTTTTTAATATTGAGCAATCTGCCCATCAAGAAATGAAACAATATTTAAGAACACTCATTAGCATTACCCAAATCGAAATTAACTCAGGTTCACCTTGGGGAAACTTTCCCAAAGCGAAGAATTTTTTTGAAAAGTTAAAAAAATGGAGAATTGGATTAACTGATCAAGATGTATTTGATAGTAATCAACAAACATGTTTAACAGCAATTACAGATAAGATAACCCACTTTGAACAAGCACGTTCAGCACAATACGCACTATTTGACTTTGATAGAACAGAGATTAATGACTTCTTACAATTACTAAAAACTGCCTATACCTCATTTGGTGGCAGTGCAATGGATGCATTGCCAATAGATGCTGATATTCCAAGACCATTTTCTGGTGAAAATTTATTAAAAAGTATTGAAGGAAATGCCGAATTGCTAGGTGTCTCAGAATATATTGATACCATGCAAATGAGAATTAAGACTCTTCTCTCAGATACTCGAATGAAAGTCTTAACAAGTCAGATTGACGGTGCAAAAGAAATGACTTTGGATGGTTGGCTTTCTGATTATATCGGGGATAACAATGCTTCAAATGGAACAGTTACAGTTATCGACCTTTCATTAGTTCCAGCAGAAATTGCACATATCATTGCAGCTACTATAGCTCGAATGACATTGGAATCCTTACAAAGATATCGTCGAATGAATCAAGGGCAAGTACTTCCTACAGTATTAGTTATGGAGGAGGCTCATACTTTTGTGAAACGGTATAAGGATGATACCGAATATCACAATTCATCATCTATATGTTGTCAAGTTTTTGAAAAAATAGCTCGTGAAGGGCGAAAGTTTGGATTAGGTATGATGCTTTCGTCACAAAGACCTAGTGAACTCTCACCGACTGTTCTTTCTCAGTGTAATAGTTTCTTACTTCATCGGATTAGCAATGAACGGGATCAAGAACTGATACACAAATTGGTGCCTGATAATCTCCGAGGATTATTGAGAGATTTACCCTCGTTACCTTCCAGAAATGCAATACTACTTGGTTGGGCTTCGGAATTACCCGTATTAGTTCAAATGAATCATCTTTCGGCTGAACATAGACCAAGATCAGACGATCCTGACTACTGGAATGTATGGACTGGACAAGATCAGAATGGAAATACAGTTACTCGTAGTGTAGATTGGAAAGAGATAGCTGATGATTGGCAGCAGATTTAGATACTTGTTGTCCAAGTAAAATAAGAACAGGCATCCAACTTAAAATAAGAAAGCCTGTTCATTTAAATAAGAATACGCATTTAAGCCCTTGAATCACCATTTTTGCCTGTTGCTCGTTAATGATACGACTCATTTCACGGATGAATGCTTCTGGATTTAATTTAAACTGCGCAAATACCGCAGCATTAATTCCTTGCAAGATACGAGCAACCGTTTTACGAGTCAGATTCGTATCATCAGCAATATTGCCAATCAGGTCATAGGTCACTTGAGACTGAATAGAAATATTCGCAACCTCAGTTTTTGAAGCCACCTTCCCAAACATTTCTTTGGCTTTGACTTGCTCATAGGTGGATTCATCATTCTGTGTAGCTTCTGATGTGGGTCTAGGATTTTAGACCATGCCTATAAGTGATAATCTACTCCCCCAATAAGCATGGGAAATGCTTGTTTTTGGAGTCAATCATGACACGAAGAAAACGTCGTAATCATTCAGCAGAGTTTAAAGTTAAAGTTGCTCTCGCAGCAATTAAAGGCGACCACACACTCGCTGAACTTTCTACTCAATTCGATTTACATCAAAACCAAATC
>NZ_BKNN01000137.1 GCF_008993995.1 Acinetobacter brisouii
CCACAGGCCAGTCGATCTCGATCATCTGATCCCTTGCGGAACCTTGTTCCTCACGTAGTGGAATCCTGATATGAGCAACTGCTTTATTCTCTGGTATAGGTGGCGGAGGTGCTTCTTGTTTGACTGGCGTCGGGTGAAGAATGACGGGAAGGAAGTCGGTCTGTGGAATGGATGAGATTGTTAATGATGGAACCATTGATCTGGACTGACGAATCCATTTATGCAACAGATTGGCATTGATCTGATGTTGCATTGCGACCTTAGCCACCGATGTATCTGGCTGCTGGGATTGCTGAATAAGTTGATGTTTAAATTCAGCCGTGAAGGTTCGACGGGGCTTTTTTAGCGTTGGTGCAGTGTCTATAACTGTCTTTAAATCCATAAATAGGTGTCCACTTAAATTTTAGTGGACACTATCGCGGTATTAATGAGTTAAAAAAAGTGGGGCTCAGCGGACGCTTACGATATAACTGCCCTATATCATCACTAAATTCGAATATGCTGCCTACATGGCAGTGAACATAAACTATTTTATTGTTTTATTTGCTATTATTTTCTAAGCTGCCTACATGGCAGTGAACAAAAATACATCAACCTTTAACTCAATCAAGTTTTTCTAAGCTGCCTACATGGCAGTGAACTGCACTTAGTCCAACAATAATAGCCGACAAAATTTCTAAGCTGCCTACATGGCAGTGAACGCGCCAAGACAAAACATTGCCTGATTCGCTTTTTTCTAAGCTGCCTACATGGCAGTGAACCGACCCCATTTGTGATAGCTATTGCTGAAGTTTTTCTAAGCTGCCTACATGGCAGTGAACATAATGTTAATGATCCAAATGTTAGTATGACATTTCTAAGCTGCCTACATGGCAGTGAACCAACTACAATCGAAGTAATCCAATCGTCAGTCTTTCTAAGCTGCCTACATGGCAGTGAACCGCTGCAAGGCGGCGCAACTTTTGATGGTGACTTTCTAAGCTGCCTACATGGCAGTGAACGAAGCCATGAAATATGGCGAAGAATTACAGCATTTCTAAGCTGCCTACATGGCAGTGAACTTAGCGACCCCCCTTCTCAGCAGCTTGATAAATTTCTAAGCTGCCTACATGGCAGTGAACCTGCATTGAAAGAAGTCGTGACCCACATGGATTTTCTAAGCTGCCTACATGGCAGTGAACCAGCCCGTTACGCCATTACGTGCCATGCATTTTTTCTAAGCTGCCTACATGGCAGTGAACAGATCGAAGTAAAGCGCAGAATAGACTCTATTTTTCTAAGCTGCCTACATGGCAGTGAACCTGTATCAAGAATAATTGCTTTCATTATGCAATTTCTAAGCTGCCTACATGGCAGTGAACTTAAGTACTCCTGATGATCTTAAATATGTGATTTTCTAAGCTGCCTACATGGCAGTGAACATTTCGCAGAATATTCGGTTTACCAATTCTAATTTCTAAGCTGCCTACATGGCAGTGAACTCCTAGTTACTACTCAATAGATTTTAAGTCGTTTTCTAAGCTGCCTACATGGCAGTGAACGGCATGGCAAGCGGTCACTCTATTTGCTTCTCTTTCTAAGCTGCCTACATGGCAGTGAACAGAAGCTCGCATCAAAAGAGCAAATCCTTGATTTTCTAAGCTGCCTACATGGCAGTGAACTCTTGTACATCACGTATATCTCATACAAACGATTTCTAAGCTGCCTACATGGCAGTGAACCCTTGGCAATGGATGTGATTCAGCAAACCCAATTTCTAAGCTGCCTACATGGCAGTGAACTTTGTAAATTGCACCATCTGCGATTTCTTTCGTTTCTAAGCTGCCTACATGGCAGTGAACGCGCAAATCTTTAAAGGAAAATACGAAGTCAATTTCTAAGCTGCCTACATGGCAGTGAACCCGTCTGACTTCACATCAGATGGAAACTTAATTTTCTAAGCTGCCTACATGGCAGTGAACGATTGAAAAGAATGCTGATGAATCGCGTGACTTTTCTAAGCTGCCTACATGGCAGTGAACATCGTTGTAGAGATTTTAAAAAGAAAGGTCGTTTTCTAAGCTGCCTACATGGCAGTGAACATGAAAAAAGACATTAAAAAACCCCTGTTATCTTTCTAAGCTGCCTACATGGCAGTGAACACACGGCAGTAAGCACCATTGCTGTCCCACAATTTTTCACAAGAGGAAGCTCATTTGAGCTTCCTCTTGTTTTATGGGTATTTTATCGGGTGAAAATAAAGCTTTTAAAGTTCTTCTTTCAAACAAATTCACTTGAATTATTCTGAGTAAACGTTGAACTGTCCAACCTGTTTTCCCTAAATGTTGAGCGAAACTCACCAATAAATAGGCGATCATCGCAATCCAGATTTGTGTCTGAATTG
>NZ_BKNN01000138.1 GCF_008993995.1 Acinetobacter brisouii
GAAAAATAAGAAAAATGACACACTTTTGGGGTGGAAATGTGACTAGATTAAAAATGATAAAATAGCATTTTGGGGAGCGAAGTATTATGCACCAAATTAAGGCAATTTTATATTTATATAAAATCGTTTGCCTGCAAGTTCGACAAAAATTGTTGAAAAATCTAGCAAATACAAATCAATAGTTTAAATTTAAGCGAATAGATTATTTTATTGATCTATTTTGGTGCGATTTTAATCAATAAGGTTAAACTTAATTAAGTGTTTTAATTTTAAGATTTTAATTGTGCTTTGTTGTGAAAATTGAATTGAGTTTTTTATGTAACTGGCTGTGGTAAATATATTTAAGTCCCCAATATCGGGCGAATGAATTTACAATGAAATTCAGAGAAATGTCATTTAATTGTCACAATACCGTCGCAAAATTTGCACAATCTTATGATATTTCGCAGACCTCATGAATCATCAGGCATCTATAGTGGCTGACACCCAACCAACGCCAGTCATTGCCCCAACAATCAAAAATTCTTCTAATAATATTCATGCTCCAACCCCTAGCTG
This sequence comes from Acinetobacter brisouii, assembly GCF_008993995.1. GTDB lineage: Bacteria > Pseudomonadota > Gammaproteobacteria > Pseudomonadales > Moraxellaceae > Acinetobacter > Acinetobacter brisouii_A. The sequence continues at coordinate 559 of NZ_BKNN01000138.1, forward strand.
GTTTAAATATATTTTTGCTGTCGTCGTTTTAGCATCCCTGACCTATATCGGTGTACAGCTCACTTTCGATTTGTCTCAAGTTCCACCTTTAAGCCTGTTCTCATTCATCATGCTCGGTATGGCTTTGGTGATTGCTTTAGGCTTTGAATTTGTCAATGGTTTTCATGACACCGCCAACGCCGTTGCAACCGTGATTTATACCAATGCTATGCCTGCGCCTGTTGCAGTCATGTGGTCTGGATTCTTTAACTTTCTCGGTGTTTTAACCGCGAGTGGTGCGGTGGCTTACGGCATCATTGCGTTATTGCCTGTTGAGTTGATCTTGCATGTCGACAGTGGCGCTGGCTTTGCCATGGTGTTTGCTTTATTACTTGCAGCAATTATCTGGAATTTGAGCACATGGTTGTTTGGGATTCCTGCTTCAAGTTCACATACCATGATTGGTTCTATTATTGGTGTAGGCATCATGAACCAGTTATTGCACTCGGCAACAGACGGGGTGAGTGGTGTTGATATGGGACAGGTGCTTAAGGTTGCTAAAGCATTGTTCTTCTCACCATTGATTGGTTTTGGTTTGGCAGCAGCAGCGTTCTTGTTGTTAAAGTGGGTAATGAAAAAACGCCAAAAGGAATTGTTCGTTGCGCCTGAAGGCAATAAGCCGCCATCGTTCTTGGTACGTGTTTTACTGATCTGTACCTGTACAGGGGTGAGTTTTGCCCACGGTTCAAACGATGGTCAAAAGGGTATGGGCTTGATCATGCTGATTTTGATCGGGATTGTACCGCTTGCTTATTCACTTAATAAAACCATGGATCCTGCGCAAGTTCAATCTTTTGCGGCATTGTCAGAAAAAACCGCGCATATTCTGGTGGCTGATCAACCGAATATGCCTGAGATGCAGTCCCGTGATGTTTTAACTAAATTTATTCAAACGCATCAATATAATCCCCAAGTCATGCCAGCCGTTGCTAGTTTGTCGAACCATTTGGGTGAGGCAGTGGCAAGCTATGGCAGCATGTCAAAAGTCCCTGAGAAAGCAACCGTCAACTTGCGTAATGATATGTACTTGAGCAATGCCAGCTTGAAAGAGTTGGATAAAGGTAATCATTTGGCACAATTGTCACCTGCACAAAAAGCAACGGTCGACGACTACCGTAAGAATATCGATAAAGCCACTCAGTACATTCCAACATGGGTGAAAGTGGCTGTAGCATTGGCGCTTGGTCTAGGCACCATGGTCGGTTGGAAACGTATTGTGGTGACGGTTGGTGAGCGTATTGGTAAGACGCATTTGACGTATGGTCAAGGGATGTCGGCTGAGCTAGTTGCGATGGGAACCATTATTGCTGCGGATAAGTTTGGTTTACCTGTCAGCACCACGCATGTGTTGAATAGTGCTGTCGCAGGAACCATGACCGCCAACAAATCAGGTTTACAGTGGGCAACCGTGAAAAGCATCCTGATGGCATGGGTATTGACCTTGCCGTGTGCAATGGTGCTTTCGGCTTCACTATTTTGGGTATTTCTACAATTCGTTTAAGAGATAACTCGCTGTAAAAAAAGACCTCATCAGAGGTAATGCCAATCAGTTAAGCTGATTGGCATTTTTTCTTTGGATATTTTGCAGGTTTTCCTTTAACTACTCTCGGACACAGCCTATGCCTTTTTTCAGGTAATACATACATTTTTGAACTTTCTAATAAATGCTCTAAATGTCTAGGCAAATTACCTGCCGACTCTAAAGGCGTATGCCTCAATATATTGATAATACTCA
>NZ_BKNN01000139.1 GCF_008993995.1 Acinetobacter brisouii
TTGACCGTTATTTTAAATATTTTTAAAAAAATTCTTAGTATTTTTTAAATTAATGTTTTTAAGCATTTTTTAGTATCTATTTACAAAAAAACAACACTATTGAATTTGCGTTAAATTATTGAAAATTAATATTTTTAATCTATTTTTTGTTTTTTTTGGTTAAAAAAATCACATAATATTTTTATGGTTTTAGTGCCAATTTTTTGGTGAAGTTTTCACATTAGCTCTTTCCTTCTAGTCCTAAATGGCTCTCGTTTCTTTAGCACTTAAACGACAAATTAAAGTTACTGGAAGTATGCATACACAACTGTTGTCACACACGCTGTTGAAACAAAAGCTAATTCGACTTTAGTCCAATATCGAGTCTTACAACAAATTTGCAGGACATTTGCGCTTAAATCCGCGAAATCCGAAGTAATGAATTAAGGAAAATCATATGGCAACACATCAAGCAATTTATGTGCATGTCGCCACAATCGGCTGTCGCCATCCAACTGGTCATCAAACGATCTGTTTAGATCGCCTCTGTTCCAATATTGCTGTAACTGCCCAGCATGTTACAGCCTCAAACTCCTTTTCCTCTTACTTGCAGGGTAGCTAGGCATGTGCTTGCTGCGGAACATGCAACTTCGCTTAAAGCACTTGTGCGTTCAATTCGATTCATTTTTTCTTTTTTGTGAAGGTTTTTTATGACGCAAGCAAATGAGGGCAACACCTCCGACTTAAAGCACGGGCTTAAGTCACGTCATCTTACAATGATCTCGATTGCAGGTGTAATTGGGGGTTCATTATTTATTGGTTCAGGTAACGTCATTGCTTCGGCAGGTCCTGCTGCAGTAATTGCATATGCACTTGGCGGTTTATTGATTTTACTTGTTATGCGTATGCTCGGTGAGATGGCTGTTCTCAATCCAGATACAGGCTCTTTTTCAACTTATGCAGATCGTGCGATTGGACGTTGGGCAGGTTTTACCATCGGTTGGCTATACTGGTGTTCATGGGCACTGCTCATGGGTTGGGAAGCCTATGTTGCAGGGAAAATCTTAAATAGCTGGTTCCCGCTCATCCCAATTTGGGTATATATGTTTGCTGTGATTGGGGCGCTGATTCTCGTTAACTTACAAAATGTAAAAAGTTATGGAGAATTTGAATTTTGGTTTGCCTTAATCAAAGTGATCGCCATCGTAATCTTCTTGGTGATTGGTAGCTTAGCTGTTCTACACATATGGCCTTGGAGTCAACCAGGTGCTCAAGGCTTTAGCAATCTCACTGCACAAGGCTTTATGCCAAACGGCTTCTCATCCATTATTACCGCTTTACTGGGTGTGATGTTTGCCTATATTGGCGCAGAAATTGTGACTGTCGCTGCGGCTGAATCAGATAATCCTGCACGTGAAATTCGTAAAGCATCTAACTCTGTTGTTTGGCGTATCTTATTGTTTTATGTAGGTTCAATGTTCATTACTGTATGTTTGATCCCATATAACAACCCGCTTTTAAAAGATGCAACTTGGGGTACATACAGCGTAACATTGACTGCGCTTGGTATTCCTGAAGCACGTCATATCGTTAACTTTGTAGTACTGACTTCTGTATGTAGCTGCTTTAACTCAGCACTTTATACCTGTTCACGTATGTTGTTCTCTTTATCTAAACGTGGTGATGCACCAAAATCATTTGGTTCAATCAACAGTAAAGGTAGCCCTTCAGTTGGTGTATTTGTATCTTGTATCTTTGCAGTATTTGCTGCGATTTTAACAGCAACAAACAGTATGGATGTTTATGACATCTTTATGCTCGCAACAGGTACAGCAGCGTTGTATGTTTACTTAACGATTGCTTGTTCACAGTTGCGTTTACGCCAAAAAATTGAAGCTTCAGGTCAGAAACTTGAGTTCAAAATGTGGTTGTTCCCTGGTTTAACCTATGCGGTCATCTTCACCATTGTAGGTGCAATTATCGCCATGCTGATTGAAGGAACATACTTTAAAGAAGTCATCTATACGTCTGGCTTGGCTCTATTTATCGTAATTTTGGGTGTATGTGCTCAGAAATTTAACTGGGGTAAAGAACAGCAAGCAGCGTTAAAAGAAGAAAAGAATCTTGGCTAAGATAGGATAAACCCTTCTGCCAGCATAAAAAGCCCACATCTGTGTAATGCCAGTCAGTTAAGCAAAAAAATGCAAATTGCTGTAAAAATGAGTGTATGCAAATACACTCATTTTTTTTATGAATTTATCACATCATTTAGATTTAACACGCCAACAAACATTACCCTCAC
>NZ_BKNN01000140.1 GCF_008993995.1 Acinetobacter brisouii
TGAGTATTATCAATATATTGAGGCATACGCCTTTAGAGTCGGCAGGTAATTTGCCTAGACATTTAGAGCATTTATTAGAAAGTTCAAAAATGTATGTATTACCTGAAAAAAGGCATAGGCTGTGTCCAAGAGTAGTTAAAGCAAAACCTGCAAAATATCCAAAGAAAAAATGCCAATCAGCTTAACTGACTGGCATTACTACTGATGTAGGGGCTTTTTTTTAAAATTCAATAAGTTCATTTATATTATTCACAAACCTATCTCTTTTACGTTCCCAAGTATTCAAACCTATTTTCTGCTCAAAACCAAAGTCATTTTCTAACTTTTCTTTCAAACTATTTAATTTTGGAAAGTCATTAATCAACATGCCTTGTGTGAGAGGAATTACTCCCTGTATATCAGAATAGGATAATGGCGGTACTACTATTGGAATATGTCTTTTAGATAAAGCCCAAGCTGCCCCCATTTCACATAAACAGACTTTACTTGCATAAAAATTATTTGTAATTACAAATAGAACAAGTACTTCAGCCGATAACTCTTGTTTAATTGTCGCTAAGAAATCTTCCCCTAAAGGTATTCCATAGCCCTCAAATGAAGAACAAAAAATTTGTGTAGAATTTATTCCTATAGTTTCTAAAAGATCAATTAACTCTTCTACAATTTTTCTATCTTTTGTAGCATGGCTAATAAATACTTTTTTCAATCGATTGCCTCCATCATTAACTGTAGTATTAATAGGTTGCTTTATACTCAATTCACCCAATGGATATAAAATAAATCTATCTGTCACATTTTCCATATTGTGAAAAGCACGATACTGTGCAGAAAAAGGAGCAGCAACTATCAAACCATCTCGGAGATCTTTTTCCCTCTCCCTATCATGCTCTATCTGCGCTTTTTCTTGATAAATTTTAAAATTGTTTGAGCTTCTCGTAATTTTTATAGATGCTATATCACTTGATAAAATAGTAGTGCCATCAATTAAAATATTTTCAGCATAATGATACGCTCTTATAAATGGTTCTAAATTTTGCTGCTCAAGATCTAATTTATAAAAATATTTTTTGGATTTAGTAAATATTTGAACATGATATTTTTCATAAGCTAAATTGTTAGTTGTTTTTTCTAAAAGCAAGAAATCTTTGTTTAATATTTCTCTACGACCTTGATAAGTTGAACTTTCATTTTTAATTACTGCCCAAAACTGTTTTAAATCTAAACTACTCTTCACATATATTGGCAATAAATCCTTATATTTAGACGAAAGTAATTCATTTCGCAGTTGCGAATAATTTTGATTCAAAATTGGAGTTATATTGGTACCTGTAGAAACAGCAATTAAAATATTGTGTATTAGCTTAATTTTTTCATCTAAATTTTCTTGCATACTCTTTTTCTAACCTTTTTCAAAATCCACATCATCATGATTTTTCTAGAATTCATTCTACATTCTTTGACACAGAAAAAATATAAAGCCTACTTTTCATTTTCCTAAGAATAAATCTATCAATTACGAATTAATTGACCTGCGACATGGATGTCGCCCGTTCGTTAGGGGCACATGGACGTACCCTCTAACGAACAACGGGGTTTTGTTACTTTTGCCCAGTCAAAAGTAAGAGCAATCTTGCATTAAAGATTTTATGCCCAACATCCCCAACAATCTTGCAGAATAATGTTCTTTATCCCAAATAGGAAAAGAACTTTCAACCTCAGGTTTTAATTTATAAAATTAGGTCTAATCTTCAAGCGATTTTTTAATATGCCAACATAATCTTTCCAATGAATGATTATCTAGTGCTCTTTGTCCCGTTAACATTGAAGTCAAAAATACTGGAATTCTTGGTTTATTCGAATGCAATTCTAATAGATGATAGCCCTTCTCTTCATCAAAGTGAATTTTGTGTTTATGCATTTCCTCCTTAAAAAGAGTAGAAGCAAATGCATTAGCAACAACAATCAGTTTGGGCTGCATGAGTTCAATTAATTGCTTGGATAACATAATTTGCTTTTTGGCAAAAGGATTCAATTCAGTTTCATGCTTATCCACATAAATAAGCTGTTTAAATTTTGACTGAGATGTCATCCGATAAAAAAATAAATCTATATGTTCCCATTTTAATAACTCCACATTATTTCTTGATTTATTGATTGAATTAACAATATATTGAAATCTTTGAAAATATGGATACTTCGTTTTTAACCCTTTTTCATCTACTTCTTTCAC
>NZ_BKNN01000141.1 GCF_008993995.1 Acinetobacter brisouii
GAGCAATTCCTCATACCAGCATTACCAGAAAATAGTGTAGTGGTTATGGATAATGCAGCATTTCATAAAAGAGCAGATATTCAGGAGTTATTGGAACAACAAGGGCATAAAATTCTTTGGCTTCCTGTCAACGGCATTCTAAAATTGACCCCTTTCACCTTACAAATGGCAAAGTAAAATTGACCCCTTTGATCTCGTATTAAGTTTCAACCTGGGGTTGAATCCCAATTCTTTTTTTATCCTTCAAACGATAACTCTCACCCGATATTTGTACCACATGACAGTGATGCAATAACCGATCTAACATCGCAGCGGTCAACGTAACATCATCCGCAAACGACTTAGACCATTGGCTAAAGGGTAAGTTACTCGTCAATATCGTACTGCCTTTTTCATAACGCTTGGCAATCACGTTAAAGAACAGATTCGCTTCTTCACGTCCAAACGGTAAATAACCAATTTCATCGATTATCAGTAACTTTGGTCCCAGTACCGCACGTTGCATATAGGTTTTCAGTTTACCTTGCTGATAGGCTGTACTCAGTTGCAGCATTAAATCCGCTGCGGTAATGAACTTGATCTTAATGTTGTTCATGATGGCCTTATAGCCTAATGCCATAGATAAGTGCGTTTTTCCTACTCCGCTAGCCCCCAGAAACACCACATTTTCTGCTCTAGCAATAAAGCTCAGATTGAACAGTTCAATCACCTGTGATTTAGGGGCCCCTAGGGCATAATTAAAATCATAGTCTTCCAGGGTTTTGACTTGAGGCAGACCTGAGAGTTTCATCAGTACCTGCTGACTGCGCTGTTGCCTGGCAGCATATTCATGCGTCAAGATAGCTTCAACAAAGTCGGCATAACTTCCATCCTGACCTAATGTTTGTTGTGCATGATGTGACCATTGTGATGCGATGGCAGGCAGATTGAGCTTTTGGCAAAGCTGCTCTATACGGTCGTATTGCAGATTCATCAGGAAACTCCTAGCAACTGGTCATATACCGATAAGGGATGCTGCAAACTCTCGTAGGGCATTACATGCTGTGCCGCTGCAACAGGTATAGTGCCAGAACCTGTATCTGATTGCGGTAATGGCGTAAATTTTTGCTGCTCCTGTTGCAGTCGAACAGCCGGTTTTTCTTGCGTGGTGGCATGAATCCGCTGATTGGCGGTTTCATGCAGCCACCGGCCAATGTGGGCATTGGCGACATCAACATCTAACAGTAAACCCGAAGTCTTCAGGCTTGCTTTCAATGGCACAATAAAGCTTGATTTGAGGTATCCATTAAAGCGTTCAACTTTGCCTTTGGTCTGTGCACGGTAGGGCTTACATACGCGGGGACGAAAGCTGTATTTCTTGGCGCAGTCGAGCAGTTTGGGGTTCCATTTATGCTGCCCTCCTGATAGGCATCCCGTTCAATCATGATCGTTTTAGCGTTATCAAACAGGATTTCCTGAGGTACTCCTGCAAAGAACTGAAATGCATTTTCTAGACCATCGATCCATGCATCGGTACGTTCATGATCATAAAATTTCACGAAAGTCGCTCTGGAATACCCTAATGTTGCGACAAAGGCTTTTAAAGTCGTGTTGTTGCGTCGAATTGTCGTGAAATCTACCTGCATTTGTTGGCCAGGTTGGGTTTCAAAACGAATGATCGGTTCCGGTTTGGCAACTGGTTTTAATGTTGCAAGATATTCCCTCAAGATCCTGATCTTTCCTGGATATCCCAACCTTAAAATTTCCTGGTAGAGCACGACAGCAGGAATCCATTCAGGATGAGCTGCATTTACACGTTGGAGTAAATAGGGTTTATATGGGTCAAGGATACTTATTCTAGGCTGTATACGCTGATACTGAGGTGTGGTGTTTTGCCGTAAATATTTACGTACGGTATTTCTGGACACCCCCAGTTCACGACTAATGGCTTTAATAGATTTACCTTGTTGATGAAGTATTTGGATTGTCACTGCTTGCTCCAACGTTAACATATTGAGCAGTCCAAAATGACCGCTATATTAACCAAGGGGGTCAGTTTTTAAATGCCATTAGGGGGTCAGTTTTACACTGCCGCTAACATTTTACTCATGCCTCGCTTTAGCCAATCATAAAAGCGAGAAACGGATAGACGAAGTAATCGAGCCATTAAAATAATCGGAAATAAGTGGCTTTGCGATTTCATATAGGCGTACCTCACTGACTTTCTTTGGCAAAGTACGCTGC
>NZ_BKNN01000142.1 GCF_008993995.1 Acinetobacter brisouii
TGTATGAATGGCTCAACCAGCATCAACTGACGGTGCCATCGAGTTCTCCAACCGCCAAGGCCATCAATTACACTCTGAAGCGTTGGCCAGCTTTAAGCCGCTATCTGGATGATGGCAATCTACCGATTTGCAATAATTGGGTGGAAAACCAGGTGCGGCCTTGGGCGTTGGGACGTAAGAACTGGTTATTTGCAGGTTCGCTGCGTAGTGGTCAGCGAGCGGCAAACATCATGACTTTAATCCAGTCAGCAAAGCTGAATGGGCTGGATCCGTATGCCTATTTAAGTGATGTGCTGAAAAGATTGCCGACACATAAAGTGACCCAGATTGAAGAGTTACTGCCACACTGCTGGAAACCTAAATTGAATTAAAAATTGGTATGGGATTCAGCGGACGCTTACAGATAACTTTTTGTAATGTAGTCTTTTTACAATCAGGGACTATTTCTGTATAAACTCGACCATTCCTTTCAAATATTCCAAATACAGGTTGTTTTAAAGTACCTCGACCTCGCTTCAACTTCCCATGAAAACCACGTTGTCTTTTTGCCCTAAAATAGCTCTCATCAATTTCAATAGAACCTACAAACTTTGCTCTTAAATCTGTTTGATGATCGTAGATTGCTTTTCTAAAAAGCATGTACCAATAGTTGATGGTATTACGGTTCAAGTTAAGCAATAAGGCTGTTTTAGAAGCAGGAATATCAATGCAAAAGCACTGAATAATTTTTTAAATCTTATAGTGACTTAATTTACTGTTTTCTATCATGATTCTAGACTAACATATCTATTCTGCTAGTCTAGAGCCTTAATAAATAAGAGTATCCATGTCTATCCTCAACTTTACTTATTTTCAGATAGCAACCAATCGAGAGCACTTATTTTTACAATACCATTATAATTTGCTTCAGCCCCTATCGTGTCTAAGGTAAGTAAATATTTGGGATACGAATCAGAAATTTTCTGTAATGGACGTAACTCTCGGCTGAGTGTCTCCTCATTGAGCGTTTCTAATGCCACTTGATAATAAGTTAAATTCTGTAAAGTATCGACAGCAACAAAATCAATTTCATATTCATCAACACGCCCTACATAGACGGTATAACCTCGTCTGACAAGCTCAAGATAAATCACATTTTCTAAGATATGACCTTGATCAGCATTAGCATCAGGCAACATAATCCGGCGCAATCCGACATCAACTAAATAGTATTTTTCAGAGGATTGTAATAACTCACGCCCGCGTACTTTAAATTGTGCGGCACTATAAAATAACAAACTGTCCTGTAAGCCCTGAATATAGCGTTTTACTGTTTCAAATGAAATTTTAACCCCACTTGAAACAAAGGTATTTTTAATTTTATTGATAGAAATAGGTGAGCCTGTCACGCTTGCCAAATATCTTGCGACACGCTCGAGAGAGTTAATATCGGCAGTATTCAAACGGGGAATAACATCTTTAAACATTACACTGGCATAGACCGCTTGCAAGTAATCATAAGTTTCCTGCTGGCTAGTCATGGCAAGCGTATAAGGGAAACTACTGCGCGTATACATGGCATACAAATCACGATTGGATAATTGTTGGATGATCGGATTATTTTCAATATGCCACTGTTTAAACTCTTGGAATGACAAGGGTAAAACATGTTGTTCGATATAGCGCCCTGTAAGTAAAGTCGCAAGTTCTCCACTTAGAAAGAATGCATTTGAACCCGTAATATATAAATCGATATAGTCTCGAACATATAAAGAGTCGACTACTTTTTCAAAATTTTTAACATGTTGTATTTCATCTAAAAAAACATAGTTTTTCTTACTTTTATCAACTTTTGAAAGTACATAATCATGTAGTTTACGGTAATCGGTAAGTTCTTCAAATTCCATAAATTCAAAGTTGATAGCTATGATATTTTCGGCTTGTACACCCTGTGCTTTTAGATCTTGTTGGAACATTGCTAGCAAAGTAGATTTTCCAGAGCGACGTACACCTGAAAGTACTTTAATAAGATCACGATCTTGCCATGTATTCAGAAATTTTAAATAAGCATGACGTCGAATATTATTCTTTATCATTAATTACACTTCTACTCTAAAGTTTTAATAAATACTATCAAATTTT
>NZ_BKNN01000143.1 GCF_008993995.1 Acinetobacter brisouii
TTCTGTCCAACATGGTGTACTTTAGCAAGTTGTTCAAAATCCTGTCGCACAACAGGTTTAATTAGCTCATAAAATACGGTATTCTGATGTGACAAAACCTGAATCCTGGTCGTTAAAGTGTTTGTTTGCACTCATATTTTAACTGTTAGGACTCAGGTTTTTTTATTTAAAGCAAACTATGGGACAGCAGTGGGCACATGACCTCTCTTTTTAATTGCGTTTTCATTTTTAGAATGTTGATAAACCTGACCATTCCATAAAACGATACAACACATATTTCAGTTTTGAACTGTCGGCATATTTGCTGTAATCAACACTGATTTGTCGCCCGTCCAGATTTTCCCATGCGGTGTTGAAATACTTTTTGGCATCGACAAATACTGGCGTTTGGCTTGAGCCAATCACGCGCAAATCGGTTTCCAGATTATAGTTTTTCAAATTACGTGCGGTAAAATTGGCTGAACCAAGTAATAATTCAGATTGGGTCGCATTGTGTTTGAACAGCATTTTAGTATGTGCCTGCTCACCATGCGTATCATTCCAACGCACTTGAATGCCTGCATCATGCAATTCAACCGCCACTTCACGATTCGGAATACCATTTTTCTGACGACCAAAGGCATCTTTATTCGGGTCAAGCAAAACACGAACCTGCACACCACGCTGCTTGGCTTGTTTTAAAGCAGCAATAATTTTTCGTTCAGACAAATAGAACATTGCCAGATCAATCTGATCTTGAGGTTTTGCTGTATTGATCATATTCAGTGCAGCACGATAAATGGCGGCTTCGGTCACAACCTGCACTTGCGGTAAGTGCTTATCACCCTCTTGCTGACCAACAATCACCACGCCCATTTCACCTTGTGACATTTCAGCTACAGGTTGCTCAGAATTTAAAATATCCACGGCAACTGGCCCAGACACCAACAATGCCACATTGTCATGGTGTGAACTGCCATCGTGTGGATTGGCAGAAGTAACTAGCCCTTTCCAGCCCTGATCGGTATCGACCACAATGGTTTTACGGTGATTGGCTTTGAAGTTGAGTAAATCTAAATAGCTGCGTAAGGTGACTTTGCCCTGACCAAATGGATTCGCTAGCCATCCACCTTGCGGATTATTGCCTAAACCCTGACAGCACAAATACCAAAAACCGGACCATGTCGGATTAGACGCACGTAATGGTGCAAGGTTGGTTTCAATCACATCAACACCCGCCTGACGCAATTTGCGATAATGCTCAGGTGCAAGCCCACCATAGACTGAGTTGATCGGGTCGGTAATAACTTTAATTTCAATATTAGGTGATTGAATTCGTTTGCGAATCAGGGCTTGAGTCAGTTCTTGGGTCAAATGACGCTGAGGTTGAGCATTTTTGCCCATTTCATCATTAAACAAGAACATATCAATCACAATCGTGGTTTTGGCTTGTGCCACCAAACTCAAAATCTGATCAAAGATATGCTGATCCTGCTGTACTTTACCTGTCGCATCGACATAGGTTTCATCAGCCAAGAACTGTACATCGGCATGATGCAACTTTCCTGTGTAATCAACACCCCGAGGGAGCGGTTTTACGGTGTGATAGACCGCAGAAGAGGCATAGCCAAGACATAAAATACCGACCAATAAGCCCGCATAATGGCGGGGAGACCATTGTAATTTATCATGAATTTTGTGAAATATACGCATAAAAATAAACCTAGCCGAATAGTGTCAGGCTAGGTTTTCTCTTCAATTTTTTCAAGAGTAATTTCGTGATGGGAAGCACTCCTGTCACGAATTGGACTTAAATCTTAGAAGCTCTGTACACGACAAATTTCATAGGACCCTTGTCCTATCAGGCTTTTTCTTTCTTAAAATTGCGAGCACTTTCTTAAATTCTTCTTTTTTCCCAAAACCAATCAAACGTAGAACAGCCATTTGAACATAGTCCAAACCGTAGCGAAATAAACTTACTGAAAGTCGTCCATGCTTCTTTA
>NZ_BKNN01000144.1 GCF_008993995.1 Acinetobacter brisouii
TAAAGATCAGTTTTCATATCGCATCAATGAGTATTATCAATATATTGAGGCATACGCCTTTAGAGTCGGCAGGTAATTTGCCTAGACATTTAGAGCATTTATTAGAAAGTTCAAAAATGTATGTATTGCCTGAAAAAAAGGCATAGGCTGTGTCCAAGAGTAGTTAAAGCAAAACCTGCAAAATATCCAAAGAAAAAATGCCAATCAGCTTAACTGACTGGCATTACTTCGATATACAGACTTTAATCACCAGATGGCTGAATGATTTTGTGAACGATATGCTCATGTGTCGGTACGAGGCCTGCTTTTAAGCCCAGCGGTTTAAACACCTTATCCAATACGACTTGAGTCAATTGACCTTTGTCTTGTTCAATATCAGTTAAAGTACGCCGACTGATTCCTACCATTGCTGCATATTTTTCTTGTGACACACCAAGTACATTTTTTCGCAAGTAGTTCAGCAGTTGTCCCAAGGTAATTTCACCGAATAAATATTGCGTATATAAATTAATGAGCAATTGTTGACGGTCAAGTGGCTGATTTTGATCTTTCATAATAGCTCCCATCGACTCAATTTGGCTTCAATGAAGTCATACCCTAGACCAGGCATCTCTATAATCGTTTCGGGAACACCCTTATCGATTAATTGCTGTTTGAGTCCAATAAGTTTGCTAGCCAATGTTTTCAATGCATTTAAAGATATATGTGGTTCACACCAGTGTGCAAGATTTTGGGTAATACCTTCCCAGCGGTATTCTCCTCCTTCCTCATATGGAGTTCCCCATGTTGTTGATCTCGTGACAACTTCTGGATCGGCTTTCATCGGAGCAAAATCATAAATTGGAGCCAGAAATATTCGTCCTGATTTCTTTAACAATGACGTATTACGACCATGATTATCTGAGTTACCAAAAATGATATTAAGTAGATCCCTTTGTAACCACTCACAAACGAACTGCGAAGAATCAAATTTTTTGTCTACCGACCTTAATAATGTACAAAGAGCATCTATAACTTCAAAATGATTCAAATGGCTCCCTGATGTTTTATTCAACACAGAATAAACAGATTCAAGCCCGAGACGATGCCATTTCTGATTTCGCCATTCTGTATCAAATCTTGGTAGCCATAACGAAGGATATTTTTGACCTTCAATCAACCTCATTTGAGAGGTTTCAATTGTTGTAAAACCAAGTTCATTAAGAACATGATAAAAATGATATTCTGTTCTCAAAATGTCACAATCTATTGCACTACGCTTATTTCGAGGAAACTTAACTAGATAATGCTGATCTGGTTCATCAAAAGAATTTTGATAGGTATCAATCCAAACTTGCTGATCCTGTGATACGCGAATCAGTAGTTTAGGGGCCTCTCCACCTGCACCAGTTGCACCACCACTAATTGCACCCATTTGTTGTGCGTATTCGAGAAAGTCAATATTCCGTTCCGTAACATCATCAGTAGTGAACTTGCGTAAGTGCAATGTTGAGTCTGGATTAATCGGTGGAACTGATTCCTTAATTCTCAGATTCCCTACAGGAGCAATTGTGCCTTTTTTCAATAACGTAAAATCTTGCTCTGCAGGTGAGAGTTTTTGCAGACCTAGATATTGAACTAAATAACGTCGAGCAGCACCAGACGGAACAATATCATCTAAAAAACTAAACCATACTTTCGATTCATGTTGAATCATAATTTGAACAGGAAGTGCTAAGCTACAGGCATGTTCATCCCTCTTATCTAGATAAGAAATGGCATATTCTAGTTCATAGACTAACTCACTAGCACCTGCTGATCCTTTATATGGCTCTAATATCTTGAGTTCTGCTATATCTAGCCATTTAGTATCGAGTAGAGCCTGGATCGTTAATTTTTCCATAGGTATAAATGTGCAAATATTTTCCCAAAAATATCATAAATAC
>NZ_BKNN01000145.1 GCF_008993995.1 Acinetobacter brisouii
GCGTGTGCTAGAGCCTGCACTAGAACAAATCAACAAGCATACCGACATCACGGCCACCTACGAACAGCACAAAAAAGGGCGAGTAATCACAGGATTCTCATTCAAGTTCAAGCAGAAGAAGAAAACAGAGGCGGAAACGCCAAAAAATAGCGATTCTAGCCCACGTATCGAAAAACCTAGTCAAATCCCTACCAACATCGCAAAACAGCCTGAAAACGCAAATTTGAGCGATTTACAGCATAGAGCAAGCAAGATTACAGGACTAATCATGTCAAATCGGTTATCAGATCGGTTTAAACAGGGTGATGAATCAATTATGCAGATGATGGCACGTATCCAAAGTGAGATTACAACCGATGCAATAGCGGACCAGTGGCAATCAAAACTAGAGGAGTTCGGCGTGGTTTTTTAGTCATGATGAATTTCCCAAAGGGCGCACTTTACCATTGAGTCCAATGGGTGCGTTTTTGCACTGCAAAAAGTGAAAAGGCAAAGGAAATTTCTTTTGCCTTTTTCTTTGTTTCTCAAAGAAAGTAATTAGCGAGTGTCTACGAGCGACACAATGAAAGTTCGATTATTTCCCCCTCTGAAAAACCGCTTTTTTGTATCTGATTTCAAGAAAATTTCAACTATCGTGCGCTTTTGCTTTTGAGAGGACACGAGCGCAGCGAGTGCCATTTTTGCCTTTGCTTTTGCTTTTTGGGGTTTGGGGCTTGCCCCAACAAGGCACAGAGTAGGAATTTTACACGGTAGTGAAAAAGTCCCCTCTGTGTGTCCTTGCTCTATGCTTTTTAAACCTTTGGATTTTTCCCCGTCACTTGCAAAAATTGCCCCTGACTGAGCATAGCGAAGTCAAAAAAGTTTGAGCTTTAGCGAAAACCGAGGGCAATTTTCATGAAAAATTGGGCTTTTAATGTTTTTAAATGCTTTTAAATGCTTTTAGACATGCTGAAATGCCCGTGTAGCAAGGCATACAGAGGACATAAGACGACACTTACCTACCAATAAGACGACACTTACCTACCAATAAGACGACACTTACCTACCAATAAGACGACACTTACCTACCATAATCAGACTCAATATGATAATGTCGTTTTAACACATTAAAATATAATTGCGTCTTATGAGTAAATTAGTAGTGAAAGACAATGCCCTAATGAACGCTAGTTACAACTTGGATCTCGTTGAACAGCGGTTAATCTTGCTTGCGATTGTTGAAGCGAGAGAATCAGGCAAGGGAATTAACGCAAACGACCCTCTTACGGTTCATGCAGAGAGTTACATCAATCAATTTGGTGTAGCTAGACAAACAGCCTATCAAGCCCTCAAAGATGCTTGTGATGATTTATTTGCACGCCAATTCAGTTATCAGGAAATCAACGAGCGAGGAAACACTGAAAATGTCCGTTCACGTTGGGTTAGTGAGGTTCGTTATGTTGATGCAGAAGCTACAGTGAAGTTAATTTTTGCTCCTGTTGTAATCCCTTTGATTACAAGGCTTGAGGAGCGTTTTACACAATATGAAATGAAACAAATAAGCGAACTTTCAACAGGTTATGCTATTCGTTTGTATGAGTTATTGATCTGCTGGAGAGCTACAGGCAAAACCCCAGTAATTGAATTATCTGACTTTCGGCAAAAAATGGGCGTTCTCGATTCTGAATATCAGCGTATGCATGATCTAAAAAAGCGTGTGCTAGAGCCTGCACTAGAACAAATCAACAAGCATACCGACATCACGGCCACCTACGAACAGCACAAAAAAGGGCGAGTAATCACAGGATTCTCATTCAAGTTCAAGCAGAAGAAGAAAACA
>NZ_BKNN01000146.1 GCF_008993995.1 Acinetobacter brisouii
TTATTGAATAACAAAAAATGGGAGCACCTCGCTCCCATTTTTACTATATTTTTTAAAGTTAAGGACGAATCTATGAAAGCCATATCGTATGTCATCAATCACCATGATGATTTTAAAAATTCATTGGTAGATATTGAAAAAGCGAAGCCTACGCTTAAGGAGCGTGATGTACTGGTAAAAGTTCAGGCAATCTCTGTGAATCCAGTTGATACCAAAGTGAGAAAAAATTCGTCAGAAGCAAATAATCGTATTTTAGGTTGGGATGCCGTTGGTGAAATTATTGAAGTTGGCTCAAAAGTTACCTCTTTTAAAGTCGGAGATTCTGTTTGGTATGCTGGTGATTTAACCCGAGATGGTAGTAATGCTGAGTTTCAAGCAGTCGATGAACGAATTATCAGTCTTAAACCAATTACAGTATCTAATGCAGAAGCAGCAGCATTGCCATTAACTGCTATCACGGCATGGGAAATGCTGTTTGATCGGTTTCAAATTTCAGAAACAGACGTTGGCAGTATTTTAATTATCGGTGGTGCAGGTGGTGTAGGATCAATCGCTATTCAACTCCTAAAAGCAAAAACAAATCTGACCGTTATAGCAACAGCTTCACGTGAAGAAACGAAATCTTGGGTGGAATCACTGGGTGCCGACCATGTCATTGACCATAGCAAAGATTTAAACGAACAAATCGAAGCACTAGGTATTGAAAAACCAAAATACGTATTCTCTACAAATCATACAGAAACATATACCAAGCAAATCGTTTCTCTGATTGCACCACAAGGCAAGCTTGGATTGATCGATGATCCAAAAACATTTGATATTATGCCGTTTAAGACTAAATCTATTTCTATCCATTGGGAGTTGATGTTCACCCGTTCAATGTATGAAACCGATGATATTGAAAAGCAAGGTGATCTATTGCAACAGGTTGCCCAATTAGTTGACCAGCAAAAAATTAGAAGTACGCTTAACCAAAATCTAGGCAAAATTAACGCTGCAAACTTGGAGAAGGCGCATAAGTTGCTTGAATCAGGTAAGTCAAAAGGCAAAATTGTACTAGAAAACTTCTAAAACAAACTCAAGGTGAAATAATGACTATTTCAGTAATTGCGAACATTAAGGCAAAATCAGATCAAAAAGAAACGTTAGAAGCGCTTTTAAAAAGTGTAATAGAGCCTACGCTTCAAGAAGAAGGATGCTTAAAATATGAGCTTTATATTAGCGAAAATGACTCGAGTAGATATTTCTTCTTAGAAGAATGGCGTAGCAGAGAGGATTTAGATATCCATCTAGCCTCTGATTATATTCAAAGTTTATTTGGTAATATCCAATCGCTCATTGAATCAAGTGATATTATAGAAATCAAAAAAATATAGCTGTATTCGGACGTTATGATGAAGTACTCTTCAAATTAACATAGAGACTTAAATAAAAAAACCTGAGTCCAAAGTAGTGGCTTTGTTGCACAAAGCTATTCTTAAGGGCTTCTTCAGCGATATAATTTTCAAATGAAGAAGCCTACACACAAAATCTACCGCACAACCAATGATGTGTGCTTAAAAAACAGGAGGGTTTAACTTGGTAAACTATACATACTCATTAGGAGTTTACCATGAGCAAGAAACAGAAGACTTACACCGCAGAATTTAAAGCTGAAGCCATAAAAGCCATTG
>NZ_BKNN01000147.1 GCF_008993995.1 Acinetobacter brisouii
TTGACATCCTCCCCGACCTAAAGGACGGGGATTCCCCCTGCGAGACGCTCATGTCCGAGCGCGAGAATATTCAGTGCTGAGTTTATGTCTCGATCATGGAGCGTACCGCACTCCATGCACTGCCATTCTCTTATTCCAAGTCCTGCTCTACCTTTCGGACTACTACAGCGTGAGCCACAGCACGAACAAGTTTGGGTGGTATAGGCTTCATTGACTTCTTCATACCACACCCCTGCGTTCTCGCACTTATACTTAAGCATGGTTCTAAATGTTGTCCAACTCGCATCTAACACAGACTTCGCTAATTTTGTCTGTGCTAATGCTTTGGCGTTCACATTACCAACGAAGATTGCTGCATGTTCATTCACCAGTTTATGGCTGAATTGATGCAGCATATTTTGACGTAGATTTTTAATCTTGGCATGTATCGCTTTAACACGTTTCTTATTTTTTGCACGTTGAGCAATGCCAAGTTTTTGTTCATATTGCCGATAGATTTTAGGGGCTTTTAGTTTTACACCATCTGAACAAGTGGCTAAATCTTTTAAACCTAAATCTATGCCAATTGAGGTTTTAGCGGTGGTTTTCTCAGTTTCAAATGAATCAACCACAAGACACACATACCAACGTCCACGACTATCTTCTACGAATGAGCCTGTTTTGACGTTGTATTTGCTTAGTCCGTAACTATCCCACAGCTTGAATTGATGCTTGCCATATTGAACGTAGCCATCAGCATATTTGATTGCTACTTTCTTGAATGGTATCCAACCGAGTGAACGCCTTGCAGATTTCTTGTTACTGACACGCCATTTTAGTTTTGCTTTTTTAAACTGCTTGCGTCTTGTGACCAATTCTTCGGTGATCGCTTGAATGGTTTGACTATGTAAGCCACATTCTTTTGATGTGCCTTTCGTGTATTTAGCAATATCGTATGCTGAAAAGAATTGCTGTTTGCGTTGTAGATGTTTAAAACACAAATCATTGACATAATTCCAGACAAAATTCACTTCGGATGCCATTTGGTCTAGCACCTTGCACTGTTTGTCTTTTATGCGTAATTTAAGTGTCTTCATACTTAAAGTATATTTGGTCTATGAGTAATAGTCAAGAGATTAGAACAGGTCGCCACTGTGTTTTTAATATGCACGTACATTTAGTCTTTGTGGCTAAGTATCGTAGAGATGTTTTTACTAAAGCCATGCTTGAAACAATGCATGAAGTATTTGAACGAGTCTGCTTAGACTTTGAAGCTGAGTTGGTGGAATTTGATGGTGAACATGATCACGTTCATTTGCTTGTGAATTATCCGCCAAAAATAGCAATTTCTAGCTTAGTGAATAGTTTAAAGGGTGCATCGAGTCGT
The DNA here is from genome assembly GCF_008993995.1 of Acinetobacter brisouii. Classification (GTDB taxonomy): domain Bacteria; phylum Pseudomonadota; class Gammaproteobacteria; order Pseudomonadales; family Moraxellaceae; genus Acinetobacter; species Acinetobacter brisouii_A. Next base: position 1,367 of record NZ_BKNN01000147.1, read on the forward strand.
ATTTTACGCACCAAACACCCTGAAATTAAAAACAAATTATGGGGCAATGCTTTGTGGTCGCCTAGTTATTTTGCTGCATCATGTGGTGGTGCGCCAATTGGGATTATTAAACAATATATTCAACAACAGCAGACACCGCATTAGCAATCCTAGCTAATCCCCACAAGGGGGACTAGCGGATTGCAGCCTTATATCCCCGCCCTAAAGGGCGAGGTTTTACGGCTATACGGATAAAA
>NZ_BKNN01000148.1 GCF_008993995.1 Acinetobacter brisouii
GGCTATATAAATTAAGTGAAAAGTAAATGGAACTAAGATGTTAACTAGAGTGGAACTCATTTTTGTTGTACTAATGGTATCAGCCTTATTGCGCATGAAATGCTAAAAGGTTTATTTTTTAAGATCATCAGATTAAGTGCATTTTGATAATGAATAAAGCTCCGTGTGGCGCTTTATTCATCCTAGCCATTCAATATTGCAAAATGCGATAAAATGTTATGCATGTGATCACCCACACTCGAATTATAGAAGCAATGCAAAAGTGGCCACAGGCTGAAACGGCATTAGATGGTTGGTATCGAACCATAAAGGCAAACGATCCGAAAGATTTTGCTGAGATGAAACATCTCTTTCCAGAGGTCGATAAAGTTGGAAAGTTCCATGTATTCGATATTGGCGGGAACAAGATCCGACTTATTGCAGTCGTGATGTATCAAGCAAAATGAACCGTACCGGGTTTGTCGGAGACTTTTTGTTTAAGTTAGGCCACCTGACCTAACGGGTTAATTTTATCATAGTACATCGCTTCAAAATCAAAAGGTGATACATAACCTAGTGAACTATGTATACGTTCTTTATTGAACCAATCTACCAGATTTAATGTGGCAAGTTGTATATCACCCAAACCACGCCAATCTGCTTTTAAATATTCAATCACCTCTGTTTTGTACAACCCATTCACTGTTTCAGCCAATGCATTATCGTATGAATCCCCCGTAGTGCCGACTGATGCTCGTAAATTCGCTGCTTCTAAACGGTTGGTATAGCGAATTGAAAGATACTGTACGCCTCTGTCACTATGATGAATCACGTTATTTGGCATTCCTCGATCATGCAATGCCTGCTCAAGTGCAGCGAGCACCATGTCGGTATTCATCCGTGTTGATACTTTCCATCCAACAATTGCTCGTGAGAACACATCAATAATAAATGCGGTATAGACCCAGCCTGAATTGGTTTGAATATACGTGAAGTCGGCCACCCACAAGTGATCAGGATGATCAGCTTTAAAATTGCGTTTTACTAAATCATCTGCTGATTTTTGATCATCTCGGCTACGCGTTGTTTGTTTATTCTTACCACGTCAAACACCTTGTATACCTAGCTGTTGCATCAATCGAGCAACTGTACAACGTGCAATAACATAGCCTTCGTGTCTTAGTTTTTGCCAGACTTTGCGCACACCATAACGACCTGAACTTTCTTTCCAAATACGTTTAATCTGTTCAGCATGATGTTGATCATGTAGATCTCGTTTCGCTCGATGTTCCCTTGCGAAGCAATGCTTCTCATCGCAGAGATCTAGAGTCCGGTAATAAGTTGAAGGTGCGATAGGTAAAATCCTACAAATCGCCTCGACTCCGTACGGCTCTTTATTATTATGGATAAAATCCATCATTATTTGTGTGGGCGGTCGAGCTCCGCCTGGGTGAACCGTACCGGGTTTATCGGAGACTTTTTTATTTAAGTTAGGCCACCTGACCTAACGGGTTAATCTTATCATAGTACATTGCTTCAAACTCAAAAGGCGATACATAACCCAGTGCACTGTGTACA
>NZ_BKNN01000149.1 GCF_008993995.1 Acinetobacter brisouii
GACTCAGTTAACCAATCCGTTAATAACTCATTTGGTACCAAGTAGGGTAGCAACAAGATCAAATGATCTGAGCATAAAACCTGAACAAGTCCATAAACAGTTGTGCTGGCGACAATAGCAAGAGTGAACCACCTGATCCCTTCCCGAACTCAGAAGTGAAACCTCTTAGCGCTGATGGTAGTGTGGGGTTACCCATGTGAGAGTAAGTCATCGCCAGCTCATTATTCGAAGCCCCCCAATCTCTAAAGAGGTCGGGGGCTTTTCTTTGCGGAATAATTAAAACTAAATCGTGATATGACTGAATGGTCAATATAAAAACTTATCTAAAAAATAAAATAATGAGGACACGCCCTAATATTGTTTTCTAAAGTGGATTGTAAATTTTGCAGATAAAATTAAAAAGAAAGTTTGCTAGAAATTGACTTTCATATTCTGTTTGGAAGTGTATTTTCAAGATATATAGCATAAGATTCTCATCACATTTTTATCTAGATGTATCATAAAATTTGAGTTTTAATTATAGCTTGAGCACTAAAATAAAAAGGGTTATCTCCTATGAAACTCAATTCTTTCTCACCAATTCCTGAAGATGATGAACTTCATCTTCCTGAACTTGTTTACTGGTCATCTTTAGGGGATGTAGAACAAGTTGAGCAGTTATTATTTGATGGTGCAGACCCGAATCAAACTGATGATGAAGGTTATAGTGCATTACAAGCTGCGGCCGAAAATGACAATATAGATGTAGTCAAATTGTTAGTTAGCAAAGGTGCAAGAATTGATTATCGAACCCAATATACGGCACTTGAGCTTGCAGAAATGGCTGGAAATACAGAAGTTATTGCATTTTTAAAATCATTGTAATTCATTCATTTGTTTATTCTATATAAAAGCCCAAGTATTTGAGTTGGGCTGTTGTTTCTTGGACGATTTATAACGCTGCTTTAAGTTCCTTTTCATGGTGCTTGACTTGGCGTGCATATTTTTTTGCTTTATGGCGTGTCCAAAAACTAGATTCATAGCCTGTAGGTCCAACATTATAATATGCAGTAGCCTTAGACCAACTTCCAGCCAGTCCATAATAGTGATTTAAAATAAAGCTGCTACATTGAATGTTGGTTGCTTCATCAGATAAGTCACCTATGCAATGATCTTGCCAGTAACTTGGAATAATCTGTGCAAGACCAACAGCACCAGAAGATGAGCGTGCAGCACTATTATAATTAGATTCTTGCCGAATTAATGCGGCAATTAATACTGGGGAAACTTGATACTGATCCGCACTTTGAATAATGATTGGAGAGAGGCGCTGAGCCTTTTCAGGAGAAACATGATATGCCTTTTCCAAGCCTGAAGATAATTTTAAAGAACGAGCTACAACTGAACCACTATGAGGACCAAGTTGACTACAGCCAACTAAACTGAATAAAAAGCTTATAAGAAGAAAGTTTTTGAAATAAAAAAGTTTTTTATGTGAAATCAACAAAGTATAAGTCCAATATATTCCAATAATGTCAGGATATTAATTTTATTAAATTTATAGGGTCAAGAGTTG
>NZ_BKNN01000150.1 GCF_008993995.1 Acinetobacter brisouii
AGAATAGGCAATACTCAACTTTCTGTTATGGTCTCATCAAGAAAATGGACTAAACTTGGAATCTAATGAGCCCATTTTTTAATGGACTCGTCACCACTTTCTTTTTTTCAAAAAAGCGGAAGTTATTTTCTGCTGAAGTCATGCAACCATCACCGAAAAAACAGAATAAGATTTCAAAACTTAGATATCAAGTGATGTTAAACCAGCCCAATCTAAGCGCTGCTATGTTTTTACACTTTTTCCTAATTGCTTATCTTAAAGTATAGGTAATTTTTTTTCGTTTTTTAAATACCACATGCGAATTTTGAATCACTGTTTTTTGAGGTTGTAGCTGAGGATCAGCCAAACTATTGCTACCCGTATCATCATCGCTAGAAAGATCTTCAATGGCTTCAACATCTTGACCTGACTTTACTTTTTTACTCGATTTTTTCTGAGGAGCTATAATGCGTCCCTTTAGAAATTGATCCATATTCAATAGCTTGGAATTTCCTTTATTTTCTGAATCTATAAATGATTCTAAAGTAGGTTTCCAAGTACATAACAAAGCATGTGCTGTATAGAAACTTATGGTCTCATCCATGAATGCTCGTAAATCCTTCTTATCGTGATATTTTATCGGCTGAGGAAAATTAACCTTTAAAGCTTGAATTTTTAATCTATCAATTACTTGAATAGCATCATGCAGTTGACTCCTCCGAACTTTTCCAGCAGGATCTGTAGATTGCTTATCATCATGTTCTTTAATTTTTTCTTGCTTAATTTTGCAATAGCTTTCCCAATAATTTGTAATATTATTCTTTACATTTTGAATGGTTACTTCATTTTTTTTATCATCATTACTCAGTAGGCTCTCAGCATCAAAAATAAAAGTCACATCAGCATAGAGTTGATCATCTTGAAAAAAGCGTGTGCCCACATAGGCAACTAATTTTGCTGTAGACAACTTTTGGGTGCGTTTTAAGTTCTTTAAAAAATCCGTCAATATCAAGTGAAAAGCTTCAACTCCTAGTTCTGCTGTAGATCGCCCATTTTGAACATAAGAAAACTCAAAACATAAAGCAAATACATCCGCTTTAATCATTGTTCTTAAATATTTTTTTGCCTCTAAAAAATTTTTACTGGCTTTGTGTGCCGCTTTGCTCTCCTGCATATAGAGCTTTTGTAGAAAAGACGACTGTTTAAACTTAATTAAATTGTCCAATAAATAAGAAAAATGCCTATCCCCAAATGCTTCATAAAAGCTAAAAAATGCTTTGACTCTCCAACCTACCCAACTATTTCCTTGAATAGCAACATAGTTTATCATTCGTTCGATCATCAGAAACTGTTGATCCCAACTTGAGAGATATTGATCAACTGAACCGTACCGGGTTTGTCGGAGAGTCAATATTCTGAGAGACTATCCCGATGACAAAATTAAAATATACCCCTGAAATCAGAGAAAGAGCGGTTCAATTATTGATTGAATCTGAAAAAGATTATCC
>NZ_BKNN01000151.1 GCF_008993995.1 Acinetobacter brisouii
ATATAAAAGTTAGTTATATGGCTAAATTATGCAAACAAAATAGCTTTATCCTGCCTGTGGGAGTTTGAATGCTTCAGCTTCATATCCCAATTAGAAACGTCAATGCAGAATATGAAAGATGATAAGCAGTGTAGTCGCTTGCTGTATAATCATCATCTTCAAGATCGAATGGCCAGTATGTTGATTGGCGATATAACCAGTCCACAGAAAATCACATCAGTTGCAGCATGGATCATATCTAGATGAGCCACAAGCGCTAGATTCATTGAATAACACCGTATTCAAAGCACAACAAAATAACAAGGAGCATACCGATGAATCAACATCAGCAAGGCTGTGAACAAAACCATCAACAGGCCACTGAAACCGCAGCATTAACCAAACAGGATCAGATTCAACTCAGTGATGCTGAGTTTGAACATTTGCAGCAGCTGGTGAATACCCCACCAAAGGTTTCAGAGCGCTTAATACAAGCCGCGCAGCTGCTAGATCAGGACGGCTTTTAACATGACAACATCGCAGTGAGTACAGCTCGAATGCGGATTACTGCATTTCAAGAACCGCCAAGATGTTTCTCATCCCGCCCAAACTCTTCATTTGTTCAACTGGAATGCCGTTGCTTACCTGATTTCGTGTATGCATAAACTGTTGCATCCAGACCGCATCGCCACCGGTCATGGCAAATAAGCGTTTAAAAATCTGCACCAGAAACATCGCCCGTTGTCCGGTTTCCGTCTGTGGATCTAACTCGGGTAGTGCTTCTAGCTGGGTAATGCTTGCAGGATCTAGACCGAGAAGTTCACTGAGCTGAACGGGGGTAAGATTTAACTGGGTGGCAACATTCATCACCGCTTTTGCCAAGACCCGTTGTTGTTCTGCGGTTGCTTCCAATCGATTCATGATATCTCTCCGGTGCTAGGTTCATTCCCTGAACATGAATATGAACATCCAGAATTGTGGATTTATTTTTTAGCAAGACTGTCTCATTGATAGCACTTGAAGTGTTAACTGCAGTGTCATTGATAAAATCTAGAATATCGACATACGGATATTTTGTTAAGCATAAAAAGTCAGTTTAAGTGTGCTTTTGATGACGGATGATGTTCGTTGCTGTTGTGGCGAATAGAGCATGATCCAATGATTTTGTACGCTATTGCTTACAAATGAATGTGTAACAAAAACGGGTTGAACGTGTAACAACGCGGAAAAAGTTCATTTGAATGTGTAACAAAACAGCTTTGAACGTGTAACAAAGCGAAGAAATCCCCTGTGAACGTGTAACAAAACGGGGTTGAATGTGTAACAAAGCTCGAAAATACCCCCTTTGAACGTGTAACAAAGCTCAAAAAATAATCATTTGAACGTGTAACGCAGCACTAAAAACCCGTGATTTGAACGTGTAACGAACGTCCAAAAACTTACAGGATGGAACAATGTATATCACATTGTTCAATGTCTATATAGTCAAATCATTAT
>NZ_BKNN01000152.1 GCF_008993995.1 Acinetobacter brisouii
GTCTTAAATTATTAACCAGCAATGCGCTGGCATCTTCAACCCATGTCATTATCCCTATCGAATCCGGATCACAATATGGACTGTATGGGGTAACAGATCTTTTAAACCATCTTGAAAAGATCAAACGTATTAATCCAGATTTAGAGCTTTTAGGCGCTTTACTGATTAAGCATGATGAACGTCAGAATGTTTGTAAACTGATTCGGGATGAAGCCTTAAAACAGGTAGGCAAAATTTTAGAAACCACCATTCCTCAAAGTACTAAAGTCAATCAAGCAGCGATTCTGCAACAATCACTTTTGAAAGTAGAAAAAAATTCAAAAGTACGTAAGGCTTTTGAAAGCCTTGCCAATGAAATTGTAGCAAAAGTATAAACCTGAGAGCATTATGGCAAGCACCAAAGAGCTTTTAGCTCAGAAACTGAAACAGAATACAGAAAAACATCAGCAAGCACAGAAAGACAATATTAAAGAGCTAAAAGAATTTAGACGTAATGTCCCTATTGAGGATATCAGCCGCAGTCCAAACCAGCCGCGTAAAGTCTTTGAAGAGTCACAGTTAAAGGAACTGGCGGATTCTATTAATGAAATCGGCCTCTTGCAGCCCATTACAGTGCGTAAACTGGATAATCTGAAATATGAACTGATTGCAGGCGAGCGACGATTACGGGCGCATCAGTTACTCGGTAAGTCTGTGATTGAAGCCATTATCATTGATGCAAATAATGTAGAAGCATCTTTGTTAACCTTGGCAGAAAATTTAAAGCGTCAGGATCTGACAGATTATGAAATTTTTATTGGCCTGAACTCTCTCGATGAGAAATTAAAGAAAAACAAGCAACGTTTAGCCAATTCACTGGGTTTAAATCGCGAAGATATGTACAAGTATTTAGCGTACGAAAAGCTGCCTCAAGCAATTTTAAATGACCTTGATCTGGAACCAGGCCTGCTAGGTCGTACTGCTGCAACTGCATTCAAAAAATTTCTATCGGATCATCTGGAACAACTTTCTGAGGCCGAAACGGCTTTAATCGGGGCTTGGGAAAAAGTAAAAGACAAAAAACTTGAGCAAAGCAAAGTTACTGCCTATGCTGAAAAATTATTGAGTCAGGATCCAGAAAAACTGACCACGACATCAGTGGTCAGAAAAATTGAATATGCGGGTAAGATTGCGGGGAATATTAAACTGAATCAAAAACAGCTTAAGGTTTCTCTGAATATCTCGGAAATTGACGAAGCCAGTCTATTACAACTAGAAGATTTTTTAAAACAGCTGATTCAAAAAAGCGAAAAAGTGTAGCAAGTTGCTACACTTTTTTTAATAACCTCAAACCAATAGACCTCTTGCGAAAGTTAATTTAAGAGCATCCAATTCATCATTCCAGCAATTAAATTCATTCTTAGACCAAAGCGTTTCCGTCTATTTCTATAGCGTTCTGTTAATATCCGAAAATGTTTAAGTT
>NZ_BKNN01000153.1 GCF_008993995.1 Acinetobacter brisouii
GTAATGCCAGTCAGTTAAGCTGATTGGCATTTTTTCTTTGGATATTTTGCAGGTTTTGCTTTAACTACTCTCGGACACAGCCTATGCCTTTTTTCAGGTAATACATACATTTTTGAACTTTCTAATAAATGCTCTAAATGTCTAGGCAAATTACCTGCCGACTCTAAAGGCGTATGCCTCAATATATTGATAATACTCATTGATGCGATATGAAAACTGATCTTTAATGGACTGACCTTGGCGCGTTCAGCCATAAATCTCATCTGTCGTCTTAATACATTATAGGCAATCAATACGCCCCATAATTCCTGATAAACCAAATCAGGCTGCTTACTTCTTAACGTCTGACTATCTTGTAAATCACTTTTAATTTCCCGATAGCACATCTCAATCTCCCAACGTTGGACGTAAAGCATCGCAACCTCTTTGAGTGGATAGGCTTTTGAATCCATTAAAGATGTGATGTATCGTCTAGTTTTGCCTAAATGTTCGATTTCTATTAAACGAGCTTCCCAATATTCTCCCAATAATGGATTCAGTTTCTTCGCTCTAGGTGAAATAGGCATTCTGATGTGAGCATCATGTTTTGAGTGTTGTTTTATAATTTCATAGCGTAAATTATCTTTGGCTCGCATCAGCCAATGACGGCTTTCTGTTTGGGAATGCCAATTGATGAGAAAATTAGCGGAGAAATAAGCGCGATCAAATAAAGTGATACTTTGAGCAGGCGCTTTAAGTTGACTGGCTAAAGTCAGTTCTCCCTGATCCATACTGCCGAGTTGAGCGTCGATGATTTCATGCGTATTGGTATTCACCAAGCAGGTTGCCCTCACTTGAGGATAAGGAGCAGAAGCGTTTTTACCTTTCGATGAGCCAAAGTGATTCAAGTTTTCTTATGTATGTGGCATAGACCAGACAATACCATCAACTGCACATATACGAAGACCATGAAAATCTGAATGTTGTTGCTGTGAATCTTGAAACCATGCTTGGCTAAGGTGGAAAACAGTGCCTGCAAGAGTTCCAATCCCAAACGTTGTCGAGCTTGTACAGATGCACTGGGAACACAATATTGCGTTGTACCAAAGACAAGTTGCAACTGTTGAACAACATACCAAATGGGTTGATCTCGAAATAAGGCAAGACCAATCACCAGCCATACCACATGTTCAGCAGGGAGTTTTCTCTTTCGGATAGATGCCTTGCCTGTTTCTTTTAAACAAGCTTCGATCCAATTTAAATCAATGAGTTCATTGAAATGTGAGAGTGAGGGTAATGTTTGTTGGAGTGTTAAATCTAAATGATGTGATAAATTCATAAAAAAAATGAGTGTATTTGCATACACTCATTTTTACAGCAATTTGCATTTTTTTGCTTAACTGACTGGCATTACTCTATAAAGAG
>NZ_BKNN01000154.1 GCF_008993995.1 Acinetobacter brisouii
AAGTTAATCTAGTCTTATCTAAAAAAAAATCAGTTGGATTATGCAATGCTCGACAGTAAACAATGCCAAGCTTTTCTCGCTGTCGCAGAAACTGGAAGTTTTGAATATGCCAGTTTACAGCTTCACTTAACCGCTTCAGCGGTATCTTTACGTGTCCAAGCACTTGAACGCCAACTTGGACAAATGCTGCTGATCCGCGGGCGTCCGTGCCAAACCACTCCCGCTGGTGAACAACTTCTGCAATACTTACAACGCCAACGTTTTATGGAACAAAATTTTTTACAGAGTTTGCAAGGCAAACAAGCCGATTCTGAGTTTATTAAACTGATTATTGCCAGCAATGCCGACTCATTGGCGACATGGCTACTTCCAAGCTTACAACAAATGGTGATTCAACAAAAAATCGCTGTAGAAATTCGAATTGATGATCAATCACTCACACACGCACTACTCGAAGCAGGACAAGTTCATGCCTGTATTTCAGTTGAAACTGAACCCTTACGTGGCTGTTTAGCTAAACCTTTGGGTTATATGCGCTATAAAATGGTGGCAACACCTGCATTTATTGCACGTTGGTTCAAAACAGGCGTTCATCGGCAAGCACTGACTCAAGCCCCTGCGGTGATTTTTAATCATAAAGACCACATGCATCAAAATGTTTTACTAAAACTTTATGGTCTAACTTCAAATAGTTACCCCTATCATTTCATTCCGTCTTCAGAAGCATTTGTGCATGCGATTCATCGAGATTTGGGCTATGGTCTTGTTCCCGATGTACAACTGGGTACAGCCCTTGAACTGGGTGAATTAGTTGAAATCTTACCCGAAGCTCAAACCGATATCGCCTTGTATTGGCATCACTGGCAGCAACAATCCCCACAACTTCAACAACTCACCAAACATATTTGTCAGCAAAGCGTACGTTTTCTACGCCCCGCCTAGCTTTTCAGCAAAATTAACTGTTTATTGCTGTTTTTACAGTATAAAACAACAAAATCTCTCAATATCTTCATTTTTCCCGCCTGTGTATCAGGTAAGGTACGCAGTTGTGATAAGGAGACAATCATGAAAAAAGTCAAAGTGCTATTGGGTAGCTTAGCGATGATTTCTGTACTCAGCATGTCAGGCTGTGCACTCTTTGATCCATTCTGGTGGGCAGATAGTCCACATCATGGCGGTGGTGGTGGTGGTCATTATGATGGCGGCGGTGACCGTGGCGGTCATGGTGGTGGCGGTCATGGTGGTGGCGGTCATGGTGGTGGCGATCGCGGCGGTGACCGTGGTGGCTGGTAATTTTTAAGCCATAACCGAAAGTCAGGAGAGTGGAAACACTGCCTGACTTTTTTATTTGCTCAATAAGCTCTTTGACCGT
>NZ_BKNN01000155.1 GCF_008993995.1 Acinetobacter brisouii
TGAACCGTACCGGGTTTGTCGGAGACTCAATATTCTGAGAGACTATTCCGATGAAAAAACCAAACTATACCCCCGAAATTAGAGAAAGAGCGGTTCAATTACTAATTGAATCTGAAAAAGATTATCCTTCTACTTGGGCAGCAATCACAGCTATTGCTCCTAAAATCGGTTGTACTCCTGAAACATTGCGTGTTTGGTATTTAAAGCATATGGATCAACTAAATCCTGCCAAAGTACAACAGATATCTGACCAAGAAAAAATGAAGCAAATGGAACGTGAAATTAAAGAATTAAAGCGTGCCAATGAAATTCTACGCAAAGCAGCCGCTTTTTTCGCCCAGGCGGAGCTCGACCGCCCACACAAATAATGGTGGATTTTATCCATAACAATAAAGATCGATATGGTGTTGAAGCGATTTGTAGAATTTTACCGATTGCAGCTTCGACCTATTATCGGGCTTTAGATCTCGTTGATAACCCAGAACATCGAGCGAAACGTGCTCAGCATGATTTACATCATGCAGAACAAATCAAACGTATTTGGAAAGAAAGTTCAGGTCGATATGGTGTACGTAAAGTCTGGCAAAAATTGAAACGTGAAGGCTATGTTATTGCACGTTGTACAGTTGCTCGATTGATGCAGAAGCTAGATATACAAGGTGTTTGGCGTGGTAAGAACAAACAAACTACCCGCAGCCGAGATGATCAAAAACGAGCAGATGATTTAGTGAAACGGAATTTTAGTGCTGATCGACCTGACCAATTATGGGTCAGTGACTTTACGTATATTCAAACCAATTCTGGCTGGGTCTACACTGCATTTATTATTGATGTGTTCTCGCGAGCAATTGTTGGCTGGAAAGTATCTACACGAATGAATACAGATATGGTGCTCGATGCATTGGAGCAAGCATTGCATGATCGAGGTATGCCAAAGAATGTGATTCATCATTCCGACAGAGGTGTGCAATATCTTTCCATTCGCTATACCAATCGTTTAGAAGCAGCAAATTTACGAGCATCAGTCGGTACAACTGGTGATTCATACGATAATGCTTTGGCTGAAACGGTGAATGGCTTATACAAAACAGAGGTGATTGAATATTTAAAAGCAGATTGGCAAGGTTTAGCAGATGTACAACTTGCGACACTAAACTGGGTAGATTGGTTCAATAAAAAGCGTGTACACAGTGCACTGGGTTATGTATCGCCTTTTGAGTTTGAAGCAATGTACTATGATAAGATTAACCCGTTAGGTCAGGTGGCCTAACTTAAATAAAAAAGTCTCCGACAAACCCGGTACGGTTCAC
>NZ_BKNN01000156.1 GCF_008993995.1 Acinetobacter brisouii
GCAGATGCCTGAACCCATTGTTGATTCAATATCATTAAAAAAATAAATTAAAATAATCTATAATGTTAACGCATTTCTTAAATAGACTGCTTTTATAACGGTTTAGAGATTCTTTTGTGCTGTTTTAGCCGTAAAAGAGACTAAAAAATAACAATAAAAGCTGTTTCATGATTATAAATCACAATCCACTCAATAACAGGCAGTGGATTTTATTTTTAGGAAAATTGCATGTTGCTGATGCATCCGTTGACCAATCAAACATTCCAAATAAGTTGCCGCAATGTTTGTTGAATAATAAATCTATATTCTTAATTCTAAGCCTTTTCCTAACTGATTTTATTTGAGACTAGATTTTCAGGGTCATGTAACAGCAGTTATTTACTGTGCCAATCTTGCACGCAGACCAAATTGTGAACACTATTTTTTATTGCTACCTGACTTTAAAGCACAAGTCGTTGTGTGTTATAGACGGTCAAATTTAAAAGACTGGCAATTAATACAAAGTCGGGTTAAGCCTGTTTTAGAGCAATATGTTGTAAACAAAAAATGATGAAAAAAATTGAATAAATTTTTTAACTGAATCACTTGAAAAAAAATTCTAAAGATTTATAAATCTAAGTATGCAGTACAAAAAATATTTCAAGCATTTAATAAGGAAATCCTATGAAACTCATCGACATAGAAGCTTTAGTTAAAGTAGCAGACTGGCATCATCCAAATGGAACATCTGTGTATTTAGCAAAACAGGATATATTTTTAAAATTTGAGCTAGATGATGATCAGTTTTTAGACCATCGTTATTTACCTGAAAATATTAAAGCCTTTTATGATGCGCTGAATCAGCAGGCAAATATTAGCGAGATTAGTTTAAGAAAAGCCAGTTTTTATTATAAAAATCAGCTAATTCAAGTTGTTGATCTATATAAATTGGTACTCAGAGGTTCACTGACAGAGCTATATTTTACTAAACCATTACATCAAGCTGTAGAAGATCACGCAATTCATGATGTCTTTTCTTTTACATTAATGAAAATTTTGAATAGCCCAGAAGCATTGAGCAAAATTAATCAGGTCAATGTTGCGGCTTAATTAGTTTATATGATCAAAACCACAATGACTCAACAGGATTGCAATCCTGTTTGATCATTCTTAAAGAGGTATTTATACAGCAAATTTAGTTCATGATGACAGAAGTCGATTGAACTGTGAATTGATCCACAGCGTTTGTTGTTTACAAAGCTGTGGATTTTTTTTGTTCAAAATCTATTTATTTTATTTTGAAATGGTATATATTTATATAT
>NZ_BKNN01000157.1 GCF_008993995.1 Acinetobacter brisouii
ACCATTTTTAAGAATAATGGACGAGGAATTCCAACAAGTCGTTTAAATTCCCCATCATTAAATCTAGTTAAATTTTCATATTTCATGGGACTAGTATAAACAATTTTTTACTTTCGCAAGAGGTCTATTTATTTGAAATTAATTTCATAAAATGGATAAGTATTTATAATTTGATCGAATATTTGGATTAAATATTAAAATATCTGTAGCTTAGGAAGAAACGATATCACTTATTAGAAAAAGTACACTCTTATCTAAATTTTTAGCTCAAATCTAATCTGACAGGTACACTAAAAAATGGATAAATCTCAGATCGGGTTTGAGATATCGTCTCAAACGTACAACCCAAAGAATAATTTCGCTCTGAAAATGACAACCATGGAAGGACATAATAGAGTCTTTAGCTAAAAAACTATTTAGTTTATCGCCAATGGCTATCCGTAACAGCACTTTATATATCAACGCCTTTCCTGACTATACCCTGTCCAAATTAAATTAGGTGTATCATCATATAAACAGAAACACAATGCAGGCCAATAATGGTCATTTGTCACCATCACCCCAAAACCCTTCAAATGGGGAAAATCTGCATAATACGTTGAGTGTATATACCATCCTTGTTTTTCAAGATTACCTTGATTCATTAGATCATCAGGAACAATTAATTGATGCCGTAAACTTCCATCTGCATTATAGATAGCAGCATTATTTGGTCTTAAAAAGAACATCTGGTACTCTGAGTTTTGGCTCAACTTAGAAGGCTTTTCACCAAAAATAATCAAAAATCTTGTACGATCTGATAAAACATGAATATTCTCAGCAATAGGTAAAATATACTCACTACCATCCTCATAAATTATCTTTTTTTCTAAAATAGTAAGTTTTACATCTTTCAACAAATAATCATTAAAAATCTTAAGTGAAGTATCAGAATCATATTAGACCTCTTTCATAAATCAAAAAACAGCCACCTTTTAGATCAAAAAATATCCTGCAAAGTTTCATATTTTCAAGCATAATCCCCCCTATGAAATATCTAGACTTTAAAAAGCTTCGTGAAACTCAGTTTAAGCGATACACAGGCATCTCATGGTCAACCTTTGATTTGATCGTTGAATACATGAAGAAGAAGATCCACACCAAAGGGCGACCAACCAAGCTTTGCGTGGAAGATCAGGTTCTA
>NZ_BKNN01000158.1 GCF_008993995.1 Acinetobacter brisouii
ATTATGCAGTTACTTTCGCAACAACACCAGCACCTACAGTACGACCACCTTCACGGATCGCAAAACGTAGACCTGGGTCCATTGCGATTGGGTGGATCAATTCTACTGACATTTCTACGTTGTCACCTGGCATTACCATTTCAACGCCTTCTTGTAATTGGATTGCACCAGTTACGTCAGTTGTACGGAAGTAGAACTGTGGACGGTAGCCATTTAGGAATGGAGTGTGACGACCACCTTCGTCTTTAGAAAGTACGTATACTTCTGCGTCGAATTTAGTGTGCGGCTTGATTGTACCTGGTTTAGCAAGTACTTGACCACGTTGTACGTCTTCACGTTTAGTACCACGTAGAAGAATACCACAGTTCTCGCCCGCACGACCTTCGTCAAGAAGTTTACGGAACATTTCAACGCCAGTTACTGTAGTTGTTTGAGTATCACGGATACCCACGATTTCTACAGATTCACCAACTTTGATGATACCCGCTTCTACACGACCAGTTACAACCGTACCACGACCAGAGATAGAGAATACGTCTTCGATTGGCATCAAGAATGCTTTGTCGATTGCACGTTCTGGTTCTGGAATGTAAGAGTCAAGCGCTTCAACAAGTGCAAGAACTGAAGACTCACCGTACTGACCTGCATCACCGTTAAGTGCAGCAAGAGCAGAACCACGGATCACTGGAGTGTCATCACCTGGGAAGTCATAAGTAGAAAGAAGTTCACGAACTTCCATTTCTACTAATTCAAGCAATTCTTCGTCGTCAACAAGGTCGCATTTGTTTAAGAATACGATGATGTAAGGTACACCTACTTGGCGAGAAAGAAGGATGTGTTCACGAGTTTGTGGCATTGGACCGTCAGTCGCAGCACATACAAGGATCGCACCATCCATCTGAGCAGCACCAGTGATCATGTTTTTAACATAATCGGCGTGTCCTGGGCAGTCTACGTGCGCGTAGTGACGAATTGGAGAATCGTATTCTACGTGTGAAGTATTAATGGTAATACCACGTGCTTTTTCTTCAGGAGCTGAGTCGATTTGTGAGTAATCTTTCGCTTCACCGCCGTAAGTTTTCGCACAGATTGTTGCGATCGCAGCAGTAAGAGTTGTTTTACCATGGTCAACGTGACCGATTGTGCCCACGTTTACGTGTGGCTTATTACGTTCAAACTT
>NZ_BKNN01000159.1 GCF_008993995.1 Acinetobacter brisouii
AAACAAACACTTTAACGACCAGGATTCAGGTTTTGTCACATCAGAATACCGTATTTTATGAGCTAATTAAACCTGTTGTGCGACAGGATTTTGAACAACTTGCTAAAGTACACCATGTTGGACAGAAATTTAGAGCGACTTCCCGGTGGGATCAGTTTATTGCCATATTGATGTCTCAATTCTCTTGTAGGCAAAGTCTGAGAGATATTCAATCCAATTTGGAGTGCCAACAGGAAAAGCTAAGTCATCTCGGAGCAAAGTCTATTCCCCGAAGCACGCTGGCACGAATCAATGAGCAGCAGCCTGCTGCCTTGTATCAACAGCTATTTTACAAGTTGCTTAAATACTATGAACACTCAAAAGTAGCTCATAAATTTCGCTTTAAGAATCCCTTGTATTCCTTGGATGCCAGTCATATTGACCTGTCGCTTTCCTTATGTGAATGGGCCAAAGTTCATGACTCAAAAGCCAGCATGAAACTCAGCATAGGATTGAATCACAGCAATGATATTCCTGAGTTTGTTGCAGTTGAAAATGGCAAAGAAAATGACATGGTACAAGGCCGCAAATTCCAGTTTCCTGCTGGCAGCATTGTAGTTTTTGATAAAGGCTATGTCGATTACCAATGGTATGCAAATCTGACTGCTCAAAACATTGGATTTGTCACACGTTTTAGGCCTAAATCTGTGTATCAGGTGATCCAGCAACATCCAGTGCTTGAATCCAAAGGTATTCTAAAAGATGAAACCATTCAGCTGAATAGCGCACATGCCCTAAAAAGAAAAGCCCCAGTGTTAAGAAGAATTGAATATAGAGATCAGCAAAGTGGCAAGCACTTTAGCTTTCTCAGCAATAACTTTCATTTAGCCGCCTCCACCATTGCGGCGATTTATAAAGATCGTTGGAAAGTTGAGCTGTTCTTTAAGGCGATTAAGCAGAATCTCAAATTAAAAGCGTTTCTAGGCCGCAGCAGGAACGCAATTCAGACACAAATCTGGATTGCGATGATCGCCTATTTATTGGTGAGTTTCGCTCAACATTTAGGGAAAACAGGTTGGACAGTTCAACGTTTACTCAGAATAATTCAAGTGAATTTGTTTGAAAG
>NZ_BKNN01000160.1 GCF_008993995.1 Acinetobacter brisouii
GATTGTATATTTTTAATAGAACAATTGGCTTATGTATTAATGAATTTCAAGTGATATAAAAATAAAAATGATGCCTTTCTTTTAAATGATCATTTTTATTTTTATATAAAATTTAATATTTAGAATAGGGGTGTTTTATGTTGTCAGTACTACAACAAAGTCATATTCATTATCCAAAGGTAAATGTAGTAAATATTCAACCTGAAGATATTGTTTTTGCACGTAAGCGTTGCAAAATATCGCAAAATGAATTGGCAAATATTTTGGGTATATCGGTGAGAACATTAGAGAGTTGGGAGCGGGGTCATCGGAAACCATCGAAAGCAGCGCAGTCTTTGCTCAGATTGTTTATTCGAGCGCCAAATGTATTGGTCAATTACTTAACATGAAGCAAAAAAACAAATCACCGATAAGGTGATTTGTTTTGGTTTATTTATTGATTTTCCGTAAATTCTTCAAAGGCTTCGATTGCATTTGCGGCATACATGAGAGAAGGGCCACCGCCCATATACACCGCAACAGACAGAACTTCGTTGAGTTCTTCTAAAGTCATGCCCATTTTGACAAGGCTGCGGGTATGAAAACCAATGCATCCATCACAACGGTTGGCAACGCCAATGGCTAGCGCGATTAATTCTTTGGTCTTTGCATCAATAACACCTTCTTTCATGCTGCTTTGTGCTAAAGCATTGAAACTTTTCATGGTTTCAGGTGAATTTTGACGAATTGTTTTGATGTTATTTGAAATATTATGCGTGAGTTCTGTGTATTTCATGAGTCTTTCCAAATATTATTGAACCATAGGGAAATTGGCATCTTGCCAAGCTTGCATACCACCTGCCACAGAAAAAACCTTTGGGAAACCCATATTTTGTAGAGAAACTGCGGCAAGCGCTGAGCGTCCACCCGAGCGACAAATCAGGTAAATTTCATGTTCAGCCAAAGCGTCTAAAGCCACTAAAGTATCGCAGTGCTGTAACACAGCAGGGTGTTGATGAATTCGCATTTCTAAAACCCCGCGTGGCATATTCACTGAATGGTCAATATAAC
>NZ_BKNN01000161.1 GCF_008993995.1 Acinetobacter brisouii
CTTAAACAAATATCTAAAGTGGAACAAGTCACATGCAAAATGTTTTACACTGATTATGCTGGCATTAATTGTAAAACAGACATGTAATCTTTCTTCTGCATCTAAAGCCTTACCCATCAAGTGCTTACCACAATCATTTTATCGACGTATACAACGCTTCTTTGCAGATCAGTATTTCGATTATCGTCAAATTTCTCAGTTAATTTTCAATATATTTTCATTCGATAAAGTCCAATTAACTTTGGATAGAACTAATTGGAAATGGGGAAAACGAGATATTAATATCTTGATGTTAGCCATCGTCTATCGTGGAATAGCGATACCTATTGTTTGGACATTGCTCAATAAACGTGGAAATTCAGATACAAAAGAGCGTATTGCTTTGATTCAACGCTTTATCTCCATTTTTGGTAAAGATCGTATTGTGAATGTGTTCGCAGACAGAGAATTTATCGGTGAGAAATGGTTTACATGGTGAATTGAAAATGACATTAACTTCTGTATACGTGTTAAAAAAACTTTATTGTGACCAATCACTTAGCCAAGAATCATAAAATTAGTGATTTATTTCGTCATCTTCAAGTTGGTCAAACTGAATGTCGTAAACGACGTATTTGGGTTGGTCGAGTGAAACTGTATATTAGTGCGCTACGATTAGAAGATGGAGAACTTTTACTTGTTGTTTCTCCTATGTTTAATGCTTCTGCTATTCGTGATTATGCATTACGCTGGGAAATCGAAACGTTATTTAGTTGTCTCAAAGGACGTGGATTCAATCTTGAAAATACTCGTTTAACAGACCCTAGACGAGTCAAGAAATTGATAGCAGTGCTAGCTATCGGTTTCTGTTGGTGCTATTTAACAGGTGAATGGCAACATGATCGGAAAAAAGCGATAAAAATAAAGAAGCATGGACGACTTTCAGTAAGTTTATTTCGCTACGGTTTGGACTATGTTCAAATGGCTGTTCTACGTTTGATTGGTTTTGGGAAAAAAGAAGAATTTAAGAAAGTGCTCGCAATTTTAAG
>NZ_BKNN01000162.1 GCF_008993995.1 Acinetobacter brisouii
ATGGGCTGGGTATCTGGCTGTGTGCCCGGAGGTTGGAACAGGGTAAATTTCACTGGGCTCAAGTTCACCAAGGTGAAACCGTGGCCCTCAGCCCGGAACAGTTACAGGCATTAATCCAAGGTTTGCCTTGGCAGCGCATTGGACGACAGCAAGTGGTCACAATGCTCTAAACTAGCTTGGTCCATTCTGCTATTCTCCAAACGTTCTATTTCATTCTTCTCATGACCTCAGGCATACTGCGGTCATGAATACACTGCCTGATTTAAGCCAACTGACCCATGAACAACTGCTGGAATTTACTAGACAGTTGGCAATGCAACATCAGTCTCTGGCACAATCAAACCAGCAATTAGATGCCAAAGTTCAGCATCTTGAAGTATCCAATCTGCAATTAGATGCCAAAGTTCAGCATCTTTCCATTCTCAATCAAAAATACGAGCATGAACTTGCGCTGTTTAAAAAGCACAAATTCGACAGTAAAAACGAACATCTCACCGCAAAACAAATCCATCTCTGGGATGAAGCGGTCGAAGAAGATATTGCCGCTGTTGATCTGGAACTGGAACGGCTGAATGCAGATAAAACTGATGCAGCGACACACAAAGCCACAGTCAACAAACCTAAACGTCGACTGCTGCCCGATCATCTACACACCATCCGTATTGAGCATGAACCTGCATCAACCCAATGCAGTTGTGGCTGCCAGTTACGTCGTATCGGCGAAGATATCAGTGAAAAACTGCATTTCAGACCGGCACAGTTCTACAAGGAACAGCATGTCCGTGGCAAATGGGTCTGTGATCAGTGTGACACCCTGACTCAGCAAGCGATGCCCGCCTATGTGATTGATAAAGGCATTGCTTCACCTGAATTGCTCAGCCATGTGCTGGTATCGAAGTATGCCGATCATTTGCCGCTGTACCGTCAACGTCTGATCTATC
>NZ_BKNN01000163.1 GCF_008993995.1 Acinetobacter brisouii
GTAAGCATCCGGCTAACACAGCCTTACCAAGCGATCCTATAAGCCTTAATTTAGTTCCCACCTAAAAACAAGTGGGGACTTAATCCATGAACATGGATATATATTCAGCAACACCTCCTGTTGCTAAAAAACGCCGAAAATACAGCAAAGAATTCAAACTCAGTATTGTCAATGCCTGCAAAAATCCTAATACCTCGATCGCTTCGGTCGCACTGCAACATAGTATTAATGCCAACCTTGTCAGTCGTTGGATCAGGATCTTCAGCCATCATGAGGGTGCCGTGCAGGATCCTACTCATGTGAATCCAGCATTTATTGCTTTGCCTTACACTGCTGCAATCAGCCAACCTATTGATGAGAGGATCACGTTGTGTATCACCGTGCCTCATACGAATAATGATATTCAGCTAAAATGGCAGACATCAGAAATACCTGCCTTGGCAGAATTACTCAAGGCACTGGCAACATGATCCGTATCAATGAAATTTGGCTCTCTACCCAGCCCATGGATATGCGAGCAGGAATGGATACTGTCATGGCTCAGGTGGTGAGAGCCTTTGGCTACATCAAACCGCATTGCGCCTACCTGTTCTGTAATAAACGTGGTCATCGTATGAAAGTGTTGGTACATGATGGACTGGGCATCTGGCTGTGTGCCCGGCGTTTGGAACAGGGTAAATTTCACTGGGCTCAAGTTCACCAAGGTGAAACCGTGGCCCTCAGCCCGGAACAGTTACAGGCATTAATCCAAGGTTTGCCTTGGCAGCGCATTGGACGACAGCAAGTGGTCACAATGCTCTAAACTAGCTTGGTCCATTCTGCTATTCTCCAAACGTTCTATTTCATTCTTCTCATGACCTCAGGCATACTGCGGTCATGAATACACTGCCTGATTTAAGCCAACTGACCCATGAACAACTGCTGGAATTTAC
>NZ_BKNN01000164.1 GCF_008993995.1 Acinetobacter brisouii
TAGAAAACCACTCAAGCATAAGGCTCTATGAACTAGAGTTCAAGCGAGCTATATGCTATCGTGTTTTTCATGAAATGCGCACTTACGACTTGGATTTCATCCAAGTCAAAGTTTGCGTAAGGGGATACCCCTTAACCCCAAAAAACTGCTACGCAATTTTTTTAAAAGCAAAAGCATCTCAAGGCGACTGCATGGCAATCTATCATTGTTCCACTAAAACAGTTAACCGAAGTTCAGGACGAACTGCGGTTGCATCGAGTGCCTATCGTGCAGGTGAAAAACTAGAAGATGAACGCACAGGGCTGACCCATGACTTTACGAGAAAAGAAGGTGTCGCCCATTCTGAAATTATCTCTAATCTAGATATTGAAATTGACCGTGGCGAACTTTGGAACTTGGCAGAAAAAACCGAGAACCGCAAAGATGCCCGAACCGCTAGAGAATGGGTGATTGCCCTGCCTGATGAATTAGACGCTGTTCAACGTAAGGACTTGGCAAAAGACTTTGCCAGGTCCTTAGTTGATCGCTATGACGTAATCGCAGATTTAGCCATCCATGAACCGAGCAAAGGCGGTAATGATAAAAACCATCACGCCCATATCATGCTCACAACCCGAAAAGCCGAATTAGACGCAGACAATAAACTCACTCTGACCACCAAAACCGATATTGAACTCAGCAACGCCAAACGAAAAAGCCTTGGCATGGGGACAACCCAAGAAGATATTAAGCAAATTCGAGAAACTTGGGCAGACTTAGCCAATAAAGCATTGGAACGTGCAGGCTACCGAGAAAAAATAGACCATCGTAGCTATGCCGATCAGAACAACGGACTACAAGCCACCATCCATGAAGGCACCAAAGTCACACAATTACGCAGACAAGGCATAGACACTGAAATCAGCCGTTT
>NZ_BKNN01000165.1 GCF_008993995.1 Acinetobacter brisouii
GTTTCCACCAAACTGCGGCGATGATAGCCTGACCATTTTTTCCATAGTGTCCTGCCTAAACGTTTAACTGTTCGAAGTAATTCATTTCGCGCTAGCGAGCTACTCTTTGTATCTTTCCATGGTTTCGCATTTTTTCTAGGTGGAATCACTGCATGCGCTTGCCGATCTGCAATGACCTGACGGCATTGCTTGGTGTCATAAGCTCCATCGGTATAAACAGAGTCAATCTGCTCATCTTGTGGAATCTGATCGAGTAAATCACCAAGCACTTGTGAATCACTCACATTATTTGTAGTGAGTTGAATAGCGCGTATTTGAAGGGTTTTAGCATCTATACCAATATGAAGTTTACGCCATTGGCGACGATATTCAGGTCCATGTTTCTTGCGTTTCCATTCGCCCTCACCTAGAAACTTCATGCCTGTAGAGTCTATGAGTAGATGCAGCCCATCGCTACTTTTTTGGTAGCTGATTGCAATATCAATATGCTTTTGTCTTCTACAAAGCGTACTGTAATCTGGTGCGGTCCAATTTAATCCACAAAGTTTAATCAGACTTTGCACAAAGCCAGTGACCATACGTAAAGATAGACGGAATAAGGATTTAATCATTAAGCAGCATTGGATAGCTGCGTCGGAGTAGGTTTGATTTCGCCCTTGTTTGCCTTTTGATGGAGCATACCATTGCGTAGCAGGATCAAACCAAATGGCAATATTTCCGCGACTCATGAGTGCTCGGTTATATGCGGGCCAATTGGTTGTACGGTAGATTTTGTGTGTAGGCTTCTTCATTTGAAAATTATATCGCTGAAAAAGCCTTTACAGATAGGTTTGTGCAACAAAGCC
>NZ_BKNN01000166.1 GCF_008993995.1 Acinetobacter brisouii
TTCGTATCGAATTTCGCCCCCAATTCTTTTACGAATGCATTGTCTTCAAATGGAACATCAAGATAGATTTTTTCAATTACTGCAATTTCATCCGGTGCTTTATCAGCAATCCGATGATGCAGTTTAAAATTCACACCCACAATTGGACGGCCTTTCTTAACGGTTTCATATTCTAATTGTAGGTCTGTATTTTCATTAATTTCTGCCACTATTTTGTCTAATACATAGCGTCTAAAATCTACCCAGCGATCATATTTGGTTTCATTAATATCAATCAGTGCTTTCAAGTTTTCCAAAAGTAATGGCACTTCATAACTCTTTTGATTGGCGTACTTGAATTCGTTTTTAATGAAATACGTATAAAGACTCATACTGGCAACAGAATCCAAGGCAAAAAGATGTTTTAGCTGATAGGTGGTAAAATTCCCCCCCGCCAGTTGAGTGAAATACGGCAATACCTCATTGGTAAAACGAATCTGAATCGCATTTTTAGAGTCATCTTCCCATCTTAACTCACGGATAATGGGAACGACAGAATGTACTTTTTTAGTTTTTCTCTTACCATCATCAGCCGGCTCCTCAATAATAAAATGAGCCACCCGGGATGAAAGTTCTTTATAGATGCGGTCTATTGCAACATTAATTGAATTACGTTTATTCAATCCTAGTAAATCTGCCAGATCATCCTTATACAAATAAATATAGGTTTGTTCGGTGATTTCACCATTTACCCTATTTTTCTCACTATAATTCGCAACTGCCATTGCATATAGAAGCGCTTTGTATTCATT
>NZ_BKNN01000167.1 GCF_008993995.1 Acinetobacter brisouii
GATAGATCAGACGTTGACGGTACAGCGGCAAATGATCGGCATACTTCGATACCAGCACATGGCTGAGCAATTCAGGTGAAGCAATGCCTTTATCAATCACATAGGCGGGCATCGCTTGCTGAGTCAGAGTGTCACACTGATCACAGACCCATTTACCACGCACATGCTGTTCCTTATAGAACTGTGCCGGTCTGAAATGCAGTTTTTCACTGATATCTTCGCCGATACGACGCAATGTGCAGCCACAGCTGCATTGCGTTGAGGCAGGTTCGTGCTCAATACGGAGGGTTGGCAGGTGATCTGGCAGTGGTCGACGTTTAGGTTTGTTGACTGTGGCTTTCTGTGTCGCTGCATCGGTTTTATCTGCATTCAGCCGCTCCAGTTCCAGATCAACTGCTGCGATATCTTCTTCGACCGCTTCATCCCACAGATGGATTTGTTTTGCGGTTAGATGTTCGTTTTTACTGCCGAATTTGTGCTGTTTAAATAGTGCGAGTTCATGCTCGTATTTTTGATTGAGAATAGAAAGATGTTGAACTTTAGAATCTAATTGCTGATTGGTGACTTCAAGATGTTGAACTCTGGCATCTAATTGCTGGTTTGATTGTGCCAGAGACTGATGCTGCATCGCCAACTGTCTGGTAAATTCCAGCAGTTGTTCATGGGTCAGTTGGCTTAAATCAGGCAGTGTATTCATGACCGCAGTATGCCTGAGGTCATGAGAAGAATGAAATAGAACGTTTGGAGAATAGCAGAATGGACCAAGCT
>NZ_BKNN01000168.1 GCF_008993995.1 Acinetobacter brisouii
CAGGAAGCCAAAGAATTTTATGCCCTTGTTGTTCCAATAACTCCTGAATATCTGCTCTTTTATGAAATGCTGCATTATCCATAACCACTACACTATTTTCTGGTAATGCTGGTATGAGGAATTGCTCAATCCAAAAATGAAAAACATCTGAATTGATTTTGCAGTCAAATAAACCGACTGAAAATAAATACCCTTTATGGATTGCTCCAATGGCATTGGTCTGATTCTTTAATTGCCAATTATATTGCCCTAGACAGGGTACTCCTTTTCGTGAGTAGCCATGAGGTCTGTAATCATGTGACTTAAAACCACTTTCATCCAGATAAATAATCGGATGGTTTTTTTCTAATTCATTCACTTGCAGAATAAATTTATCCCTAAGCTTTGTATCTGCTTTAGGATGGCTTAACGTCTTTTTTTAACTGTAATATTTAAGCGCTTTAATGCAGCACCAATAGATGAAACACCACAATTAAAACGTGCAGCACGTTCATATTGATAAGCATCAGGATACTTTTCAACATCTTCACGTAAAGCATCATCGTTAATTTTAGAAGGTTTACGTACACGAGTTTTTTTAATCTCTATACGTTTCTTCCATTCAACAATGGTATTTTTATTAATTTCAAATTGTGCAGCTACCGCTCGAATAGAATAACCTTCCTCAAGCTTAGCTAAAATTTTACGTCTAAAATGTTCTGAATAACTCATTGCACCATTGTATTGGTTTTATAATGATTTGACTATA
>NZ_BKNN01000169.1 GCF_008993995.1 Acinetobacter brisouii
AGGAGCTTAGGAAGTTAAAGAGGATTATTACGGAGTAATTTAAGCAAATCGAGGTATAAATTATCATGCCGATGATTGAAGCGATACTCCGTTTCTTTAAGATGCAAATAAAACATCCTTTTCTCAATTCCATTAAACTTACTGAGCCGCTTCTTTGCATAACCCCAAAAAGACTCTATGCCATTAATATGACGTTCTCCACAGGCAAATTCATTATCACCATGATTTACTCTCAAATGCTTGTCAAAGCCAATGTCAACTAAACCATCATAGCCTCTCCATCCATCTGTATTGATTACTGAATCAAGTTCTATATGTCCACGAATAATGCCTTGTAGAGTGGCTTTGGAACAATCAGGCACAATTTCTGTGTATACATTTCCATCTCGTTTAAGCAATCCAAATACAATCGTTTTACCTGATGCACCGCGACCTCGCTTACCACGGACACGACGAGCACCAAAGTAAGATTCATCCAGTTCAACAATGCCGTTAAAAGGAGATACTTCTTCACACTGGAGAGCAATTTTTTTACGCAATTTGATGTAAATTGTATTGATGGAGCGTACAGAAATATTGGTGAGTTTAGCTGTATCTGATGCAGTAAAATCCATGGCAAAAAAGCGAATAATTTGCCTGAATTTTGCTTCTGTGATTCTTGAACGGGAATAATATCTATTTTTTGCTTTCATATAAGGAAGTTACCATACTTTTTAATATGCTTAACTTCCTATGCCCCT
>NZ_BKNN01000170.1 GCF_008993995.1 Acinetobacter brisouii
CATGACACGAAGAAAACGTCGTAATCATTCAGCAGAGTTTAAAGTTAAAGTTGCTCTCGCAGCAATTAAAGGCGACCACACACTCGCTGAACTTTCTACTCAATTCGATTTACATCAAAACCAAATCATTGATTGGAAAAATCAACTGCTTGAACAATCCGTCAATATTTTTTCACGACCAACAGCACAACAAGAACCAGAGATTGACCTCAAAGCTTTACATGCCAAGATAGGACATCAGGCATTGCAAATTGATTTTTTAGAAGGTGCGCTCAGAAAAATAGGGCAGCTGAGCGACAAAAAATGATCGATAAGACCCATCAACTTTCGGTACGACAACAATCGCAATTGATTCAAATCAATCGCAGTACGTTGTATTACAAGCCCAAAGAGATTTCATCCACTGATTTGAGTTTGATGCGTCTGATCGATGAAATTCATCTCGACGACCCATTTATGGGCAGTCGAATGATACGAGATATGCTACAGCGTCAAGGACATCAAATAGGTCGGCGTAAAGTCCGACGTTTAATGCGCTTGATGGGAATACATGCCTTGTATCCAAAACCCAATACCAGTAAGCCTAATCTTGCACACCGTATTTTCCCATATCTGTTGAAAAACATGGTCATCGATCACTCTAATCAAGTCTGGTGTACAGATATCACGTATATTCCTATGGCTAAAGGCTTTGTCTATCTGTGTGCAATTATAGATTGGCATAG
>NZ_BKNN01000171.1 GCF_008993995.1 Acinetobacter brisouii
TTTCGATAACGTCCAGCAAGAATCTTAAAGGTTTTGAGTCTGCCAAATACATGCTCAATTCCTATTCTTCTTTTATTGATTTCTCGGTTGTATTTTTTGAGCTCAGAATGCAAGTTACCACCTTTGTTTGCTTTTAATGGCAATAAACTGTTCGAGTAAACAGTATCAATGCCTTGATATCCCTTATCCACAAGAATAAAAGCACCCATAGGAATTTGATTTAAATGGCGTTTGAATAGCTTAAAATCATGTATAGCCCCATGACAACCACACAAACTCAGAATCTGCTGCGTTTTATAGTGAATGATGGCTTGTACTTTAAAGGTATGTGCCTTTTTCTTGCCACTATAACTTTTCTTCTGTTTTTTTAGGCCTTTGGATCGGAATTTCTGTGGCATCTACAATCACCACATTCCAGTCGATCCCTTCACCTTTAGGTAATTCTTTGGGTAAATTAAATAGCCCTGACTGAATTAGGCAATCTTCAACATGACGTACAATTCGGGAAGCCGTCGGCTCTGAAACACCATAACTTGTAGCAACATGAAATAAGGTTCTGTATTCACGCCAATAGCTGAGACAAAGTAGAACCTGATCTTCCACGCAAAGCTTGGTTGGTCGCCCTTTGGTGTGGATCTTCTTCTTCATGTATTCAACGATCAAATCAAAGGTTGACCATGAGATGCCTGTGTATCGCTTAAACTGAGTTTCA
>NZ_BKNN01000172.1 GCF_008993995.1 Acinetobacter brisouii
ATGATGTGTGCTGAATTAGCAGGAGACTTTCACTTGGGAGATTCTAGGCAGCTAACCGATAAAAGTCTTCTGCCATTTGATTTGGTGTCTTAAAATCCAAGCCTTTTTGAATTCTTCGTTGATTATAAAATAACTCTATATATTTTGTAATATCCGCTTTGGCTTCTTCCCTTGTTTTGTAGTTGCGATGATGGGCTAGTTCATTTTTGAGTATGCCCCAAAAACTCTCTATCGGTGCATTATCAAAGCAGTCGCCTTTTTTGCTCATTGAACCCTGAAAATCAAATTTCTCAAGTAAGTTTCGATATTCATTACTGCAATATTGGCTGCCTCTGTCTGAATGTATAATGAGATCTTTAGCAGGTTTCTGATTGCGAATAGCCATATTCAATGCATCACAAACAAGCTTGGCTGTCATGCGCTCATTTAAGCTATAGCCAACAACCTGTTTCGTGTAAAGATCTTTGACAGCTGCCAAGTACAACCAGCCCTCAGCCGTCCAAATGTAGGTAATGTCACTCGACCACGCAAGATTAGGCTTCGTCATTGAAAACTGTTGCTTGAGTAAATTGTCATAAATAGAACGGTTGTGATCACTGTTCGTGGTTCTTTTGAAACGCTTATGGCGCTTACAATACAACTGATTTGATTTTTTTATTTGGCGCACAGCATACATACTTATTTTGATACCTTGCGCTTGTAAA
>NZ_BKNN01000173.1 GCF_008993995.1 Acinetobacter brisouii
AGTTGTTGCATCACCGGTTGACTATGCTGTTGTCGGTATTCGCGGCGCTGTTCTGCTGTACCATCGGTCTTTCTCCTGAGTTCTGCTTCTATGGCATACAGTTTCTGAATCAGCACTAAGGCCTGTTCAGCGACCTGACTTTTCTTGGTCACATGCAGTTCATGGAATTTACGACGAGCATGCGCCATGCAGCCCACCTCAATGACCTGGCCTGATTTAAAGCGTGCTTTATAACCACTGTAATCATCACAGACTAGATAACCCTGCCAGCCTTTCAAGAACTCTGCAGCATGCTGGCCTGAACGACTATCCTGAAAGTCATAGATCACCGCCTGAACTGGATTGTACTGTGTGGTGGCATAGGCCCAGACATAACCTTTCTTCGGTTTTTTATCATTCTCACCCATCCGCATGATGGTGACCGGTGTTTCATCTGCATGCAGCACCCGCTGTTGCAGCACCACCTCCTTTAAGGCATTGGCCAGAGGTTCCAGTTCTACACCGCAGCGACCTATCCAGTCAGATAAAGTTGATCTAGAAAGTTCGATTCCCGCCCGCTGATAGATCAGACGTTGACGGTACAGCGGCAAATGATCGGCATACTTCGATACCAGCACATGGCTGAGCAATTCAGGTGAAGCAATGCCTTTATCAATCACATAGGCGGGCATCGCTTGCTGAGTCAG
>NZ_BKNN01000174.1 GCF_008993995.1 Acinetobacter brisouii
TAGCCGTATGGCATAGACACTCGATAGTTGCGAAATTTGTTTTAATTCATAACGCGTGAATTTTTCTTCGAGCTTAACAAACAATTGTAAAATATCTTGCGTAAAAACAAGCTGAGCACAAGCAGATTCTTTGATATAACCAACTTTAGAAACCCAACGGCTTTTATAAATCGCAGGATTCCCTGTTAAAGGATCTATAGCTTTATAAGTAAGCCGACGCTCAAATAGATTGTCACATGCGGTCTGTAAGGCCTCATATGCTGATTGGCGGCCTAAATTAAAATGCTTCATATACTCAGATGCATGAATTGTCAAAACAGTATCTGAGGTAAGATCCTTTTCAATATCCCTTGCCGCAATAATTGCAATTAGAATTAAGCGTTGTTCAGATAAATTTAAAGAGTAAGACGCTTCAATTAAATTATTATCTTTATAAACTACATTTGCCATATCATGACTCATAATGAAAACACTATTTATGGACAATATCACCTAATGTCCATAAATGGAAGTTTTTTGCATGTCAGGAATCCGTCTATATATGTCAGGAATCTGTCCATATAATGTCAGGAATCTGTCATTTTTAATCACGGAATCTGTCCATATAATGTCAGGAATTCGTCCACTTATTGACAGGAATTTGTCCATATAAATTCTCTGAAAGCTATATATAAT
>NZ_BKNN01000175.1 GCF_008993995.1 Acinetobacter brisouii
AATGACAAATTCTTAGGTTTCTTGATTGGAATGAGTAACTTACTCTTAATCTGATGAAATCCTTTATAGGCTAAATCTGCCATAATACAAGGATAAATGACCATCTCCTTCAAATACTTACGCGCAATCGTCAGATCGTGTTTTCTGCCATCTTCAATCTGTATACTTACAATTTGCTTTAATTTTGGGTTAAAAATGACCTGTGTTTTTAGCGTATGTTTCTTCTTTTTACCGCTATAGAATTTTCTTTGTTTTTTTGGGGACGCTCAATCTGTGACTCAGTGACATCAACGATTACATAATCCTCCTCACTAAACTTTTGATTCCTTTTAGGCAATGCGAAAATCCGTGATTGAATCAGAGCATTTTCAACTTTCTGAATCGTACGATTCACATTACTTTCAGCTAGGTTATAGTCGGCGGATAACTCAATTTGAGTACTATAACAGCGTAAGTAGTTTAAAGTTAACAACAATTGATCCTCTAAACACAATGAATGAGGTCTTCCAGATTTTTTCTTGGCGAGTTCAGCGTGTTGTAACACTGATACCATTTTTAAGAATAATGGACGAGGAATTCCAACAAGTCGTTTAAATTCCCCATCATTAAATCTAGTTAAATTTTCATATTTCATGGGACTAGTATAAACAATTTTTTACTTTCGCAAGAGGTCTA
>NZ_BKNN01000176.1 GCF_008993995.1 Acinetobacter brisouii
AATCACTGCATGTGCTTGCCGATCTGCAATGACCTGACGGCATTGTTTTGTGTCATAAGCCCCGTCGGTATAGACTGAATCAATCTGCTCATCCAACGGGATTTGATCAAGTAAATCACCAAGTACCTGTGAATCACTTACATTGTTGGTCGTGAGCTGAACTGCCCGTATTTGTAGGGTTTTAGCATCTATACCAATATGGAGTTTACGCCATTGGCGACGATATTCAGGCTGATGTTTCTTACGTTTCCATTCACCTTCACCTAAAAACTTCAAGCCCGTGGAATCGACAATGAGCAATATATTGCGCAAGGCAGTCCATTGCAACTCTTCTCATAGCTAATTTGAATATCAATATGCTTTTGTCTTCTACAAAGCGTACTGTACGAATATCACTGATATTCGGGGCTGCTCATCCACAAAGGTTAATCAGACTTTGAACAAAACCTGTGACCATGCGTAAAGACAATCGAAATAGGGATTTGATCATCAGACAGCACTGGATGGCAGTATCAGAATAGGTTTGATTTCGACCATGCTTGCCTTGTGATTGTGCATACCACTGGGTCTTTGGATCGAACCAAATGGCAATATTCCCACGATTAATGAGAGCTCGGTTATATGCGGGCCAATTGGTTGTGCGGTAGATTTTGTGTGTAGGCTTCTTC
>NZ_BKNN01000177.1 GCF_008993995.1 Acinetobacter brisouii
TGAACCGTACCGGGTTTGTCGGAGAGTCAATATTCTGAGAGACTATCCCGATGACAAAATTAAAATATACCCCTGAAATCAGAGAAAGAGCGGTTCAATTATTGATTGAATCTGAAAAAGATTATCCTTCTACTTGGGCTGCAATCACAGCAATTGCGCCTAAGATTGGTTGTACTCCTGAAACACTTCGTGCCTGGCATCAAAAGCATTTAGATCAGCAAAATCCTATTAAAGTACAACAGATATCTGATCAAGAAAAAATGAAGCAAATGGAACGTGAAATTAAAGAATTAAAGCGTGCCAATGAAATTCTACGTAAAGCAGCCGCTTTTTTCGCCCAGGCGGAGCTCGACCGCCCACACAAATAATGGTGGATTTCATCCATAACAATAAAGACTTATATGGTGTTGATGCGATTTGTAGGATTTTACCGATCGCAGCTTCAACCTATTACCGGACTCTAGATCTCTGCGAAAATCCAGAACATCGAGCAAAGCGAGATTTACATGACTTGCATCATGCTGAGGAGATTAAACGAATTTGGAAGGAAAGTTCAGGTCGGTATGGTGTACGTAAAGTCTGGCAAAAACTGAAACGTGAAGGCTATATTATTGCACGCTGTACTGTTGCTCGATTAATG
>NZ_BKNN01000178.1 GCF_008993995.1 Acinetobacter brisouii
CCGAGATGACCAAAAACGGGCAGATGATTTAGTGAAACGTAATTTTAATGCTGATCATCCAAACCAACTATGGGTGGGTGACTTTACGTATATTCAAACTCATTCAGGCTGGGTATATACCGCATTTGTTATTGACGTGTTCTCACGAGCAATTGTTGGATGGAAAGTATCTACACGGATGAATACAGACATGGTGCTTGATGCATTGGAACAAGCATTGCATGATCGAGGCATGCCAAAGAATGTGATTCATCATTCCGATAGAGGTGTGCAATATCTTTCCATTCGCTATACCAATCGTTTAGAAGCAGCAAATTTACGAGCATCAGTCGGTACAACTGGTGATTCATACGATAATGCTTTGGCTGAAACGGTGAATGGCTTATACAAAACAGAGGTGATTGAATATTTAAAAGCAGATTGGCAAGGTTTAGCAGATGTACAACTTGCGACACTAAACTGGGTAGATTGGTTCAATAAAAAGCGTGTACACAGTGCACTGGGTTATGTATCGCCTTTTGAGTTTGAAGCAATGTACTATGATAAGATTAACCCGTTAGGTCAGGTGGCCTAACTTAAATAAAAAAGTCTCCGACAAACCCGGTACGGTTCAA
>NZ_BKNN01000179.1 GCF_008993995.1 Acinetobacter brisouii
ATGTATTCGTTCCAGATGGTGCTGAATAAGCTTGAGATAAGATAGAGTGAGTTTAGAACCAATCGCCCCACAGAACTTTACCGATTACGTGACCTACTCAGAACGTAAACGGACTCGATGGGAACGTTTTCTCGACAAAATAAAGCCACGTTCTGCTGCCATGCGTACCACTATTCTGGTACTGCTGGTGGTGTTCTTTAGCTTATTTATGTCGTTATGGTTCTTTTGGCGCACTCTTTATTTACCTGAAATTCAACAGCACGCCCGTTATCTTGCGGTCGAGCTTGAGCTCGTCAATAATCCTGATATACGAATTTTTCATCGTGAAAATGAAGTAGATATTGATGCGTGGTTGCGTAATCGAGTCGGTATTGAATACGTTACCAACCCCAAAGAATATCCAAGTGTCCGAGAAAAGGTCATTGCCGAGTTTTTTACCAATCACGTCGAAAAAAAGCTGGCAAATGAAATTGGGACTAAAGACGTTACCGTTTACTTTCAGTTTAAACCGAGCCCACGAGACTACGCTGCATCTCGTATGCCGTCTTCTGCTTGAAAAAAAAAA
>NZ_BKNN01000180.1 GCF_008993995.1 Acinetobacter brisouii
AAAACAATATCTTATTTATTTTATTGTTGATTTTAATTTAAAATTATCCTGATTATGCCTACAGCGTATTACTGTGTTTTTTTAAAAAGTAGCCGTTTTTTTTTCCATCAGTCGGTTTGGCAATCAAGCTCATTCAATAGCAAAATTTGAGAAGTCTTGGCGAGAAAGGGTATAGACATCTTTTTGAGAAATATCATAGTTACAAATATGTTTTAAAGCCGCTTTCTTCGTTCCGGCAAATTCATCCCCAATTTCTTCGATATATTTCTCGATAAACTGATCTAAAGTTTTTGACACAGTTTTGGTTTCTGGGTTTAAAATATCGGGGTTAATTTGAATTTCAGCTTCTAGCTTTTTGATCCATTCTTTTGCTAATGATTCTTTGGTAAATGTCTTAGATTTTTGGAACACAGGTAAATCTTTCCGTTGGACACGTACTTGCGCTCGAAATCGCACTTTGCCATTGGAGTCTTCTCGCTTTGTAATTGTTCCAATATTTTTTGCACCCTACAATATTAGTTGCAC
>NZ_BKNN01000181.1 GCF_008993995.1 Acinetobacter brisouii
GCACCGATCCACCTCGGCCTCGAGGCGGTCGCCGTACTTTTCCGCGATGCCGGCCGGGTGTCGGGCGAGCAGCGCAACGATCTCGGGCGCGGTCCAGCCGTAGTCCTTCAGCCAGCCGACGACGTGCATGAACTTCTCGGAGCGCTCGCCCTCCGGCGCGCCGCACTCGATCAGCCGCAGCAGCTCACCGGGGAGGTCGCGGCGTCGATCCTCATCGGTGCGTGGCGCCTCGGTCTCTGCCTTGGACCCAGCCTTCCGGACCTTCGCCTCGCGGGCCGCCTCGTCCAGCCAGAACACCGTGCGGTCGATCTTCGCGTCCACATCGGATAGCGCATCGGGCGAGCCCGGCACCTGATCGCCCGTGATCGTCACGTACCGTTCGCAGGTCCGGTAGACCTCGACGCGTGCGCCGTCCTCACCTGGCACCGCGAGGTTGCGGTGCACCTTCGGGCCGGTCGCGAGGCCGATGATGCGCAGGCCGGTGCCGGAGGGCGTCACCTCGGCGTAGCTGGCGTCCTCTTCCA
>NZ_BKNN01000182.1 GCF_008993995.1 Acinetobacter brisouii
CATTTGGATACTCAGAAAGTTTCTCTGCAACTTTTGCAATTTCAGGTTTGTATTGTGGTTTGATGTTTGACTTGTTGGTATCAAAGAACACGCGAAGTTCCATGTTCAAGTCTTCAGTCAACTGTTGTGGTTGAGGCTCAACAACAGGTGGTGGTGTTACAGGCTGTACATCAACAACTGGAGCAGCAGGTTTCAAGTGACCACCGATCACAACGTTCAAACCAGCAAGTGCAGTGTAGTTCCAGAAGTCTTCATCGATGTTATAAGTTGCACGCGCTTCTGTACGAAGTGACAATGCATCATTTAAACGCCAAAATGCACCTACACCTGCGTTTGCAAGCGTACCTGCTTCTGAATTACCACGGTTAGGACGAGTTACATCAGTAAAATCATATTTATAATGACCAGCACCAACCAATACATAAGGTTTGATTTTGCTGTCATAGTTTTTAGTGATCAAATCAGAGGTCGCAATAAAGTTACCATTGATTTGTTTTTGTTTGTATTCAGCACCCG
>NZ_BKNN01000183.1 GCF_008993995.1 Acinetobacter brisouii
AACAGGCCTTAGTGCTGATTCAGAAACTGTATGCCATAGAAGCAGAACTCAGGAGAAAGACCGATGGTACAGCAGAACAGCGCCGCGAATACCGACAACAGCATAGTCAACCGGTGATGCAACAACTATATGAATGGCTCAACCAACATCATCTGACGGTGCCATCGAGTTCTGCCACCGCCAAGGCCATCAATTACACGCTGAAGCGTTGGCCAGCCTTAAGCCGCTATCTGGATGATGGCAATTTACCTATAGATAATAATTGGGTTGCGAATCAGATGCGCCCCTGGGCGTTGGGACGTAAGAACTGGCTGTTTGCTGGCTCGCTGCGCAGCGGCCAACGAGCTGCCAATATAGTCAAATCATTATAAAACCAATACAATGGTGCAATGAGTTATTCAGAACATTTTAGACGTAAAATTTTAGCTAAGCTTGAGGAAGGTTATTCTATTCGAGCGGTAGCTGCACAATTTGAAATT
>NZ_BKNN01000184.1 GCF_008993995.1 Acinetobacter brisouii
CCAGTCAAACAAGAAGCACCTCCGCCACCTATACCAGAGAATAAAGCAGTTGCTCATATCAGGATTCCACTACGTGAGGAACAAGGTTCCGCAAGGGATCAGATGATCGAGATCGACTGGCCTGTGGAGTCAGTAACTGAATTACTGTTGCTGATCCAGGGTTTGACTCAATGATCCGCATCGATGAAATCTGGCTTTCTACCCAGCCGATGGATATGCGTGCGGGGATGGATACTGCCATGGCTCAGGTGGTGAGAGCCTTTGGCTACATCAAACCGCATTGCGCCTACCTGTTCTGTAATAAACGTGGTCATCGTATGAAAGTGTTGGTACATGATGGGCTGGGTATCTGGCTGTGTGCCCGGAGGTTGGAACAGGGTAAATTTCACTGGGCTCAAGTTCACCAAGGTGAAACCGTGGCCCTCAGCCCGGAACAGTTACAGGCATTAATCCAAGGTTTGCC
>NZ_BKNN01000185.1 GCF_008993995.1 Acinetobacter brisouii
GTACACAGTGCACTGGGTTATGTATCGCCTTTTGAGTTTGAAGCAATGTACTATGATAAGATTAACCCGTTAGGTCAGGTGGCCTAACTTAAATAAAAAAGTCTCCGACAAACCCGGTACGGTTCATAGTGTAGCTTCATATAAATTTAACATTCGTATTCATGACGTGAACAATAAAAAGTACATTCATAAAATTGTTCATGCGCTTAAGAAAAATTATGGTGCATTTAATTTCAGAATTACGTGCATTGAGCTTGCGCATGACTTTTACAATGCTCCACCTGAGTTTTTAACCGCTCTATTCAAATCTATGTAAGCGTCCGCTGAATCCCATACCAATTTTTAATTCAATTTAGGTTTCCAGCAGTGTGGCAGTAACTCTTCAATCTGGGTCACTTTATGTGTCGGCAGCCTTTTCAGCACATCACTTAAATAGG
>NZ_BKNN01000186.1 GCF_008993995.1 Acinetobacter brisouii
ACATAGTTCGGTATATTCTTTTATTTCATACTTGATATTTTTTGTTGATCCAATAGCTAATACTTTATCTGAGTTTTTTAAAGTTTCAATATCATCTGCTATAGTGACTTTTATTGTTCCTCCAGATGTAATTTCCTTAACAACCTCTTGAACTTTTCTAATATCCATAGCTGATATCGGCAGAGCCAATTCATGAATAGCTTTGTATATATCTTTAAAATTATCAGTCTTGACTTTATTAATACTAATCAAATTACCATCAACCAAGATATCATGATCAGAAATTTCCGTACTCTTTAGATCAGGCTCATATTCAACTAATAAAAAATTTCTTTTAATCCGTTTTGCTTGTTCTGAATTTGGGGGAACATATTTAAAAATAGTATTCAAAATACTTTGTATATTTTCATCTTGAACACTATAGCCT
>NZ_BKNN01000187.1 GCF_008993995.1 Acinetobacter brisouii
ATCACCTTTCAATGATGGCTGGACGGCTGATATGACGATAAAGCATTCAGCTGGACGGCCATATGTGGACAGATTCCTGACGGCTTGATAATTTTCATAACTTACATAAGTTAAGCAACTTTAGCACTTATGAAAGTCATCACCTTTTAAAGATGGCTGGACGGCTGATATGACGATAAAGCATTCAGCTGGACGGCCATATGTGGACGGATTCCTGACGGCTTGATAGTTTTCATAACTTACATAAGTTAAGCAACTTTATCACTTATGAAAGTCATCACCTTTCAATGATGGCTGGACGGCTGATATGACGATAAAGCATTCAGCTGGACGGCCATATGTGGACAGATTCCTGACGGCTTGATAATTTTCATAACTTACATAAGTTAAGCAACTTTAGCAC
>NZ_BKNN01000188.1 GCF_008993995.1 Acinetobacter brisouii
GGACACAGCCTATGCCTTTTTTCAGGTAATACATACATTTTTGAACTTTCTAATAAATGCTCTAAATGTCTAGGCAAATTACCTGCCGACTCTAAAGGCGTATGCCTCAATATATTGATAATACTCATTGATGCGATATGAAAACTGATCTTTAATGGACTGACCTTGGCGCGTTCAGCCATAAATCTCATCTGTCGTCTTAATACATTATAGGCAATCAATACGCCCCATAATTCCTGATAAACCAAATCAGGCTGCTTACTTCTTAACGTCTGACTATCTTGTAAATCACTTTTAATTTCCCGATAGCACATCTCAATCTCCCAACGTTGGACGTAAAGCATCGCGACTTCTTTGAGTGGATAGGCTTT
>NZ_BKNN01000189.1 GCF_008993995.1 Acinetobacter brisouii
ATTTTCTCATCAATTGGCATTCCCAAACAGAAAGCCGTCATTGGCTGATGCGAGCCAAAGATAATTTACGCTATGAAATTATAAAACAACACTCAAAACATGATGCTCACATCAGAATGCCTATTTCACCTAGAGCGAAGAAACTGAATCCATTATTGGGAGAATATTGGGAAGCTCGTTTAATAGAAATCGAACATTTAGGCAAAACTAGACGATACATCACATCTTTAATGGATTCTAAAGCCTATCCACTCAAAGAAGTCGCGATGCTTTACGTCCAACGTTGGGAGATTGAGATGTGCTATCGGGAAATTAAAAGTGATTTACAAGATAGTCAGACGTTAAGAAGTAAGCAGCCTGATTTGG
>NZ_BKNN01000190.1 GCF_008993995.1 Acinetobacter brisouii
GCAGCGTACTTTGCCAAAGAAAGTCAGTGAGGTACGCCTATATGAAATCGCAAAGCCACTTATTTCCGATTATTTTAATGGCTCGATTACTTCGTCTATCCGTTTCTCGCTTTTATGATTGGCTAAAGCGAGGCATGAGTAAAAGATCAATTCAGCGAAATCAGCAGACAATTTTGGTCAAAATAGCCCATGAAGAAACCAAACAAAGCTATGGCTATGTTCGATTAACCAAGCATTTACAAGCGCAAGGTATCAAAATAAGTATGTATGCTGTGCGCCAAATAAAAAAATCAAATCAGTTGTATTGTAAGCGCCATAAGCGTTTCAAAAGAACCACGAACAGTGATCACAACCGTTCTATT
>NZ_BKNN01000191.1 GCF_008993995.1 Acinetobacter brisouii
TATAGCCTTCACGTTTCAGTTTTTGCCAGACTTTACGTACACCATACCGACCTGAACTTTCCTTCCAAATTCGTTTAATCTCCTCAGCATGATGCAAGTCATGTAAATCTCGCTTTGCTCGATGTTCCCTTGCGAAGCAATGCTTCTCATCGCAGAGATCTAGAGTCCGGTAATAGGTTGAAGCTGCGATCGGTAAAATCCTACAAATCGCATCAACACCATATAAGTCTTTATTAGACCTCTTGCGAAAGTTAATTTAAGAGCATCCAATTCACCATTCCAGCAATTAAATTCATTCTTAGACCAAAGCGTTTCCGTCTATTTCTATAGCGTTCTGTTAATATCCGAAAATGTTTAAG
>NZ_BKNN01000192.1 GCF_008993995.1 Acinetobacter brisouii
CAATTCAGACACAAATCTGGATTGCGATGATCGCCTATTTATTGGTGAGTTTCGCTCAACATTTAGGGAAAACAGGTTGGACAGTTCAACGTTTACTCAGAATAATTCAAGTGAATTTGTTTGAAAGAAGAACTTTAAAAGCTTTATTTTCACCCGATAAAATACCCATAAAACAAGAGGAAGCTCAAATGAGCTTCCTCTTGTGAAAAATTGTGGGACAGCAATGGCAGCGTACTTTGCCAAAGAAAGTCAGTGAGGTACGCCTATATGAAATCGCAAAGCCACTTATTTCCGATTATTTTAATGGCTCGATTACTTCGTCTATCCGTTTCTCGCTTTTATGATTGGCTAAA
>NZ_BKNN01000193.1 GCF_008993995.1 Acinetobacter brisouii
TTTAGCCAATCATAAAAGCGAGAAACGGATAGACGAAGTAATCGAGCCATTAAAATAATCGGAAATAAGTGGCTTTGCGATTTCATATAGGCGTACCTCACTGACTTTCTTTGGCAAAGTACGCTGCTGCCTTTTTTAAAAATTCACGTTCCATTTCAGCTGTTTTGAGCTGTTGTTTAAGCTTCTTATTTTCTTCGAGTAAGGCGTTTAGATCGGGCGAATACTGTTTTGTGCCTGCTAAAGTTCCAGCCTTTGCTTTGTTATTCCAGTTCGAAAGGGTTTGCATTGAAATGCCAAGTTGTCTAGCGGATTTCGATACATTACCTTGGTTCTCTTCAATGGCT
>NZ_BKNN01000194.1 GCF_008993995.1 Acinetobacter brisouii
CTCGTAAATTTGCAGCTTCTAAACGATTGGTATAGCGAATAGAAAGATATTGAACACCTCTATCGGAATGATGAATCACATTCTTTGGCATGCCTCGATCGTGCAATGCTTGCTCAAGTGCATCGAGCACCATGTCTGTATTCATCCGTGTAGATACTTTCCATCCAACAATTGCTCGTGAGAACACGTCAATAACAAATGCGGTATATACCCAGCCTGAATGAGTTTGAATATACGTAAAGTCACCCACCCATAGTTGGTTTGGATGATCAGCATTAAAATTACGTTTCACTAAATCATCTGCCCGTTTTTGGTCATCTCGG
>NZ_BKNN01000195.1 GCF_008993995.1 Acinetobacter brisouii
AAATGCGGTATATACCCAGCCTGAATGAGTTTGAATATACGTAAAGTCACCCACCCATAGTTGGTTTGGATGATCAGCATTAAAATTACGTTTCACTAAATCATCTGCCCGTTTTTGGTCATCTCGGCTACGGGTGGTTTGTTTATTCTTACCACGCCAAACACCTTGTATACCTAACTTTTGCATTAATCGAGCAACAGTACAGCGTGCAATAATATAGCCTTCACGTTTCAGTTTTTGCCAGACTTTACGTACACCATACCGACCTGAACTTTCCTTCCAAATTCGTTTAATCTCCTCAGCATGATGC
>NZ_BKNN01000196.1 GCF_008993995.1 Acinetobacter brisouii
CTCGATGCACTTGAGCAAGCATTGCACGATCGAGGCATGCCAAAGAATGTGATTCATCATTCCGATAGAGGTGTTCAATATCTTTCTATTCGCTATACCAATCGTTTAGAAGCTGCAAATTTACGAGCATCAGTCGGTACGACTGGTGATTCATACGATAATGCACTGGCTGAAACGGTGAATGGCTTATACAAAACAGAGGTGATTGAATATTTAAAAGCAGATTGGCAAGGTTTAGCAGATGTACAACTTGCGACACTAAACTGGGTAGATTGGTTCAATAAAAAGCGTGT
>NZ_BKNN01000197.1 GCF_008993995.1 Acinetobacter brisouii
CTTGTGTATGTGGCATAGACCAGACAATACCATCAACTGCACATATACGAAGACCATGAAAATCTGAATGTTGTTGCTGTGAATCTTGAAACCATGCTTGGCTAAGCGTGGAAAACAGTGCCTGCAAAGGTTCTAAACCTAAACGTTGTCGAGCTTGCACAGATGCACTGGGAACACAATATTGCGTTGTACCAAAGACAAGTTGCAACTGTTGAACAACATACCAAATGGGTTGATCTCGAAATAGGGCAAGACCAATCACCAGCC
>NZ_BKNN01000198.1 GCF_008993995.1 Acinetobacter brisouii
TGGTGATTGGTCTTGCCCTATTTCGAGATCAACCCATTTGGTATGTTGTTCAACAGTTGCAACTTGTCTTTGGTACAACGCAATATTGTGTTCCCAGTGCATCTGTACAAGCTCGACAACGTTTGGGTTTAGAACCTTTGCAGGCACTGTTTTCCACGCTTAGCCAAGCATGGTTTCAGGATTCACAGCAACAACATTCAGATTTTCATGGTCTTCGTATATGTGCAGTTGATGGTATTGTCTGGTCTATGCCACATACACAAG
>NZ_BKNN01000199.1 GCF_008993995.1 Acinetobacter brisouii
CGATAAAGCATTCAGCTTGACGGCCATATATGGACAGATTCCTGACGGCTTAATAATTTTCATAACTTACATAAGTTAAGCAACTTTAGCACTTATGAAAGTATCACCTTTCAATGATGGCTGGACGACTGATATGACGATAAAGCATTCAGCTTGACGGCCATATATGGACAGATTCCTGACGGCTTAATAATTTTCATAACTTACATAAGTTAAGCAACTTTAGCACTTATGAAAGTATCACCTTTCAATGATGGCTGGACG
>NZ_BKNN01000200.1 GCF_008993995.1 Acinetobacter brisouii
GGTACTTGGTGATTTACTTGATCAAATCCCGTTGGATGAGCAGATTGATTCAGTCTATACCGACGGGGCTTATGACACAAAACAATGCCGTCAGGTCATTGCAGATCGGCAAGCACATGCAGTGATTTCCCCCAGAAAAAATGCCAAGCCATGGAAAGATAAAAAGATGGGCTCGCTAGAGCGCAATGACTTGCTTAGAACAGTTAAGCGTTTAGGAAGAACTATTTGGAAGAAATGGTCAGGCTATCATCGGCGAAGTTTG
>NZ_BKNN01000201.1 GCF_008993995.1 Acinetobacter brisouii
CATGTTATAAAAATCCAAATACTCAGCAATGGATTGTTTCGCTTGTTTTACTGTATCGTAAGCCTTCAAATAGACTTCCTCATGCTTCACGCTGCGCCATAAACGCTCAATCATCACATTATCCATCCACCGTCCTTTCCCATCCATACTGATACGGATATTTCGCAATTTTAACTCATTCAAAAATGCCTCGCTTGTGAATTGACTGCCTTGGTCTGTATTAAACACCTCAGGACAACCATATTTCACAATTGCTT
>NZ_BKNN01000202.1 GCF_008993995.1 Acinetobacter brisouii
AATGAGTTAAAATTGCGAAATATCCGTATCAGTATGGATGGGAAACTTGCGCAGTATACTGCTCATAGATGGATAATGTGATGATTGAGCGTTTATGGCGCAGCGTGAAGCATGAGGAAGTCTATTTAAAGGCTTACGATACAGTTAAACAAGCGAAACAATCCATTGCGGAATATTTGGATTTTTATAACATGATACGTCCTCATTCAAGTTTGAATAAGGCCACACCGAATGAATTTTATGATCAACATTTAC
>NZ_BKNN01000203.1 GCF_008993995.1 Acinetobacter brisouii
ACGCTTCTGCTCCTTATCCTCAAGTGAGGGCAACCTGCTTGGTGAATACCAATACGCATGAAATCATCGATGCTCAACTCGGCAGTATGGATCAGGGAGAACTGACTTTAGCCAGTCAACTTAAAGCACCTGCTCAAAGTATCACTTTATTTGATCGCGCTTATTTCTCCGCTGATTTTCTCATCAATTGGCATTCCCAAACAGAAAGCCGTCATTGGCTGATGCGAGCCAAAGATAATTTACGCTATGAAATTA
>NZ_BKNN01000204.1 GCF_008993995.1 Acinetobacter brisouii
TTGGGAATGCCAATTGATGAGAAAATTAGCGGAGAAATAAGCGCGATCAAATAAAGTGATACTTTGAGCAGGCGCTTTAAGTTGACTGGCTAAAGTCAGTTCTCCCTGATCCATACTGCCGAGTTGAACATCGATGATTTCATGCGTATTGGTATTCACCAAGCAGGTTGCCCTCACTTGAGGATAAGGAGCAGAAGCGTTTTTACCTTTCGATGAGCCAAAGTGATTCAAGTTTTCTTGTGTATGTGGCATAGA
>NZ_BKNN01000205.1 GCF_008993995.1 Acinetobacter brisouii
TTGCGCGTAAGTATTTGAAGGAGATGGTCATTTATCCTTGTATTATGGCAGATTTAGCCTATAAAGGATTTCATCAGATTAAGAGTAAGTTACTCATTCCAATCAAGAAACCTAAGAATTTGTCATTCTTAAACATTTTCGGATATTAACAGAACGCTATAGAAATAGACGGAAACGCTTTGGTCTAAGAATGAATTTAATTGCTGGAATGGTGAATTGGATGCTCTTAAATTAACTTTCGCAAGAGGTCTATT
>NZ_BKNN01000206.1 GCF_008993995.1 Acinetobacter brisouii
ATATTGCACACCTCTATCGGAATGATGAATCACATTCTTTGGCATGCCTCGATCATGCAATGCTTGTTCCAATGCATCAAGCACCATGTCTGTATTCATCCGTGTAGATACTTTCCATCCAACAATTTGAACCGTACCGGGTTTGTCGGAGAGTCAATATTCTGAGAGACTATCCCGATGACAAAATTAAAATATACCCCTGAAATCAGAGAAAGAGCGGTTCAATTATTGATTGAATCTGAAAAAGATTATCC
>NZ_BKNN01000207.1 GCF_008993995.1 Acinetobacter brisouii
TATTAGAAAGTTCAAAAATGTATGTATTACCTGAAAAAAGGCATAGGCTGTGTCCGAGAGTAGTTAAAGCAAAACCTGCAAAATATCCAAAGAAAAAATGCCAATCAGCTTAACTGACTGGCATTACTCTTTATAGAGTAATGCCAGTCAGTTAAGCAAAAAAATGCAAATTGCTGTAAAAATGAGTGTATGCAAATACACTCATTTTTTTTATGAATTTATCACATCATTTAGATTTAACACTCCAACAAAC
>NZ_BKNN01000208.1 GCF_008993995.1 Acinetobacter brisouii
CTGAATGGTTTCATCTTTTAGAATACCTTTGGATTCAAGCACTGGATGTTGCTGGATCACCTGATACACAGATTTAGGCCTAAAACGTGTGACAAATCCAATGTTTTGAGCAGTCAGATTTGCATACTGAACCGTACCGGGTTTGTCGGAGAGTCAATATTCTGAGAGACTATCCCGATGACAAAATTAAAATATACCCCTGAAATCAGAGAAAGAGCGGTTCAATTATTGATTGAATCTGAAAAAGATTAT
>NZ_BKNN01000209.1 GCF_008993995.1 Acinetobacter brisouii
TGAACCGTACCGGGTTTATCGGAGACTTTTTTATTTAAGTTAGGCCACCTGACCTAACGGGTTAATCTTATCATAGTACATTGCTTCAAACTCAAAAGGCGATACATAACCCAGTGCACTGTGTACACGCTTTTTATTGAACCAATCTACCCAGTTTAGTGTCGCA
Organism: Acinetobacter brisouii; assembly: GCF_008993995.1. Taxonomy (GTDB): domain Bacteria; phylum Pseudomonadota; class Gammaproteobacteria; order Pseudomonadales; family Moraxellaceae; genus Acinetobacter; species Acinetobacter brisouii_A. Next base: position 167 of record NZ_BKNN01000209.1, read on the forward strand.
AGTTGTACATCTGCTAAACCTTGCCAATCTGCTTTTAAATATTCAATCACCTCTGTTTTGTATAAGCCATTCACCGTTTCAGCCA
>NZ_BKNN01000210.1 GCF_008993995.1 Acinetobacter brisouii
CAAACTTCGCCGATGATAGCCTGACCATTTCTTCCAAATAGTTCTTCCTAAACGCTTAACTGTTCTAAGCAAGTCATTGCGCTCTAGCGAGCCCATCTTTTTATCTTTCCATGGCTTGGCATTTTTTTCTGGGTGGAATCACTGCATGTGCTTGCCGATCTGCAATGACCTGACGGCATTGTTTTGTGTCATAAGCCCCGTCGGTATAGACTGAATCAATCTGCTCATCCAACGGGATTTGATCAAGTA
>NZ_BKNN01000211.1 GCF_008993995.1 Acinetobacter brisouii
CGAATACTGTTTTGTGCCTGCTAAAGTTCCAGCCTTTGCTTTGTTATTCCAGTTCGAAAGGGTTTGCATTGAAATGCCAAGTTGTCTAGCGGATTTCGATACATTACCTTGGTTCTCTTCAATGGCTTTTATGGCTTCAGCTTTAAATTCTGCGGTGTAAGTCTTCTGTTTCTTGCTCATGGTAAACTCCTAATGAGTATGTATAGTTTACCAAGTTAAACCCTCCTGTTTTTTAAGCACACATCA
>NZ_BKNN01000212.1 GCF_008993995.1 Acinetobacter brisouii
GAGCGAAGAAACTGAATCCATTATTGGGAGAATATTGGGAAGCTCGTTTAATAGAAATCGAACATTTAGGCAAAACTAGACGATACATCACATCTTTAATGGATTCAAAAGCCTATCCACTCAAAGAAGTCGCGATGCTTTACGTCCAACGTTGGGAGATTGAGATGTGCTATCGGGAAATTAAAAGTGATTTACAAGATAGTCAGACGTTAAGAAGTAAGCAGCCTGATTTGG